>NZ_JBTOQC010000010.1:0-174376 GCF_055284095.1 Pseudomonas sp. HP_08 | reverse complement strand
CCAATGCTGCAAAGAATATCAAAGCCGTGGGGCTCACGGTTTTAGCCTGTGGAGAGCGTGTAAGACCGATGGCTCAAGTAGCCTGAGGCTGTGCTCTGTGAAGCAGGAATCCCCTTCCTTTGCGCCTGTGGCGCCGATCGAAGATCGAGGTGGGGGAGGACGTCAACAAGGCTCCATTAACAAAACAGGACAGTTATCAATCGCGGCGGGCCGAACCAATCAGCGGCAGTTTCGCCAGCATGTTTTTCAGCGCCAGTGCATCCCACGGCAGGTGTTCGGCAATGCCCAGCCCGACCACATCCGCTACCGTCGCTATATCGGCCAGCAGGCGCACCACTTGATCGATGCTCATCTTGCCCTGCGGCACTTGGTCCCACTCGCCCGGAGTTTGCGGGTTGGCGAACAGCAATGCGCGAAACAGCGCAGGGTCCAGCACGTCCAGGTCCAGGTGAATCGCCAGGTGCCGCGCACCGGTAGCCTTGAACCATTCCAGCACCGGGGCGCTGGAGTCGGCGAGCTCTGCAGGGCTTGCGTGTTTCAGCCCAAAGCGCTGGATAAACGCCGTCTCACCCTCGGAGGTTTCCTTGAGGCCTGCATACATCACGTTTTGCGGCTTGAGCGGCTGGTTGACGGTGCCGGCGAACTGCGCGTCGCCCTGGCCGAGCAGGTTGCCCAGCACATGCGCGTGGGCATTGGGGTAATCGGCCGGGGTCATGACGTCGGGGTGTGCATCGACCCACAGCACCGCGAGATCGCCGTCGTAGCGTTCGTTGAGATAGGCGAACGGCGCCAGGTCGACCAGGCAATCGCCGCCCAGCACCACCAGCCGGTCAGGGCGGTTCTTGTCGATCAGGCGGCGGGCGTCCAGGTATTGCTCGAACAGCGCGCTGCGCCCACGAATGCCGTCTTCTATTTGCAGCGGGGTCTCAGAAGGCTGCGCGACCTGGACTTCTTCACTCGGGCCTTCATGCGCAGGCGCCAGCCAGGCCAGCAGTTGCGCGCCGAAATGGTAGGGCGGGTTGTTGCCGCCTTGCCATTGCGGGAAGAACAGACGCAGGGTTTTCGATTCGCTAGTGCTCATGGTTTCAGGCTCATCAGGCAATGGGCTGGGATGAAGAAATGCTGAGGCCTCAAGGCCTCAGGCGCTTTGTTCAGCCAGTCAGGTGGTGTGCGCTGTACGCCAATCGCTCAGACCGGCCACCGTCCGTGGACAGCGTGGGCGGTTCATGGCGCACCTCTTTTATTAATGTTATGGCAGCGATGAAGAAGTAGAGCGTGACGCCTTCAGTGGGCATCTGCGGGCGATGGTGCGCTTGCGCGAGGTGGCCGGCTTTATCCGGCCCGCCAGACGCTGTGGCCGGAACGCCAAGCGTTACTGGGGGCGCAGCAACTGCTGTGGGGTGACGCCGTAGGCGCGTTTGAAGGCGTGGCTGAAGTGCGAGAGGTTGGTGAAGCCGAACGACAACGCCGCCTCCGTGACCTGGCTGAAGCGCCCGGCCAGCAGCGCCTGGTGACAGGCGCCCAGGCGTTGCGTCCAGAGCCAGCGGATCGCGGTGGTGCCTTCGCTGGCGAACAAGCGGTTCAGGGTGCGCGGCGAGACGAAGGTGGCCAAGGCAATGGCGTCTATGGTCATTTGCGGGTCGTGCAGGTTATCCAGCAAATACTGCTTGATACGTTGCAACTGGATGGCCTGATGCGGTTTGACCGCAGGTTCGGAGTGTGCAAAGGCCGTTTCGAACGCGGTGGCCATGACGTCCAGCAGCGAGCTGTTGAGGCGCTGGCCGGCCGCTGCAGGCAGCACGGGGGCGTTCCACATCTCCATGACCATCGAGTTGGCGAGCCGTCCCAGCGGCGACTGCATCGACAGGGTGCGGCTGACAAAGTCATTCGCCTTGGGCATATGGCTGAGCAGCAGCGGGCGCGGGATGACCACGACGATCTGGTTGTCGCCCTTGGGGAAGACGTTGCGGTAAGGCTGGGCCCCGTCGTACAGGACCATATCGCCCAGCGCCTGTCGTGAGTCGCGGCCTGCTTGCGAGACAAAGGTTTCTTCACACAGGGTCAGGGTGAGGAAAAACTGATCGCAGTGATCACCCGGTTGCGGACGGTTGTATTCGATGGGGATGGACTGTATGCGGCTATAAGTGACGCCGCCGACCGTGCGTACATCCAGGGCGCCGTCGAAACGCTGGTCGCTCAGGCACTTGTTGGTGGTGGGGCCGTAGGTGGTACAGACCACGTCCTGCCAGTATTCGTAGCGCTCCTTCGCGGCGAGGTTGGGGATGGGGAAGAGGGTGTTCATTTCTGTACCCGTTTCGACGGCAACGGCGCAAAGATCGCGCGGATGCCACGACACTTCGGATAGCCCGAACAGCCCCAGAAGTTGCCACCGGCATTGGCACCGGTGCGCGCCACTTTCATGACCATGGTCTGCTTGCAATGCGGGCAGGCCGGTGCTGCCGGTGCTGCGGGCGTGAGGGGCCGGGCAGGCTGCGCTTTGACCTTTGGTCTGGCTTTGGGCACTTGAGTGGTGACCGGTTGCGCGACAACCTTTGGGGCAGGGACGGCAACCTGCGGTTGACTGACCTGGGTTTCAGCGTCCGGTACTGTGTTCCCGTCGCGCTGCTGTCGGCGCTTGCGCTGTCTGAAAAACGAGGCAACGGCGCCGAGTACCAGCAGCATCGGCACACAAAACTGCGCAAAATAAGCGCCGCCCTTGATAGCGCCGCTGATCAGCGTTACCTGCATATGCTGCACATCCACCGTCACAGGTGCAGTGGCCAGTGAGTGCAGCCACGCACCTGAAACCACGGCCAGCGTAAGGCCCAGCCACCAGGGCAGCGCACTGACGAACTCAAGCAAAGGAGAGGGGCGGAAAGAGCGTTTTCGTGACATGAGGGGTTTCTTGAGAAGTATTTTCAGAACTGTTGCAAGGCGAAATCTTATCAGCAGAATCTCGATACCTGCTGTCAGAAAATAAGTGATGGCTCAATAATATCATGGTAAAAGTTCGCCGGATTATTCATCTGTCGAACCAGGGAAAGGCCATGACAACATTTGCGACCCGTTTTATCGCCCTGTCAGTGCTGCTGTGTGCAGTGTCAGTAGGCGCAAAAGAAACCAGAGTCTCCGATTCAACCATCATTCAGCGTCTGATCGATGACTCCATTGCGTCTTATTCGGGCAACTGCCCATGCCCTTACAACGCGGCCCGTAACGGCAGCCGTTGCGGTAAGCGCAGTGCTTACAGCCGCCCAGGCGGTTATGCGCCGTTATGCTTCAAGGAAGATGTCAGCAAAGACATGGTGCAAGCGTATCGAGAGCGGATGAAGATGTAAGCTCCACCCTGTCTGGATAATCAAACGCTTGACGGCCCAGCTGGCTTCTATCTGAAAAAACCACTGGGCGTCACACCAAACTGTTTCTTGAACATCGTGGTAAACGCACTCGGGCTTTCATAACCCAGGTGCAAGGCCACATCGATAATCCGCTCGCCACAGGCCATCTGCTCCAGCGCGGTCAGCAGCCGGGCTTGCTGGCGCCATTGGCCAAAGGTCATGCCGGTGTCCTTGTGGAATAAACGCTGGATGGTTTTTTCATCCACCCGCAGATGCTGCGCCCAGTCACTCAAGGTGCTGTTGTCGCCGGGGTTGTCCTGCAAAGTGGCGCAGATGGTTTTCAGGCGTGCATCCATCGGTTGCCTAAGTGCCAGCGGCAGGGTCGGCAGGGTGACGATCTCATCGAGGATCAGGCGCATGATTCGACCCGGTCGAGAGTCCTCTGGCGTGTTCATGTCCAGCCCTACCGAGGCCTTGATCAACTCGCTGAGCAGCGCCGAAATGCTCACTGCCTTGGTTTGCGTCGGCAAACCCGGCTTGCAATCGGGCTGCACGAACACGCTGCGCATCTTCACCGTGCCCACGCAGCGCACGGCATGTTCTTGCCCGCACGGCATCCAGATGCCACGGCTGGGCGGCACCACCCATTGGCAGTCTGCCGAATGCACCACCATCACGCCTTCGATGGCATAGATAAGCTGATGCTTTTCATGGCTATGGGGGGCGATGAACCAGTTTTCCGGGTAATCGGTGGCGCTGCTAGTCATCATCCAGGCGCTGGCGTCGATTTCAGCCACGTGTTCTTGCAGCGATCTGATCATGGTGTATGGGTATCAGCTTTTCCGGGTCTTGGGCAACAACGCCGTGACCAGTCCCAATAAGGGCAGCCAGGCAATCAGCTTGTACACCCAGATAATCCCGTGCACATCGGCCAGCTCACCCAGGCCCGCCGCACCGATGCCGCTGATGCCGAACATCAGGCCGAACATGACGCCCGAGACCATGCCGACCCGGCCCGGCACCGCTTCCTGGGCGTAGACCACCAAAGCGGCGAACGCCGACGACATCACCAGCCCGATGGCCACCGCCAGCACCGCCGTCCAGGCCAGGTTGGCGTAAGGCAACGCCAGCGCAAACGGTGCCACGCCCAGGAACGATACCCAGATCACCGCCTTGCGCCCGATGCGGTCACCCACCGGCCCGCCGACAAAGGTGCCCAGCGCCACAGCCGCCAGAAACACGAACAGATACAGCTGGCTCTGCTGCACGCTCAGGTCAAAGCGTTCGATCAGGTAGAACGTGAAGTAGTTGGTGAACGAGGCGATGTAGACGAACTTGGCAAACATCAACAGGCAGATCACCACCATCGCACGAATGACTTGGTTTCGGGTCAAGCCCGAGGCCTGACTGGGCGGCATGCGCTTGAGTGTCGCCTGACCATGACGCAGGTTCCAGCCGGCCAGGCGCACCAGCACCCAGATCGCCAGCGCTGCGGCGAGCATGAACCAGGCAATTGCCGATTGCCCATAGGGAATCACCACCGCAGCGGTCAGCAACGGGCCAATCGCCGACCCGGTATTGCCACCGACCTGAAACGTCGACTGCGCCATGCCAAAACGCCCGCCCGACGCCAGCCGCGCCACCCGTGAGGCCTCCGGGTGAAACGTTGCCGAACCCACGCCGACCACTGCCGCCGCGACCAGCAACATCGCGTAGCTGCCGGCAAACGCCAGCAAGGCCACGCCGATCAAGGTCATCACCATGCCCGACGGCAACAACCACGGCAGCGGGCGCTTGTCGGTGTACATCCCGACCCAGGGTTGCAGTAGCGAGGCTGTGACCTGATAGATCAGCGCAATCCAGCCGATCTGCGCAAAGCTCAGGGAAAAGTCGCTTTTCAGCATCGGATAAATGGACGGCAGCACGGCCTGGATCAGGTCGTTGAGCAAGTGCGCGAAGGCGGCGGCGCCGACCACGGGCAACAGGAAGCCTTGCGGCGGATGGGAGTGAGTGGCAGGCGAGGGCGCGCCGGGAATAGCGGTCTGTATTGTCATGAGAAACACTGCACGAAAGGCCAAAGGCATGACCGCCTGCCGGGTTGAAGCAGGCGGCCTGTGAAGGTCTGGTCAGCGTAATGAGGTGCGCAATGCCTGTCTCACGCGGTATGGGCGGCGACTATCGTGTTTCGGGCATTTGCGCGTCGTGATCGCCACCTTCAGCGGTTTGGCTTAACATCCGCGTCCGATATCCACCCATGGAATAGGCACACAGGGAGTGACCAGGCTTTGATTGGCAAGCGCATTATCTGCAGCGTAGTGATCCACGCGCTTTTCTGTGTGGGTTATGCCGTGCTTAACGACTTTGTCGCGCATTTATATGGCTCGATCAATGGCGGCCTGACTTCGCGAGGCGTGAGCATCCGCCTGACCAGCCAGTTTCTGTTCGAACTGTTTATTGCGATCAACCTGGTGTTGGCGCTGATTCCGTTCATCAAGGCAAAACTGATTCTGTGGGCGCTATGGGTGCTGTTGATCCCGTTATGGCTATTGCCGGATCACCCGTTGCGCGCACTGTTCTATGGTCTTGGTCAAGGCACATTCACATTGGCAGCCATACTCCTAAGTAGCGGGCTGGACTTCTGGTATACACGTAAAGTGGCGACCCGGAATACCTCGGGGCTCGCGCAAGAGTTGAAAGACATCGCCGAGCATTTTCCTCTGCGCCTGCCCGCCCTCGAAGAGGGCTACCCGTGGGTACGCTCTCTGGAATCGGTTGGCCTGGGCGCTTACCAGATGGCATTCATGCCGTGCGTCGACAGTCTGCACCGGCTGCATCGGTTGATCGACAGCCAGGGGTTTGTGACCGAGGTGGCGCGTACCGAGCGTTTTGTCACGCTGACCAATGTTCAGGGCCACGTGCTGTCATGGCGTGAAAACCACGAGTTCAACGGGCGTGTGGTGATCATGGTCAGCAACAGTGCCGCGTGGGTGCAGGCCGTGCGCGAACTGCACATTACGCCGCCTGCGCCGTGGGTAACATTTCCCGATTTCAATCCTGAAGGGCTGGGCAATATGCAAGGCAGCCTGCAAGCGTGGTGGGACACCCATTTTCAGCCATTCTGGGATTCACTTGAGGCACCGGCCAGACAGGCCTTTCTGGATCAACGCAATGCCCCGCCGGCGTGGCGTGATTATTTTCAGTTCCATGATGAACGGCACAGCGATCCTGTACCGGCCGCTTGATCACACTTGCACTATTACATTGACTGGATTTAGTGGGTTTATGAAGAAAGTAATGTTGCTTGCGATGGGGGCGCTGTCTTTGTTGTTGGGGAGCAATGCCCATGCCGCCAGTTTTGACTGCCGCAAAGCCTCGACTGACATAGAACAGATGATCTGTGACACACCTTCGCTTTCCAGGCGGGACGAGCAGTTGGCGGCCGCGTTCAAACCGTTGAAAAACAGACGCTCTTTTCAACTGATCGAGAGTGACTGGCTCGCCACGGTTCGGGATGAGTGTGAATCGACGCAGTGTCTGGAAGAAGCGTATGCCGAGCAGATCGGTTTTCTGACAACCAGGCCTGATGTCACGCCGGTCGATGAAAAAAGCCTGACGGTGCTACCGACCGGTAAAACCTATGCCCAGGGTGAAAACCTGTGGCAGAACTGGTCACTGGCGGGCCTGCCGGGCAACACCACCAATGCACAACGTCATATTGTTTCGGTGACGACGGTTGCAGGCGTTCTGCACGTTATCGCGTTCGAGGGCAGCTTCGATCACATGTTGTTTTGTGACCGGGGCACGCTGTATGAGTACGTCGATAAAAGCCCCTCGACGGCACCTTTCTTTAAAGAGATCGCGCAGGATGTGTGCCTCGAAAGCGCCGATGACCTGGGGGCTAATGAAGAGGGCAAGCGATTTGCGGGCGTGCTGGACGGCACGTTCTACTATCGCCAGCGCGTCGCTCGTAATGAACTGAAAAGCATGGCCTACCGATTGGGCTCGAACACGCCGCCGCAAGAAAGCAGCCGGCTGTTTCAGCAAGTCTCGAACACCCTTGAACATCAAAAAGCTGTTTTGCTGTTTACCCGAGACAATAGTTATAGCCAGTTAGGCGCGTTTCATGTCGGGGCGAACAAGACGGAAATCATCATACCGCCCAATGAACCGGGAACTGATTGGTCTATCTACAACCCCACTTGGAGCAAACAGCGTCCGGTTGTGTACTTTCTCAATGGCCCAGGCGATATCTGGCGCGCTGATCTGGTCGACAAGACGCTGAAGAGCGTTGTGAAGGCAGATCGGGAAGCGCGGATAAGAAGTGTCATGCCTGTCGAAATCAATGGTCGGGAGGCTTTTCTTTACATGGAAGATTCCCTGCTGAAGATTGCCATTGCTCCGGATTGATAAAGGGTGGTGGCATGTTTGTATTTTTAAGGAAGACGTGCTCGGATGCTTGATATCTACAAGGTTTCTTATGTGCGGAACGTGAAGGCAGGTGTACTGATTGCTTTGTCAGCGACCATGGGTGGCTGTGCACACACGACATTGGAGCAGCAGTTTCAAGGAGTTGAAGCTTGCAGGATCAAAAACGTTTTCCTTGATCCTGTGACCAACAAAGTCAGTGGCGACTATTTTGCTGAACGCAAACTGGAGCCTTGCCGTACTGACGAGGCCGCATTCTATTGTGTGAAAGACACTTTTTACGGGTTGACGGTGAATCAGGTTGCGATTCCCTATCGTGGGCCTTTCAGCGTGCATGCTGTCTATCTGGAAGAGAGCCCGGCCGTTGTCGAGGTTGCATTGCGTGCACGGTTCAAGGGGGGCGATTTTAATCGGGAGGATGGGGCTTCACCGTTTCTGATTGCCAATCCTGACAAAAAGCAAGGGTCGGTTTTGTATTGTGATGAGTACAGTGAATGATGGTGGGCTCTGGAGTCTTTCAATATTTTAGCCATACTGAGCGGCGCTAAAAAATCATTTCAAGATTGTTGAGCTTTTGCCGATACAAGGCAGCAGCAAGGTTTTGTATCTATAGGGAAATAGAATGGCAATGGTATTTTGTCGCGGTTGCGCAAAGCAGCTTCATGAAACGGCAATCACGTGTCCTCAGTGTGGCGCGACTCAAGTTGCACCGACGGCCTTGCTGCATGGAAATAAAGAGTCAGCCTGGATGGCCATCGCTTCTTTGGTATTAGGTGTGGTATGCGTACTTTCCACGTTTGATGACACTGAGTGGAGCCAGGATAAAATGGCCGGTCTCGGCATGCTTTCCATTGCCGGTCTGGTGTTGGGCATCATTAGCATCAATGAGCAAAAAACCGGGAAGGGCATGGCCATCGCAGGAACAGTGTTGTCTGTTATCTCGCTTTTGATTTTTATTGGTTTGGTGTTTAACTGAAATAAGGAAGATTTAAATGGCATTTTGTCGTGGTTGCGCTACAGAAATCGGTGATCAGGTGGCTACCTGCTCCCAGTGCGGGGCTCCTCAGTTGGTGGTGTCACCCAATAACTCAGCATCGTCTACGGCCTCCGGTTTTAATAGCTGGTATGTCGATGTGCTTAAAAAGTACGCTGTGTTCAACGGGCGTGCACGTAGAAAAGAATACTGGATGTTTATACTTATAAACTTTCTGGTGGCCATCGGCGTCGGGGTGGTTGATGCCGTTATTGGTGCGGGCGGGGTGATATCGAATCTTTACGCGTTGGCTGTATTTTTGCCGAGCATTGCAGTCGCTATTCGAAGATTGCATGATACGGATCGCAGTGGCTGGTGGTTTCTGGTGCCGATCGTCAATATCATATTCCTGGCTTCGGCAGGGCATCCGGGTACCAATCGGTTTGGTCCAAGTCCTAAATAAGTAGTTTTATGGGGCGATGCAGCAACGATGCTGCACCGCCTACACTTCAAAATCATTAAGCCCGCGCAAACTGCTTGCGATAACTCATCGGACTCACCCCGACCAGGTTCCGAAAGTGCCGCCTGAACGACTCTTCCGAACCAAACCCTGCCTTTTCCACCACCTCGCTCAACCGCACCCGCGAAGACTCCAGCAGCTCTTTCGCATACGCCACCCGTTCTCCGAGTAACCAGTCATACGGCGTCAGCCCCGTGCACTCCATGAAACTGCGGTGCAGGGTGCGGGTACTTACCGCTGCGCGATCGGCCATTTCCTTGATGGTCAGCGGGCGCTGCAAATCGCTGCGAATCCAGTCCATCAGGTTTGAGATCGGCGCGTCGCTGGTGCTGACCAGTTGCCGGGTGGCGTATTGCGACTGGCCGCCTTCGCGGTGCGGCGGGATGACCATGCGTTGCGCGACCATGTTGGCCACGCGCGAGCCGTGATCCTTGCGCACCAGGTGCAGCATCATGTCCAGGCCGGCTGCGGAGCCGGCGGCGGTGACGATGTTTTCTTCGTCGACGTACAGCTCGTTGGGCTGGATGCTCAGTTCCGGGTACATGCTGGCCAGCAGGTCGGTAAAGCGCCAGTGCGTGGTGACCTTGTGGCCGTCGAGCAGGCCAGCGGCGGCGAGCACGAAGGCGCCGGTGCAGATCGAGCAGATGCGCGCGCCACGGGCGTGGGCGGCTTGCAGTTGTTCGATCAGGCGTTGCGGCACTTCGGCTTCGACGCCGCGCCAGCCCGGCACGATGATGGTGTCGGCACTTTCAAGCAGCACTTCGCCGGCGGTGGGCGTGATGGTGATGCCGCCGGCTGCGGTGATCGGGCCTTCGTCGACGGCGTAGGTGGCGAATTCGTACCAGGTAACGCCCAGCTCCGGGCGCTTGAGGGCGAACACCTCGACAGTGCAGCCGAATTCGAAGGTGCAAAGCTGGTTGTAGATGAGCGCGACGACGAGATGATTTTTCATTGGCGGGATGTGACCGGATATTGGCATTACCGACAGTGGTTGGCCCTGATGCTACTGCGTAACCTTTGCCTTGTCACTGAGGTGAAATAATTTATTCGGAGCCCGTTTCATATGTCACTCAATATCGGCATCTATGTGTTTGACGACGTCGAAGTCCTGGACTTCGCAGGGCCTTACGAAGTGTTTACCACGGCCACCCGCATGCACGGGCGCAACAGCCGTGATGACCGGGCGCTGTTCAATGTCTTCACCATCGGCCGCACCACCGCGCCGGTTCGTGCCCGTGCAGGTTTGAAGGTCGATCCTGACTATTCGATTCATGACCATCCGCACCTGGATTGCCTGATCGTGCCCGGTGGTGTGATCACCGCCGAGATGGAAAAGCCCGATGTCATCGAGTGGATCAACCAGCAATCGGTGCCCAGCCGCGTAGTGGCAGCAGTCTGCACCGGCGCTTTTTTGCTGGCCAAGACCGGCAAGCTGACCGGGCGGCAGGTAACCACGCACTGGGAAGACATCGCCGACCTGAAGGAAATGTTCCCCTCCATCGATGTGCTTAGCACCTTGCGCTGGGTGGACGAGGGCGCGTTCGTGACCTCGGCGGGCATTTCTGCCGGTATCGACATGAGCCTGCACCTGGTCGAGCGTCTGTACGACCGCGCGCTGGCCGAACGCACAGCGCTGCAGATGGACTTCGACTGGACCGAGAACGACTGAGCCACCCGACCACGCTTTGCCCCGTACTCTGCGGGGCGTTACAACCGTTGCGCCCGACAAAGGCCAGGTCGACGGTATACCCGGTGCATGCATTCGTGTGCACCGTCCTTGGTCTGTTGCCATATTTGCATCCCTGAACCCAGGGAGCAGGGCAAGACGCATTCGCCATCCCGACCTGCCTGACCACAGGCCTGCGTCCCTTTGCCATGCCAGAGCCAAGAAATGAAAACCCACTTCTTCAAAATCGTTCAAACCGTCGCGCAGCATGGTTCTTTTTCAGAGGCCGCCGCCATTCTGGGGTGCAGCCAGTCGAACATCAGTTATGCCATCAAGGAGGTCGAGGATTACTTCGACAAGCGCCTGTTCATCCGCAGCCGTACTGGCTGCACGCTGACTCCCGAAGGCAAGGTCATCGCCCAGACCCTGAGCAACATGCTGGCAACCCTTGAGCAACTAAAAAAAATGGAGTCAGTGGCACTGTAGCCATCCATTACAGCACCCATGTGCAGGAAACCAACCTGGGGCCTTCGCTCGATTTTCTGGCCCGGCACTACCCCGATATCCAGTTGAGTGTGTTGCACAGCAACGACCAGCATCCCACCCTTGAACCGCTGCGCCGTGACGCGGCCGACATCCTGATCCTGCCCAGTACCGTGCTCGACGAGCACCATATCGAACACCATCGCTGGAGCGACCACTATGTACTGGTGATTGCCCGCCACCTCAAGAGCACCTCGCAGCATCTGATCGAGCTGGCGCAGACCGTGCGCTATGTGGCCTGGCGTCATCCGGGGCTGGACCGCCTGCACAGTCAGTTGGCTGCCGCGCAGTTTCGCCTGAGTCATCGCGGCGAACTAAGCTGCCTGGACACCTTGCTCGACCTGGTGATCAAGGGCCACTGCCTGACCGTATTGCCCAGTGCCTTGCTGCCCAGGCCCAATCCGGGACTTGAATACCTGACCCTGCCGGTGCCGGTCAGCCGGCGCATCAGTGTCGTGGCGCGGCCGGCATCGTTGTTGTCCAACGCTGCCGCCGTGGTGATCGATGCGCTGAAAAAATCCCCGGCGTTCCAGGCCTCAAGGCCTCTGCAACAGGAGCGCAATCAACTTTAATGCAACGATTGCCCGACAAGGGGCTCATACGCAGTAGGTAAAAATTCCCGGGAGCCACGCTCCTGCGTCGTACCACTTCAAGCGGGTGAATGGACTTATGACGACACCGGACAATCAGTATGTGAGCTGGCTGGTCGAGCAATCGATGCTCAACGCCGCACGGCAACGCGCCAAAACCTACGGTGGACAAGGGCGGCTCTGGCAGCGCCCGTTTGCCCAGGCCCGGCCGCGGGATGCCACCGCCATCGCCTCGGTGTGGTTCACCGCCTATCCTGCGTCGATCATTACCCGCGAGGGCGGCTCGGTGCTGGAAGCCCTTGGCGATGAAGAGCTGTGGCGTGCGCTGTCGGAAATCGGCGTGCAGGGCATTCATAACGGCCCGCTGAAGTTGTCCGGCGGCCTGAAAGGCTATAACCGCACGCCGAGCATCGACGGCAATTTCGACCGCATCAGCTTCGGCATCGACCCGGAGCTGGGCAGCGAAACGCACTTGCTCAACCTCAGCCGCATCGCCGCCGCGCATAACGCGGTGGTGATCGACGACGTGATTCCGTCGCACACCGGCAAGGGCGCGGATTTCCGCCTGGCCGAGATGGCTTACGAGGATTACCCCGGCCTTTACCACATGGTCGAGATTCGTGAAGAAGACTGGCCACTGTTGCCGGCCGTGCCCGAAGGCCGCGATGCGGTCAATCTGTTGCCCGACATCGTCGACCAGCTGCGCGACAAGCACTACATCGTCGGCCAGTTGCAGCGAGTGATCTTCTTCGAGCCCGGCGTCAAGGAAACCGACTGGAGCGCCACCGACATCGTGGTGGGCGTCGACGGCAAGCCGCGACGCTGGGTGTACCTGCATTACTTCAAGGAAGGCCAGCCGTCGCTGAACTGGCTGGACCCAAGCTTTGCCGCGCAACAGATGATCATCGGCGATGCCCTGCATGCCATCGACGTGATGGGCGCGCGGGTCTTGCGCCTGGACGCCAACGGTTTTCTCGGCGTCGAGCGCAAGGCCGAAGGCGGTGCCTGGTCGGAGAGCCATCCGCTGTCGATCACCGGCAACCAGTTGATCGGCGGGGCGATTCGCAAGGCCGGCGGTTTCAGCTTTCAGGAGCTGAACCTGACCATCGACGACATCGCCGCGATGTCGCATGGCGGCGCAGACCTGTCGTATGACTTTATTACCCGGCCCGCCTATCAGCACGCACTGCTGACCGGCAGCACCGAGTTCCTGCGCCTGATGCTGCGTCAGGTGCATGCCTTTGGCATTGACCCGGCCTCGTTGATTCATGCCTTGCAGAACCACGATGAATTGACCCTGGAGCTGGTGCATTTCTGGACCCTGCACGCCCACGACACCTACCACTATCAGGGCCAGACTTTCCCCGGCAATATCCTGCGCGAGCACATTCGTGAAGAAATGTACGAACGCCTGGCTGGCGAGCATGCACCGTACAACCTCAAGTTCGTCACCAACGGCGTGTCGTGCACCACGGCGAGCATCATCACCGCCGCGCTGGGCATTCGTGACCTCGATACCATTAGCGAGGACGACATCCGTCAGATTCAGCACATCCACCTGCTGCTGGTGATGTTCAACGCCATGCAGCCCGGGGTGTTTGCCTTGTCGGGCTGGGATCTGGTCGGCGCCTTGCCGCTGCCGGCCGATCAGGTGCAGCACCTGATGCAGGACGGCGACACGCGCTGGATTCATCGCGGCGCCTATGACCTGGTGGACTCGGATCCGACGGTCGAGGTGTCTTCGGGTGGCATGCCGCGCGCGCGCAGCCTGTATGGCAGCCTGAACGAGCAATTGCAGCGGCCCGATTCGTTTGCTTCGCAGCTCAAGAAGATTCTGGCTGTGCGCCGTGCCTACGATATCGCTGCCAGCCGGCAGATCCTGATTCCCGATGTCGAGCATCCTGGGCTGCTGATCATGGTCCACGAACTGCCCGCCGCCAAAGGCACGCAGATCACCGCGCTGAACTTCAGCAACCAGCCGATCACCGAAACCCTGCATTTGCCGGCCGATATCATTCCGGGCCCGGTGGTGGACATCATCAATGAGCGGGTAGAAGGCGATCTGACCGAACAAGGTGAGTTCACCATCAATCTGGACGCTTATGAAGGTCTGGCGCTGCGGGTGGTAAGTAATCTGGTGTGAGGCATGCTTTAATACGCGCCCTTCACAGGCACACGGCCAGTATCTGGCCGTGTTTCACCTTTCAAACACTGTTCACACAAGGCGGTTATGGACACGGGCACTCGACTCAAGCTGGTTCGCGAAAGCCACAAACTCTCACAACGCGAGCTTGCCAGACGCAGCGGTGTGACCAACGCCACCATCTCGTTGATCGAGCAGAACCGCGTCAGCCCCTCCGTCAGTTCCCTGAAAAAGCTGCTTGAAGGCATCCCCATGAGCCTGGCGGATTTTTTCACCTTCGATCAGCCGCCCGGTCGCACTAACGAACAGCATGTGTTTCGTGCCGGTGACCAGCCCGATCTGGGGCGTGATGGCCTGCGCCTGCTACTGGTCGGTGCAACCTTGCCCAGCCGGCAGATGCGTTTCTTGCGCGAGCAGTACGCGCCCGGCGCCAGTTCCGGTGCCGAGCCGATCGTGCATGCCGAGGGCGAGGAGTGCGGTCTGGTGACCCGAGGCACCATCGAGCTGACCATCGACGGTCAGGTCAACATCCTCGGCCCCGGCGATGGCTACTACTTTCCGACCACCCTGGCACATCGCTTTCGCAATATTGGCCAGGATGAGGCAGAAATCATTAGCGCCAACACGCCGGCCAACTTCTGACCGCGCTGCGTTACCGGGGTATCGATTAAATCTGGCCCGCCTTGTGCACGATCAATCGTGTGCAGGGTCTCAAGCTGTATGGGCAGGATGAAGGGGAAGAGTCATGTTGCGTCTAAGTGCAGTGATGCTGATGTGTCTGCTCGGCGGTCTCGTTTCGGTGCAAGCCCAGGCAGACACTCAATCGCAGTGGAGCGCAGGCTTTCACGAATTGAGCTTTGCCGACCCGCTCGATGGTCAGGCCATGCGCGCCATCGCCTTTTATCCGTCCACGGCCAGTGAGCACGTCAACCGCTTGCGCGGCTACAACGTCGAGGCCAGCGCCGATGCGCCGGTGGCGATGGGGCGTTTCCCGTTGTTGCTGCTGTCGCACGGTAATACCGGCACGCCGCTGGCCATGCATGACCTGGCCACCGCGCTGGCGCGTCAGGGGTTTGTGGTGGTTGCGGTGGTGCATCCCGGCGACAACGACCGTGACCACAGCCGCCTGGGCAGCCTGAGCAATCTGTATGGCCGGCCCTTGCAGATCAGTGCCGCAATTACCGCTGCCCTGCAGGAGCCATTGCTGGCGCCTTATCTCAGCGCCAGCCAGGTCGGGGTGATCGGTTATTCGGCAGGCGGTGAGACCGCGCTGATCCTCGCCGGTGCCCAGCCCGACCCCAAGCGGCTGCGCCAGTACTGCATCGAACGCCCTGACGATCAGGATGCCTGCAAGACCCAGGGGCATCTGGTCGCCGACCGCGATGACCTGCATGCCGAAGCCGACCCGCGCGTGGGCGCATTGCTGTTGATGGCGCCGTTGACGCTGATGTTCGGCCGCCAGACCCTGAGCGACGTGCATGTGCCGGTGTTGATGTATGCCGGAGACGATGACCGCCTGCTCGACCTGGACAAAAACGCTGAAGCGCTGGCGCGCAAATTGCCGCAAGCGCCTGATTACAAGCTGCTGGCCGGTGCCGGGCATTTCGTGTTCATGGCGCCTTGCAGCGCCGAGCAGCGCGCCACCATGCCGATCTTGTGCAACGACGCCGAAGGTGTGGACCGCGAAGACATCCACCGCAACCTGAGCGCCGAAGCCGGGCGTTTCTTCAGCGATGCGCTGGGCACGCCTGAAAGTGATCTTTCAGGCCTGCAGACCGCGCACCATCAATAAAAGCCGCAGGGTAGCGATCAAGCGTTCAGCGAGCGCAAATAATCGCCAAACCCGCCTTGCGCGCGTGGGTCCAGGCGGGTGCTGGTAATGACTTTGGGGCGGCAGCTCCAGGCAATCCGGGCACCGACCATTTCCAGCTGGCGCACCAGATGCACATCCTCGTGGCAAGCCAATGCCGGAAAACCGCCTGCAAGCTGATAGGCCTGGGCACTGAAGCCCAGGTTGGCCCCGTGAATGTGCCGATGATCGTCGCGCTGTTGATAAAGGCGCAGGTATTCCGCCTGGGCGGCTGCCGAATAGCCTTCGCACCAACCGCCCGGCGTCACCGTGCCGCACACCGCATCGGCGTCCAGCAGCAACTGCTCGTACAGCCAGTCCTCGGCCACGGTGCTGTCGCCGTCGGTACAAGCCAGCCAGCGTGCGCCTTCGTTCATCAGCGCCAGGGCGCCGGCAGCACGGGCCTGGCCGACATTGCGGGCGTCCATTTCAAGGGTCATGACCCCACGCCCGCGAGCGATGCTGGCCGAACGGTCGGTGCAGCTGTCGAGCACCACCAGAATGCGTACCGGCTCGCCATTCAGGCCCGGATGCACGGCGGCCAGTTGAATGGTCGCCAGGCACAGATCCAGCAATTGTTCTTCATTGTGAACCGGAATGAGCACGCCGATCATCATCAAACTCCTTTTGCGCTACTGAAGTGCCGTCACGGCTGAAGACTTCCAGCAGAAAGTCCGGCTCTCGATGGGTGCAGATCCGCTGCAAGGGTAATTGCTCACTGAGTATTTTGTGCACCCGCTCGGCATCCAGCGGGCAGCCAGCGATGGACGGGCGCCAGTGGCAGGCCAGCAATTGCCCGTCGTCACTGAGCGAGGCCAGCGCCCGCAGAATCAAGCGTTGCAGGTCCTGTTCATCGAGGTAGTAACCCAGCTCACTGAACACGATCAGGTCGAAGGGGCCGTCGGGCCAATCGTCAGGCAGGCGGCCCTGCATGACCGTGGCGTGGGCAGAAGCGCCCAGGCGTTCACGGGCCAGGCTTACAGCGCGGCTTGAGGTGTCGCAGCCCAGAAACCGGTCGCAGCGCTGGACCAGTTCGGCGCTCAGTTCGCCGTTGGCGCAGCCCGGCTCAAAAATCGAGCGGTAGCGTTCGCGGGGCAGGGCGGCGAGGGTCAACGCGCGTTTTCGCCGTTCGTACCAGCGCTCACGAAAGGCCCAGGGATCATCGGTGTCTCGAAACAGCTCATCGAAATAATCGTCGGCCACGCTCATAGGAACACCAGTTCGAAAGGTTGCAGCAGGCGCTCTTGCGCCCAGGTCGGCAGAACCGGCGCCAGACCGATGTCGGGATCGCCCTGCAACTGGCTGGCAAACGCCTGCACGGCATCGCGCTTGCGCGCCAGCGATGTCGGGTCGAGCAATAACTTGCGCGCGCGGTCCCAGGGCAGGCGTTCATCTTCCGGGCTTGCCCAGTGCCAGGCCCAGATCGGTATCTCGATAAACTGCGCACCGACCGTGGCGCAGGCATTGGCGCACGCCCGCCCGACGGCTTCGTGGTCGCTGTGCCCGTCGCCGTGCCAGGTGCCGAAGACTACGTCGGTGGGCAGCAGATGGCTGAGCAGAAAGGCTTGCAGCTCGGCCTCGCGCTCGGCCACCGCGCCATCCTGAAATGCGCCACGCAGCCAGGGCAAATCGGCAGGCAAGCCCAGGCGCTGCAAGGCGTCGGCGCTTTCCTCAGGGCGCGCAGCGGCCAGCCGCGGTACCGGCCACAGGGCCGAGCCCGGGTGGCTGGCGGTGCCGTTGGTGACCGAGATCAGCAGCAGGTCGCGCTGCAACTGATTCAGTTGGCTCATCAGGCCGCCGCAACCGAGCACTTCGTCGTCGGGGTGCGGAGCGACGATGACAGCCCGGCATTCGCGCGGCACCAGCAGATCGGCGCTGATCGCGGGCACCGCCGCCAGCCGGGCCGAGGCCTGCCAGGCGCTGAGCGAGGTGCCGCGTCCGTCGGCGTCGTCGCTGACTACAAAACCTTCGTTCATAGGCTCCACTCCTGCGGTGGCGCCTGCTTCACGGCCAGTCGGCCGAGAATCGCCAGGTCACGCTCGGCGTGGCTCTGGCGTAAAAAAACCGGTAAGTCGGCCATCAGCCGGGCAAAACCTGCGTCCTTGCAATAAGGGCCGGCGCCCAAGGCGCGGCCCACATGCTTGATCACCTCTTCGACACAGGCCTCGACACTGGCCCGGCAACGCCGTGCCAGCTGTTCGGCGTCCGCTGCCGGGTGTTCGTCGAGTTGCCGGGCAGCGTCCTGCAACACCCGTGCGGCGCTGTACAGCGCCGCATCCACCGCGCCCAGATGCGCCAGCGCATGCGGCTCATCACGACCGGCAAGCTGGCGCGGCAGATGCTGCGCCAGTGCCTGCGCCGCGCCATACCAGCACGCGGCAATGCCGATTGCGCCTTGCCAGAAGCCCTGACGTTGCAGATAAGCGCCGGGTTCGCCGATTTTCCAGCCCGTAGCCTGCTCGAAGCGCACCTCGACGCTGGCCGTGGCGCCCATACCCACGGCGCACCAGCCATCGTCGGTGACATGCACGCCGGGTTGTTCGAGCGCCACCGCCACCAGTTGCTGGCGGTCTTGCTCGTCCCACGCGGTCAGCAGCGCGTGGCTGAGCACCGTCGCGCCGCTGCACCAGGCTTTCAGGCCGTCAAGGCGTACTGCGTCGCCGCTACCGCTGACCCGCACGCGGGCCTGCGGTGGTTCGGCAGCCCACATGCCCCAGGTGCTGCCGTCAGCCACTGACGGCGCACCCAGTTCAGCCATGATTGCCAGGGCATCGGTGTGGCCTTCGTAAAACTTGCACAACCCCAGGTCATGGCCGGCCACACACGCCAAAGCCTGCCAGCGCGCCAGCGTGTCTGCGGCGCCCGGCAAGGGCAGGCGGTCAAGCCCTTCGGCCACCAGGGCTTGCAGGCACACGCTCAACTCGGCAGTGCCCGCCCGCAACAGCGGATGCTGCTTTAGAAAAGCCGCCAGCACGCTGGTCACGCCTGATCTTCGCGTTGCAGTTCGAACAGCAGCAAGGACCGCGGCGTGACCGCGTAAGCATTGCCGAACTCCAGGCGATTCTTGCGTGGCACCTCATCCTGATTGGTGTCGATCAGGCAGGTGTAGTGCGTGCCTTCCGGTACCTCGGGCAAGGTGAAGTCGATGTTTTCGTGGTGGGCGTTGACCACCAGCAGCAACGTCGCATCAGCACCCGGACGCAGGATGCCGGTCTCTTGGGCGCGGCCATCCATCAGCATGCCCAGGCAACGGCCATTGGGGTCCTGCCACTGTTCGACGCTCATTTCATTGCCATCCGGCGCCAGCCAGGTGACGTCCTTGACGCCGATTTCTTCGTTGAACTCGCCGACCAGGAAGCGGCTGCGACGCAGGATCGGGTAGCTCTGGCGCAGCTTGATCACCCGTTTGACGAACTTGAGCAGCGCTTCGCCGTCGCTGTCCAGGTTCCAGTTGATCCAGCCGATCTCGCTGTCCTGGCAATAAGCGTTGTTGTTGCCGTGCTGAGTGCGGGCGAATTCGTCACCGGCCACCACCATCGGCGTGCCTTGCGACAGCAGCAACGTGGCGAAGAAGTTGCGCATCTGACGCAGACGCAAGGTGTTGATCTCGGCGTCTTCGGTCGGGCCTTCGACGCCGTGGTTCCAGGACAGGTTGTTGTTGCTGCCATCCTGGTTGTTTTCGTCGTTGGCTTCGTTGTGCTTGTCGTTGTACGACACCAGGTCGTGCAGGGTAAAACCGTCATGCGCGGTGATGAAGTTCACCGACGCCTGCGGGCGCCGGCCGCGCTGGTTGAACATGTTGCCGGAGGCGGTCAGGCGCGCGGCGAAGTCGGGCAGTTGCGCCTCGTCGCCTTTCCAGAAGGCACGCACCGTGTCGCGGTATTTGTCGTTCCATTCCATCCAGCCCGGTGGGAAACCACCGACCTGATAGCCACCGGGGCCGCAGTCCCACGGCTCGGCAATGAGCTTGACCTGACGCAGCACCGGGTCCTGGCGACAGGCGACCAGGAAGCTGTGACGCTCGTCGAAGCCATCGTGGTAGCGGCCCAGAATGGTTGCCAGGTCGAAGCGGAAACCATCGACGTGCATTTCCGAGGCCCAGTAGCGCAGCGAGTCGGTGACCATTTGCAGCACGCACGGGTGGCTCAGGTCCAGGGTGTTGCCGGTGCCGGAATCGTTGATGTAGAAGCGCTTGTCGTCCGGCATCAGGCGGTAGTACGAGGCGTTGTCGATGCCGCGCATCGACAGGGTCGGGCCCAGTTCGTTGCCTTCGGCGGTGTGGTTATAGACCACGTCGAGAATCACCTCGAGGCCGGCCTTGTGCAGGTGGGCAACGGTTTCCTTGAACTCGGCGATCTTGCCGTGCGCCAGATAACGCGGGTCCGGGGCGAAGAAGGCGATGCTGTTGTAGCCCCAATAGTTGGTCATGCCCTTTTGCAGCAGGTGCTGGTCATTGACGAAGGCATGAATGGGCAGCAGCTCGACCGAAGTCACGCCCAGCTTGCGAATGTGTTCGATGACTTCCGGGACTTTGAGGCCCAGAAAGGTGCCCTTGTATTCGTCGGGTACCGAAGGGTGCAGCTTGGTGTAACCGCGAACATGGGTTTCATAAAGAATGGTCTTGTCCCACGGCGTGCTGACGCGCTGGTCGCGGCCCCAGGTGTAGGCCGGGTCGATGACCTTGCTCTTGGGTACAAAGGGCGCGCTGTCGCGTTCGTCGAAGCTCAGGTCGCCGTCGGGGTGACCGATGGTGTAGCCAAACAGCGACTCGGACCATTTCAGTTCGCCAACCAGTTGCTTGGCGTACGGGTCGATCAGCAGTTTGTTGTGGTTGAAGCGGTGGCCGTTGCGCGGATCGTAAGGGCCGTACACCCGATAGCCGTAAACCAGCCCTGGATGGGCGTCGGGCAGGTAACCGTGAAAAATCTCATCGGTGTACTCGGGCAGTTCGATACGTTCCAGTTCCACTTCGCCGGTGGAGTCGAACAGGCACAGCTCGACCTTGGTGGCGTTGGCCGAGAACAGGGCGAAGTTGACGCCCAGCCCGTCCCAGTTGGCTCCCAGTGGAAAGGGCAGGCCTTCACGCAGGCGGGAAGTCGAAGGTTTGGATTCAGGGGCTTCATGGGATGCTTTTTTCGACGACGTGCTCATGTGTATTTCCTGAATTAAAAATTAATGCTTGAAAGGTAGTTTTTACGGGCGGCCGTTCCCGTTATCGCGGCCACGGCCCGACAAGGTCGAGAAAAAGCAATCGAGTAAAACCGTCAGCGCCAGGGCAGGGTGCGCCCTTGGCGCTGCGGTATGGAAACGCCGGGCGTTAAGGCGCGGCGGGCTTGCGAGGTTTTTTCACAGCAGGCTTTGGCGGTTGTTCGGTGGTGGTCGCAGACTTCACCGCAGGCTTGGCCGGCGTCTGCGAGGCCGCCGCAGCCGCTGGCTTGGGCTTGGCAGCCGGTTTAGGTGCTGCCTTGGCAGCCGGCTTGGCGGGCGCTGCGGTTTTGGCGGCAGGCTTGGCCGGAACCGGTTTGCTCTCGGCAGCACCGTCGACGGCGGGCAATTTGGGTTTGCTGGCTTTGCGCGCAGGGCTTTTATCGGGGGCCAAGGCTTGCGCCTCGGCCAGCTTGCGCGCCATCTCCCAATGACGGTCGTCATGGCCGTGTGGCCGACCTTCCGATTCCCATATCTGATACGCGAATTCGCGGATTTTCTTTTCGTCGGCACTCATCTCGACACTCCCGGCTATTACAAGGTTTGTATGAACAGGTTTACGGAAAATTCCTTGAGCGCAGTACTGAGCGGCAGCTCCTTCTCGCTCAGGCTGACCGTTTCATCGAACAGCCCCTGCCAGGACATGTTCGGGTCAGCGAACGGCAGGATCACGTGTGTGTCACCCCAGCCGTCTGTCTGTATGAATGGAGTTGGCGCGGTCCCCAATAGTTCATTGAAGATGCGCGGCACCAGAACAACGGCATGCTGGTTCTTCCAGAGACGGGCAAATGCCAGCACTTTGTCTGCATGCCGGCCGCGCACCTCAAGGGCAATATAGTCGCCCTGAGCGAACAGTTGCGGCTGTGCAGCGCGCCGGTTAAGGGTGCGCGCGATCAGTGCTTGCTTGACGTGTCCGTCGCGCCAGCGGCCCAGCAATTCACTGACCGGCGCAGAGTCGTCCAGCGCCTGAGCGCGGGCTTTGTAGTCGACCGGACGGCGGTTGTCCGGGTCGACCAGGCTGAAGTCCCAGAATTCGGTGCCCTGGTACAGGTCCGGCACGCCCGGTACGGTCATGCGCAGCAGCACCTGGGCGAAGCTGTTCAGGGCGCCGGCGGTGGCGATACGTTGTGCGGTGGCGGCCAGCGACTGACGCAGCGATTGCGCCTCGTCGGCCAGCAGCAAGCGTTCGAGAAAGGCCCGGCAGGCGCTTTCATAGGCCTGGTTCGGCGCCGCCCAGCTGCTTTGCAGCTTGGCTTCACGCAGCGCCTTTTCCTGCCAGCGGCTCAGGCGCTCGAAGTAATCCTGACGCGCGCCCTTGTCATCCAGTTCCAGGTCCAGCGGCCAACTGCCCAGCAGCGCCTGATAAAGCATCAGCTCATCGCCGCCGCTGATGCTGACCTCAGCGTCCTTGAGCGGCTGCGCCAGTTGCCGCCAGCGCTCGACCTGCTCGGCGTACCAGCCGGCATGCTCGCTGAGCACCGCAAGGCGCGTGCGCGTGTCTTCGCCGCGTTTATGGTCGTGGGTCGCGGTGGCCAGCAGGTTGTTGGGGAAATGCGCGTGGCGCGCCTCACAGACGGCGTGGAAGTCGGCTGGCGGTGCGCTGAAGTGGCCTGGGTGAAAGCCCACGTCGTTGCGCGACAGCAACACGGCCGAGCGATAGAACGAGGTGTCCTCGACCGACTTGGCCGCCACCGGCGAGGTGAGCTGCTGAAAGCGTATGCCGGCGTTGCGGTACAGCTTGCGCAGCGGGCCGCGTGGCAGCGAGCGCCACGAGGTGCCGCCCAGCCAGCGTTGCAGCCAGTCGAGCACCGGCCAGTCGCCTTCGCTCAGTTGGGTGCGCGCGCCTTCCATTGCCTGCTGAAAGACCCGTTCGTCCTCGCTTGAGCGCCCGCACACGCTGATGTAAGTGCGGTACACCGGAAAATTGCACACCAGCGCCAGCAAGGCGCGGCGAATTGCGCCCAGCGTCAGGTCGCGGCTCATCAGGTCGCTGCGCGCCACTTTCAGCAGCGCCTGGGCGACATTTTCGAAGTCGCCGGCCAGGCTGCCGTGCAGCACCAGATCGCGGGCAATCAATTCTTCTTCGGCAAACACTGCCGTTCGTTCGCTGATCTGGCTCCACAGTTCACCCAGCGGCGCTTCGCCTTTGGGGTCATGTTGCAGCAGCGACACCTGGTTCATGAATTCATAACCGGTGGTGCCGTCGATCGACCAGTCCTGACGCAAGGCTTCGTCGCTGCCGAGGATCTTCTCGATATAGATCGGCAGGTGCGTCAGTTGCGCCTCGACCGGGCGCTGGGCCAGCAAGCCTTGCACGCGCCGGTGCAGCTTGCGGCAATAGCCACGCGGGTCGGCCAGGCCGTCGACGTGGTCGATGCGCAGGCCGTCGACCAGGCCTTCGGCGATCAACTGGAAGATCTTGCCGTGGGTGGCCTCGAACACCGCCGGGCGTTCGACGCGCAGGCCGCCCAGTTCGTTGATGTCGAAAAAGCGCCGCCAGTTGATATCGTCCCCGGCGGTGCGCCAGCTGGCCAGCCGGTAATGCTGATCTTCAAGCAACTGATGCAGGCGCTTGAAACCCTCGGGCTGGCTGGAATCCCACTCTTTCAGGCCGTTTTGCAAGGCCTTGAGCACCGCCGGTTCGCGCACCGCTTCAGCCAGCTGGCCGCGCAACTGACGGGCGCGTTCATAGGCTTGCGGGTACTGCGCCAGCGCGGCAAAGCGCTCGGCCAGTTCGGTGAGGACCGGGTGATCGGCGCTTTGCAGAACCTCGCCGTAGTTGACCGGGCAAATCGGGAAATGGTGCTCGTAATGCTCGATGTACAAGCGGCCTGCATCGGCATCGAAGCGCAGCGGGATTTCGCCGGCCTGCAATACGGTGCCGTAGTCGTTGCTCAGGAATGGCAACAGCAACTGGCCCTTGAGCAGCGGGTCCGGCGAGTGCCACTGGATATCGAAGAAGATCGCGAACGGGCTGCCACGTCCCCATTCCAGCAGGTCGAGCCACCAGGGATTGTCGGCGCCGCCGACCGCCATGTGGTTGGAGACGATGTCCAGAATCAGGCCCATCTTGTGCTCGCGCAACGCGGCGACCAGCCGGCGCAGGGCTTCTTCGCCGCCCAGTTCCGGGTTGATCACGGTCGGGTCGACCACGTCATAGCCGTGCATCGAGCCGGCCCGCGCCTTGAGCAGCGGCGAGGCGTAAATATGGCTGATACCCAGACGAGCGAAGTACGGCACCAGGGCGACCGCGTCGTCGAGGGTGAAGTCCTTGTGGAACTGCAGGCGTTGAGTGGCACGCAAAAGGGTAGACGTCATTTGTCACGCTCCGCAGCTTGCTGACGGGCCTGTGACAACAGCTCCAGGCGCCGTGCAGCGTCTTGCTGGTCAAGCAGGGTCATCGGGGTCGGCGCAAGCCTGCGCCGCCAGTTGGGGTGGCTGTCGATGGTGCCGGGCAGGTTGGCCTGCTCCAGCACGCCAAGGGCATCCTCGATCGGCAGCAGCACCAGCGGCGCACGGGTATGACCCAGGTAGCGAATGCTGGCGTCGATGATCAGGCTGTGGTCCTCGGTGTCGGCGGCCATGTTCGGGTTGTTCTGGCTTAGCGCCTGGCGCAGGCCGTCGTATTCGCGGCTGCGTTCCTGACGCCAGTGCTGTTCGGCCTGAGCATCGACATGGCCCAGGCGGGTGTGCCATTCGATGTCCAGTTCGTTGAGCCAGCCGGTCAGCGTCGGCAGGTCATGGGTGCTGGTGGTCGCCAGCGCGTCAGGCGCCCAATCGAGAATCGGCTTGAAGTGGCCGTTGCGTTGTTCAAACAACAGCACACGCATGCCCAGGATCGCCCGGCTTGAAAGCTTGTCATGCAGGCCGGCAGGCACGGTGCCGAGGTCTTCACCCAGCACCACCGCCTTGTGCCGCCACGACTCGAGGCACAGCAGGCGCAGCATGTCGTCGAGCGGAAAATTCAGGTAGGCACCTTCGCCGGGCTTGGCCCCCAGCGGGATGACCCACAAGCGTTGCAGGCCCATCACATGATCGATACGCAAGCCGCCGGCGTGGGCAAAACTGGCCCGCAGCATTTCGATGAATGCGCGAAAACCATTGCGTTTGAGGCCTTCGGGCGAGAACGCCGAAATGCCCCAGCTTTGTCCTGCACGGTTGAGGATATCGGGCGGCGCGCCCACGCTCAGCGCCGAAAGCAGTTCGTCCTGACGGCTCCAGGCCTGGCTGCCGGCGCCGTCGGCACCCACCGCCAGGTCGGCGATCAGGCCGACGCGCATGCCGCTGGCACGTGCAGCGGTCTGCGCCCGTTCAAGGCCGCGCGCTACCAGCCACTGGGCAAAGGCGTGAAAGCCGATTTCTTCTTTATGTTCAGCCGCAAAGGCGCTGACGGCGGGGTTGCCCGGTCGCTTGAAATCGTCTGGCCATTCGTGCCAGTTGTCACTGAAACCCAGGCGGTCGGACTGTTCGCGTAGCGCCTCGAAGCGGCAGTGATTTTCCAGCGCTTCGCCGCCTGCCTGGCGAAAGCTGTTGAAGTCTTCCTGCAACGGGTCGCCGCCGGCGATAAAGCCCGCGTACAGCGCACGCAACACCTGCCATTTGGCTTTCGCGGCGGCAGGCCAGTCGATCAGCGTCAATTGCTCCAGGCGCTTGAGTTCTTCGGCCTGGCCGCTGTCGTCGATGGCCTGGCGCCAGGCGCGTTCGCCCAGCAGGGTCCCGGGGGAGGCGTACAGGCTGTTGAAGAACAGCCGGCTCGACGGTGAATAGGGGCTGTAGCGTTGCGGGTCATTGGCGAACATCGCGTGCAGCGGGCTGATCGCCAGCGCATCGGCGCCGCGTTCGCCGGCACTGCGGGCAAAGTTTTCCAGTGCCTGGGTGTCACCAAAGCCGCCATCGCCTTCACGGCGCAGGCTGTAGACCTGCACGCTCAGGCCCCAGGCGCGCGGCACTTCATCGTCGCAGGCCATGGCCATGCTGTAGGCGCTGGGCGGCGCCACGGCGATGGTCAGGGTTTGCCCGTCGATGCGCAGTTGCTGGTAGCCGATAGACGCCTGAGCAGGTAACTCGGCGTCGTCGGTCAGGTGTGACTGCACCGACGTGCCGTCTTCGAGATGCAGGGTAAAGGCGGTGTTGGGCGCAAACCACGCCGACAGGTTCAGCACTGTGTCTTGCTCGACCGTCAGCAGCGGCGGGGCGCTGCCGCCCAGGCGCTCGGTCTGCAAGCGTTGCAGGCTTTCGTCTATGGCCTCGCGACTGTCGGCGGCATAGCCGAGTGCTTCAAGTACCTTGATCAATACCTCGGGGCTGACAGTCTGTGGCCGGTCGTTGGCATCGACCCAGTGCACCGACAGGCCGGCCTGAGTGGCCAGCTTTTCCAGTTGTTCATTACTCATCCCGAGTCTCCGCTGCATCATGGGCTGTCAGGCTGACAATCGCCGTCCAGGGTTCGAGGATGCCGTCTCGCGAAGGTTCGATCGAATGTTGCGGGCTGCCAAAAAGCACCCGGTCTGCGGGTGTAGCCTGCACATTGACCGCTTGTTCGCCGAGGTTGAGGTCGATACGCAGCACCTGGCCATCGCCCAGTTGCCAGCGCGCACTGACCGCGCCGTCGCCCAGCACTTCGGTGCCCAAGGCAAAGCTGCCGGGCAGGCGCGGGATGATTTCGCTGTGGCGTATCTGCAGCAACCGCTGGTACAGGTCCAGCCACTGGCGATGGTCCAGGCCTTGATCGGTCTCAAGGTCCAGTGCCGCCAGTGCAGGCTTGGAGGCCTCGAAGGTGCGCGGGTCATTAGGGTCGGGAATGCGCTCGCGGCGTTCGGGATCAGTGAAGGCGGCAAAATCGGCAAACTCGTTGCGGCGACCTTCGCGCACAGCATCGGCCAGCTCGCCGTGATGGCTGGTAAAGAACAGGAACGGCTCGCTGGCCGCCCATTCATCGCCCATGAACAGCATCGGGATCATCGGCGACAGCAGCAGCAATGCGGTCGCGGCCTGCAACGCTTGCGGCGGCGCCAGCTTCGGCAAGCGCTCGCCCAGGGCGCGGTTGCCGATCTGGTCGTGGTTCTGCAAGAACAGCACGAACGCAGTCGGCGGCAGGTGCGCGCTGGGTTCGCCGCGCGCGTGGCCATGCCGGGTGGACTCGCCCTGGTAGACAAAACCTTCACTGAGCAGGCGCGCCAGCTTCTGCGTCGGCTGCTTGGCAAAATCGGTGTAATAGGCGTCGGTTTCGCCGGTCAGCAGCACGTGCAGGGTGTTGTGCCCGTCGTCGTTCCACTGGGCATCGAAGCCTTGCTCAATGCGGTGGGCTTCATTGAATTCGTTTTCAAGGTTCAGCCATACATGCCGGCCGGGCTTGATCGCGGCGCGCACGTGCAGGGCAAAATCCTCAAGAAAGGTCGCATCCTTGATGGCGTGTACCGCGTCCAGGCGCAGGCCGTCGAAGCGATATTCGTTGAGCCACATCACCGCGTTATCGATAAAGAAGCTGCGCACTTCAGGGCGGCGAAAGTCGATGGCATTGCCCCAAGGAGTGTGCTCGTCCTTGCGGAAGAATTCGCTGGCGTACTCGCCGAGGTAATTGCCGTCGGGGCCGAAGTGGTTGTAAACCACGTCGAGAATCACCGCCAGGCCGTGGCCATGGGCGGCATCGATCAATTGCTTGAGTTGTTCGGGCGTCCCGTAGGAGGCTTGGGGCGCGTACGGCAGTACGCCGTCGTAGCCCCAGTTGCGGTCGCCTGGAAATTGCGCCAGCGGCATCAGCTCAATGGCGGTGATGCCCAGCGCGGCCAGGCGTGGCAGGTGCTTCTCGACGCCTGCATAACCGCCCAGGGCGCCGACATGAACTTCGTAAATAACCGCTTCATGCCAGGGCCGGCCTTGCCAGTCGGGGTGCTGCCAGTGCCACGCCGCAGGGTCAACCACCAGGCTCTGGCTGTGTACATCGCCGGCCTGAAAACGCGAAGCGGGGTCGGGCACATCAAGCTGATCATTGATCCTGAAGCGGTAGCCGGTGCCGGCTTTTGCCGGCGTTTCGAGCACAAACCAACCCTCGGTCAGGGCTGGCATTGCCAGTTCCTGACCGTTGTCGAGCAACAGGGTGACGGTGTCTGCATCCGGTGCCCAAAGGGCAAAACGCGTGTGTTCAGGGTCCAGCAAAACGGCGCCGTGGCGCCAGTCAGATTCTGTACGCAGGGGCATCCGTAACCTCTTGTCTGTCAGTAATGCAGGGCAACGCCCTGGTTTTTCTTCAGCAGGTCCTGATACAGGTCGGCATAGGGTTCTACCGCCTGTTGCCAGTTGAACGGCGCCGCCATGGCACGGCAGCGCATGGCATTGAGCAACTCGGTGTTTTCAAAGACCTTGAAGGCGCGGTTCAGCGCTTCGGTGTAGCTCTCTACGCTCGACTCGTTGAACAGAAAGCCGGTCACGCCATCTTCGATGGTGTCAGCCAGCCCGCCGGTATTGCGCGCCACCGGCAGCGAACCGAAGCGCTGGGCGTACATCTGGCTCAGGCCGCAAGGTTCGTAACGCGAAGGCATCAGCAAAAAGTCGCTGCCGGCGAACATGCGGCGTGCATCGGTTTCGTTGAAGCCGACCCGTACGCTGACTTTGCCGGGAAAACGCGCGGCCAGTTCACGCATGGAGTCTTCGGCTTCAGGCTCACCACAACCGATGATTGCGATCTGTCCGCCATTGGCGACGATGTGCTCGGCCACGCCGATGGTCAGGTCCAGGCCCTTCTGGTAAACCAGCCGCGAAACCACCGCAAACAACGGGCCCTTGGAAGGCTCCAGCTCAAACAGCTCACGCACATAGTCGGCGTTGATTTCCTTGCGCAGCCATTCGTTAGGGGCGAAATGGCAGATCAGGTGCTGGTCGGTGGCCGCATCCCAACTGGCATCGATACCGTTGGGAATGCCGCTGAGCTGGCCCTTATCGGCCTTGCTTTGCAGAAAACCTTCCAGGCCACAACCGAACTCCGGTGTGGTGATTTCCCGGGCATAGGTGGCGCTGACCGTGGTGATGTGGCTGGCGTAAGCCATGCCGGCCTTGATGAACGACAGCTTGCCGTAGAACTCCATGCCTTCGCTGCCCAGTGCTTCTTCGGGAATGCCCAGCTCGCGGGAGGTCGTCGGGCTGACCGTGCCCTGATAGGCAAGGTTATGGATGGTGAAAATGCTTGGGGTGCTCTGACCGCGCCAGCGCATATAGGCAGGCGCCAGACCGGCTGGCCAGTCGTGAGCGTGCACCAGCTCGGGGCACCACTGGGTTTTGACTGCACCTGCTGCGAAATCGGCAGCGGCCAGGCCCAGGCGGGCAAAGCGGATGTGGTTGTCGTTCCAGTCACGGCCATTGCTGTCGCCGTATGGAGTGCCAGGGCGTTCATACAACTCAGGGCAGATCAGTACATAAATGACCAGCCCGTCCTTCATGTCCATGCGCCCGATCTTGCACGGTGGCAAGGCCGCATAACCGCCCAGCTCGCTGATGATATGAATCGGATTGCCGCTATTGATGACTTGCGGGTAACCGGGAATCAACACGCGTACATCGTGCAAGTGGCGCATGGCGCGGGGCAGGGCAGCAGAAACATCGCCCAGCCCGCCCGTCTTGACCAAGTCCGCCAGCTCGGAGGTGACAAACAGCACCTTGCGGCGGTTGACCGGTGAAATAGTGTGTTGTGGCGTAGCCGGCAGATGAAGTACGGGTACTTGGGGTCTGCCCAGTACCGGCAGATGACTCAGCTCGCTGGCCGGCTGACCAAAACTCTCTCCCTGCTGGGTTTTTACAGCGGCGCTTATCATCGTGTTCTCCCGTTGAATACAAGTGTTGTCGCGGTGTTTCCCTGATTCCCGGTCCATGTCCTGTGGCCGGTCACACATTTTCACGCAAGATCAATACCCGTTTACTGTCTGCGCAGTTTCAAGGACAGGGTGAGTGACACCATGAGTGAGGTCATTTCCCAGCATAGGCGGCTCTTAGCAGATGACCCGGCACTTTTTCAGAAGTTTCGACTTTTTTATCCGGCAATGTCTGGCGTGCGGCTTGGCAGTCTTGCGATTGTGTAAAAAGCTTGAAAATGAATGGTCTGAAACGCACCTGTGAGCTGTAAAAGAGGGTCTTTTACCGTTCGTCGGATTGTCCGACGAGACCAACCGGGCCGCCCATTTCAACAGGCGTCGACAGGCGTCTTTTGCTGTTTCAAAAGCAGCCGGTGTTGGCTGTAGGCCATTTCTGTCTGCACCGGATGAGCTCTTCCTGCACCTTTGTTGAAAATTCCTGCCTTTCAACTGGATCACTTTCGTCGCCAGCGCGCTAGAATCGCCCGCCTCATGCCCATTAACGGGCATGAGGCGATTCTGCCTGCCGATTGTGACGAGGAACCCCATGCAATCCCCAGAGGTGCTGGTACTGCAAGCGAGCTACACCAACCCGGTTCATGCCGATGCCATCGGTTTTGTGCTCAACCACTATGCCGAGGACGTCATGGGCGGCGGCGAGCCTTTGCCGATGGACACCCGCCAGCAACTGGCCAAAGAACTGGCCAAGCGTCCACATGCCTTCAGCGTGCTGGCCTTTATCGCCGGTGAGCCGGTGGGCCTGATCAATTGCTTCGAGGGGTTTTCAACCTTCGCCTGCCGGCCACTGGTCAATATTCATGACGTCGTGGTGCTGGCCCAGTACCGCGGGCAGGGCATCAGCCAGAAGATGCTCGCCAAGGTCGAAGAAATCGCGCGCCAGCGCGGCTGCTGCAAGCTGACCCTGGAAGTGCTCGAAGGCAATGATGTGGCCCTGGCGGCGTACAGAAAGCAGGGTTTCGAGGGGTATCAGCTGGACCCGGCAATGGGCCGGGCGCTGTTCTGGCAGAAGTCGCTTTGAGGGCGTGGCGGGTTGCGTAGCACCCGCCGGGCAACAGGCGCAGTGCTCAGGCAGTCGGGACGTTGCTGCGGGCTTGTTGCAGCAGTTGGGTCATTTGCGCCAACTGATGCTGCAATTGCGCACGCTCTTCTTTAAGGGCGCGCAGCTCGTCGCGGCGGACGGTGACATACAGGGTTTGTGGTGCAAGTGCTGGTAGTACGGTGCCCATTGCTCACCTCGCAAATGGCGGATTCAACGTCAGAAAGGCTATGGCAATGACTATCGATCCACGACTCGCCCTTGCTCGTCCCCTCTATCGGCGGCGATTCTGATTTCTTTCGCGGATGAATGAAACTTTTATATTTTTTACGGTCGCGTGACTTTTGTTCTCGTGATGACACAGTGCCCATTAACCGGGCGACAGCGCAGGTTCAGCTTGGACGGGAACGATCAGTGCCCCGGCCGGACTAACTTGCATGCCTCTCAGCTTCGTATAACGTGAAGCTTTATTTCTTAAAGAACATGCCTCAGGGAGCACCACTTCATGCAACTCGGGATCGTTGGACTTGGCCGCATGGGCGGCAATATCGCCAGACGTTTGATGCAAAGTGGCCATACCACCGTCGTCTACGACCGTGACGAAGCCTCGCGTACCACGCTGGCCGCTGAAGGCGCCACGGCCGCTGCCGACCTGGCCGGCCTGGTCGCCGCCATGCAGGCGCCACGCGCTGTCTGGGTGATGCTGCCGGCCGGTGAGCCGACCGAGCAGACCATCGACGCCTTGAGCCAGTTGCTTGAGCCCGATGACGTGATCATCGACGGCGGCAACACCTTCTATAAAGACGACATTCGCCGTGCCCAGAGCCTGGCGCAGAAAGACCTGCACTATGTCGATGTTGGCACCTCCGGCGGCGTCTGGGGCCTGGAGCGCGGCTACTGCATGATGATCGGTGGCGAGCAAGCCATCGTCGAACGCCTCGACCCCTTGTTCGCCACCCTGGCACCGGGCATCGGTGATATCCCGCGCACCCTCGACCGTGACACCTCGGCCGACCCGCGTGCCGAGCAGGGCTATATCCATGCAGGCCCCGCCGGTTCCGGGCATTTCGTCAAGATGATCCACAACGGCATCGAATACGGAATGATGCAGGCCTTCGCCGAGGGCTTCGACATCCTCAAGCAGAAGAACTCCGAACACCTGCCGGCCGAACAGCGCTTCGACCTCAATGTCGCCGACATCGCCGAAGTCTGGCGTCGCGGCAGCGTGGTGTCGTCCTGGCTGCTGGACCTGACCGCCGATGCGCTGGCCAGCGATCCGGGCCTGGATGCGTACTCGGGCTCGGTGGCCGACAGCGGTGAAGGCCGCTGGACCATCGAAGCCGCCATCGAGCAGGCCGTACCGGCGCCGGTGCTGTCCAGCGCCTTGTTCGCCCGCTTCCGTTCGCGTCAGCAAAGCACTTACGCCGACAAGATTCTCTCGGCCATGCGCTTCGGTTTCGGTGGTCACAAGGAGGTTAAATAATGGGCCTTGGGCGTTCGACTGAAACTGAGAAGACTCCGGAAGTTGCACCACCCACAACCCTGTTTCTGTTCGGCGCCCATGGCGACCTGGTCAAGCGCCTGCTGATGCCGGCGCTGTGCAACCTGACCCGTGACGGTCTGGTGGACGACAACCTGCACATCGTCGGGGTCGACCACAACGCCGCCACCGATCAGGAGTTCGCGCAGAAGCTCGAAACCTTCCTGCGTGAGGAAGGCGCGAAAAAGAACACTGAAGGCGGCGAAGTGCTGGATCCTGCGCTGTGGAAACGCCTGGCATCGCGCATCAGCTACATTCAGGGCGATTTTCTCGAAGACAGCACTTACCAGGCCATCGCCAGCAAGATCGAAAGCACCGGCACCGGTAACGCCGCGTTCTACCTGGCCACCGCGCCGCGCTTTTTCAGCGAAGTGGCCAAGCGGCTGGGCAGCGCCAAGCTGCTCAAGGAGCGCGGCGGTGTGTTTCGCCGCGTGGTGATCGAAAAGCCTTTCGGTCACGACCTGCCCAGCGCCATGGAGCTCAACGCCAGCCTGCTCAAGGTCATGAGCGAGAAGCAGATCTATCGCATCGACCATTACCTGGGCAAAGAGACGGTGCAGAACATTCTGGTCAGCCGTTTCTCCAACGGCCTGTTCGAGTCGTTCTGGAACAACCATTACATCGACCACGTGCAAATCACGGCGGCCGAAACCGTCGGGGTCGGCACCCGTGCCGGTTTCTATGAAAACACCGGTGCCCTGCGCGACATGGTGCCCAATCACCTGTTCCAGCTGCTGGCCATGGTCGCCATGGAACCGCCGGCCGCGTTCGGCGCCGATGCGGTGCGCGGCGAGAAAGCCAAGGTGGTCGGCGCCATTCGCCCCTGGAGCGAGATGGAAGCACTGGCCAACTCGGTGCGCGGCCAGTACACCGGCAACAAGAGCGCAGGCCTGCCGGGCTATCGCGAAGAAGAGCGTGTCGACCCTGACAGCAACACTGAAACCTATGTGGCGCTCAAGGTGATGATCGACAACTGGCGCTGGGTCGGCGTGCCGTTCTACCTGCGCACCGGCAAGTGCCTGAGCACGCGCAGCACCGAGATCGCCATCTGCTTCAAGCCGGCGCCGTATGCGCAGTTCCGCGACACCGATGTCGACCGGCTCAAGCCCAACTACCTGCGTATCCGGATTCAGCCCAATGAAGGCATGTGGTTCGATCTGCTGGCCAAGCGTCCCGGGCCGACGCTGGACATGGAGGACGTCAAGCTGGGCTTTGCCTACAAGGACTTCTTCGAAATGCAGCCGTCGACCGGCTATGAAACGCTGATCTACGACTGCCTGACCGGCGACCAGACCCTGTTCCAGCGCGCCGACAATATCGAGAACGGCTGGCGTGCAGTGCAGCCGTTCCTCAATGCCTGGAGCAAGCATCCCGAGGTGCAGCCGTACATTGCCGGCGGCAGCGGGCCGGAAGCGGCCGATGAACTGCTGCGCAACGACGAACGTGAATGGCGGCCTATCGATGGCTGAACATTCTTCGATTCGTCTGCTGCTGTCGGACATGGATGGCACCTTGCTGCAACCCGATCACAGCCTCAGCCCGGCAACGGTGGCCGCCATCGGCCGCCTGCGCGAGGCGGGCATCGCCTTCACCCTTGCCAGCAGCCGCCCGCCACGGGCGATGCGCGAGGTGATCGGGCAGTTGCAACTCGATTTGCCCACTGCCGCCTTCAATGGCGGCACGCTGGTCAACCCGGACGGCAGCGTGCTGGCAGCCCATCACATTGATCCCAAGGCTGTGCGCCTGTGCCTGGAAGTATTTGCCGGGCATGACGTGGCGGTCTGGGTATTCGCTGACGGTCAATGGCTGCTGCGCGACCTCGATGGCGATTATGTCGGGCACGAGCGCAGTGCATTGGGCTATGAGCCGGTGCAGGTCGACAGCTTCACGCCGTATCTGGAGCGCGTCGACAAGATCGTCGCCTCCAGCCGCGACTTTGCCGGCCTCAAGGCGCTTGAAAGCCAGATGGCCGCGCAACTCGACGGGCTCGCCCTGGCGGCGCGCTCACAGGATTACTACCTCGACATCACCGCCTTGCAGGCCAACAAGGGCGAAGCCTTGCGGGCCCTGGCCGAGCACCTGGGGCTTGAGCTGGCGCAGACCGCTGCCATCGGCGACGGCCACAACGACGTCGCCATGTTCAACGTCGCCGGCCTGTCGATTGCCATGGGCCAGGCGCGCCCTGAAGTGCGCAGCCAGGCCGACCGGGTCACCGGCAGCAATAAAGAGGAGGGCGTGGTGCAGGCGATAGACAACTATCTGCTGCCGCGCGAGGTGAAAGATTAACGTTTAGCAGAAGGAAAACCCGTCATGGCTGCACTGATCGAAGACTATGCCCTGTTGGGTAACTGCAAGACCGCAGCACTGGTATCACGCGATGGCTCGCTGGACTGGCTGTGCTTTCCGCGCTTCGATGCACCGGCGTGTTTCGCCGCCTTGCTGGGTGACAGCGATAACGGTTGCTGGAAAATCGCCCCGTCCGCCGAGGTCACTCGTACCGAGCGGCGTTACCAGGACGGCACGCTGATCCTGGAAACCGAGTTTCACACCGCCAACGGCCGCGCCATGCTGGTCGACTACATGCCCATGCACACTCAAGGCCATGTGGTGCGCAGCGTGGTCGGCCTTGAAGGCACGGTGGAATTCGTCATGGACCTGGCGATTCGCTTCGATTACGGCAGTACCGTGCCGTGGGTCGAGAAGCGCGAGCCGCATGTACTCACCGCCGTGGCCGGCCCCGACATGCTGGTGTTGCACAGCCCGGTCGACCTGCACCCCAAGGATCACCACACCGGTAGCCGCTTCAGCGTGACGGCGGGTGAGCGCAAGACCTTTTGTATCGCCTGGCAGCCCTCCAACGAGCCGGTGCAGGCCGCGCTCGATGTCGAGCAGGCCTTCAAGGACACCACGCAGTTCTGGCTCGATTTTTCCGGTCATTGCCCTGAAGTCGGCGCCTGGAGTGCGCAAGTCAAGCGCTCGCTGATCACCCTCAAGGCCATGACCTATTTGCCCACCGGCGGCATCGTTGCGGCGGTCACTACCTCATTGCCCGAAGAACTGGGCGGCGAGCGCAACTGGGATTACCGCTACTGCTGGCTGCGCGACGCGACCATGACGCTGCTGGCGTTCATCAACCTGGGCTATCTCGAAGAAGCCACCGCCTGGCGCGACTGGCTGCTGCGCTCGATTGCCGGCAACCCCGAGCAGATCCAGATCATGTACGGCCTGGCCGGCGAGCGCCGCCTGCAGGAATACGAACTGCCGTGGCTGGCCGGCTATGAAGGCTCCAAACCGGTACGGGTCGGCAATGGCGCCGCCACCCAGATGCAACTGGACGTGTACGGCGAAGTCGCCGACGCCATGACCCATGCCACGCGCAGCGGCATGCCTCAGCACCCACGCGGTATCGGCATCTCGCGGCTGGTGATGCCGTATCTGGAAAAGGTCTGGCGCCAGCCGGATGCCGGTATCTGGGAAATCCGCTGCGAGCCGCGGCACTTCACCCATTCCAAAGTCATGGCCTGGGTGGCGTTCGACCGCAATGCCAAGCAACTGGCAAGCCTGGCCACCACTGACCGCGACCGCCGTCTGGCCCAGCGCTGCCGCGATGTGGCCGATGAAATCCACGCCGACGTGTGCCAGCACGGTTACGACCAGAGCCTGGGCTGCTTCGTGCAGTCCTACGGTTCCAGGACCGTGGACGCCAGCCTGCTGCAAATCGCCCTGACCGGCTTCTTGCCGGCCGATGATCCGCGCGTGCTGGGCACCGTGGCCGAGATCGAACGCACGCTGATGCAGGACGGTTTGTTGCTGCGCTACGACGCCGAACGCAGCCATGACGGCGTCGCAGGCGGCGAGGGCACGTTCCTGGTCTGTTCGTTCTGGCTGGCCGACGTGTATGTGCTGCTGGGACGCATGGACGAAGCCCGCGCCTTGTTCGAACGTCTGTGCGGACTGTGCAACGACGTAGGGCTGCTGGCCGAGCAATACGACGTCAAGGACCAGCGCATGCTCGGCAACTTCCCGCAGGCCTTCAGCCACATCGGCATCATCAACACCGCCCTCAACCTGCACCGCGCCGAAGCACCTTGCCCCGTGCGCGAACGCAGCGGCGAAGAAGTAGTAGAACTGGACTGATGCCCCCGTAGGAGCGCGCTTGCCCACGACCGGCTGCGTTAGCAGTCGTAAAATTTCAGCGTTTCCGAGATTTTGCGAGCGCTGCGCACTCGGTCGCGGGCAAGCGCGCTCCTACAAGTGCTGGTCGTCTGTTCATCCAGCAGCAGGCCGATCTGCCGGCGCTTTGAAAGCTTGCTCACCGCCAACTGGTGCGAGCGGGCCAGCAGGTCGCGCAGTTCTTCGTCGTTCATTGTCTCGGGCCGCGCCAGGTGCATCAGCACGAACCTGCACCGCGCCGAAATGCCCTGCCCCGTAGGAGCGCGCTTGTCCTGGGCCGCACTCGGACGACCGAGTGCGCAGCGCTCGCAAAATCTCGGAAACGCTGAAAATTTACGATTGGAAACTTTCGAAACGCTGAAAATTTACGACTGCTAACGCAGCCGGTCGCGGGCAGGCGCGCTCCTACACGTGCTGTGTCGTCTGTTAATCCAGCAGCAGGCCGATCTGCCGGCGCTTTGAAAGCTTGCTCACCACCAACTGGTGCGAGCGGGTCAGCAGGTCGCGCAGTTCTTCGTCGTTCATTGCCTCGGGCTGCGCCAAGTGCATCAGCACGAACCTGCACCGCGCCGAAATACCCTGCCCCGTAGGAGCGCGCTTGCCCGCGACCGGCTGCGTTAGCAGTCGTAAAATTTCAGCGTTTCCGAGATTTTGCGAGCGCTGCGCACTCGGTCGCGGGCAGGCGCGCTCCTACAGGTGCTGTGTCGTCTGTTCATCCAGCAGCAGGCCGATCTGCCGGCGCTTTGAAAGCTTGCTCACCACCAACTGGTGCGAGCGGGTCAGCAGGTCGCGCAGTTCTTCTTCGTTCATTGTCTCGGGCCGGGCCAGGCTGATCCAGTGTGCGCGGGCCAGGTACGGCGCCGGGAGGATGCCGGGGCGGTCGACATAGCCCAAGAACAGATCGGTGGCGACCTTGAACGCCAGCCCGTCGCCGGCCAGGTGCATCAGCGCGAACATTTTGGTGTCGGCCACGGAAAACACCCGCACGCCGCCCCATTTGTAATCTTCACGGGCGCCGGGCAATTGCAGGCAGAACGCGGCAATGTCTTCGCTTTGCATAACGGGTCCTCAATGTGGAAGGTGTTCGATAGTCGCACGAATAATCGATCAGCGGATTGTCGCCGCCGGCCCCAGTCTTTAGTGTGCAGTCTTTATCCTGTCAGGAGCCTCGAATGTCTGCCGTGCACCTTGCCGATGGTCCACTCAACTACCTGCTCGAAGGTCCGGCCGATGCGCCGGTGCTGGTGTTCTCCAACTCGCTGGGCACTGACCTGCACATGTGGGACAACCAGATCCCGGCCTTTACCGAGCATTTTCGCGTGCTGCGCTACGACACCCGTGGTCATGGCCGCTCGCTGGTGAGCGAAGGCCCGTACAGCATCGAACAGAATGGCCGCGATGTACTGGCCCTGCTCGACGCACTGGACATCGATCGTGCGTACTTTGTCGGCCTGTCGATGGGCGGCCTGATCGGCCAGTGGCTGGCGATCAACGCGCCGCAGCGCCTGCACCGCGTGGTGCTGTGCAACACCGCTGCCCTGATTGGCAGCCCTGAAATCTGGAACCCGCGCATCCAAACCGTATTGCGTGACGGCCAGCCGGCCATGGTCGCGCTGCGCGATGCGTCGATTTCGCGCTGGTTCACCCCGGAATTTACCGAGCGTGAACCGGCCCGCGTCGAGCCGATCGTCGGCATGCTGGCGCAGACTTCGCCGCAAGGTTACGCCGCCAACTGCGCCGCGGTGCGCGATGCCGATTACCGCGAGCAGATCGCCTCGATCAAACTGCCGGTGCTGGTGGTGTGCGGCACCCAGGATGCGGTCACCACGCCTGAGCACGGCCGCTTCATGGTCGAGCGCATCGCAGGCGCGCAGCAGGTCGACCTGCATGCCGCGCACCTGTCCAGTGTTGAAGCCGGCGAGTTGTTCACCCGCCCGGTACTGGAATTTCTCACCGCGAAGTAAGCAGCTTGCGCCGGGATGCCTCTTACATCCCGGCGCGGCAACGCCGCGTAATCGACGGCAGCTCGCCGTAACGCTTGCGGTATTCCTGCGAAAACCTCCCCAAATGGGCAAAGCCCCACTTCAGCGCCACATCGGTCACCGACGCCTCGCGGTTGCTGCACAGTTCCTGATGCACCTGTTCCAGGCGCACATCGCGCAGGTACGCCATCGGGCTGGTGCCGGTGAACTCACGAAAGCCTGCAAACAGGGTGCGCACACTGACATCGGCGTATTCGGCCATTTGCTCGATGCTCAGCGGCTCATGGGCGCGGGCGCGGATGAACTCTTCGGTGCGCTTGACGAACCACGGCGACAGCTTGCGACCGTCGCCTGTGCTCTGGGGAATATGCAGGTTGTTCGGCTGGCCGTAGATCAAGGCATTGAGCAGGGTCGACTCGAACTGCTTGAACACCATCGGCTGGTGCAACGGATGGTCGGCGCAGCACAAGGCCTCCATCAGGGTGCTCAGCAACTGCAGAAAATAACCGCCGCCCGGGCTGTCGAGGCGCAGTTGCGGGGCAAACTGCAACGGTTTGTCCAGGTGGTGGCCCAAGTGCTGTTTGCAATGACGCTCCAGATCAAGACGCTCAAGACGCAACGCCAGTTGCGGCGCGTCTGCCGCCCAGCGCATGTACACCGGCGTGTCCGGGGAAATCAGTGAGGCGCACAGCGGGGATGAGGTAAACACCTGGCCGTCGCAGTCGATCTCGGCGCTGCCGCGAATGGGCATCTGCACCAGAAAGAAGTGCTCCAGCCGGCCGGGGTCGATCAGCACCGGCGCGCCATATTCCAGGCGGCTCAGCGACAGGTTGCCGCGCTGCAAATGGTGCATCGCGGCGCTGATCGCTTTCGAGGGGCCGGCGGCCCGAAGCTCATGGGGCTTGAACACATTGCCGACGTTATGCCGAATGCTCTCGGCATCGTTAAGCACGAACAAGCGGTTCCTTGCATTGAACAGTGGGGTCTCGGCTATCGACCGGGTTTCGGTGTTCATTTTCTACCTCGCGCACGCACGGTTTGCGAGCAGAGTGCGCCAGCCTGTTACCGGGCTTTTGCAGTATCCGGATAGTTTTTGCACTCACCGGATACTGCGGCACCTCTGCTGTTTCCAATGGCCACTTGAGCGGGCCTTTAAAGGGATATAGCAATCGCCGCGCCAGTTTTTGCGTTACCGGGCGGCCTTAAACTTTATGCAGGCGCCGGACAGCCCTTGCACGGATCGGATAGTGCGCCGTCGGGCTGTACCGCAAGAATGTTTCCAACGTCCATCGCATTGGAAACATTCACATGAAAGGTCGCTATATCACTGTCACACACCCTGCCGGTGAGCAGTTTCAGGCCTACCTGGCGACTGCTGTCGGCGGCCGCGGTCCCGGTGTGGTGCTGTGCCAGGAAATCTTCGGCGTCAACACGGCCATGCGCCAGGTGGCCGATGACCTGGCTGAAGAAGGCTACACCGTGCTGGTGCCCGACCTGTACTGGCGTCAGGTGCCGGGCATCGAACTCGATTACAGCGAAAAAGACTTTGCCATTGCCTATTCGTTGTACCAGGCCTATGACGAAGCACTGGGCGTCGATGATATCGCCAGCAGCCTGACAGCCCTGAGCCAGTTGCCGGAATGCACGCCGGGCGCCCAGGGCGTGGTCGGTTACTGCCTGGGTGGCAAGCTGGCGTATCTGGCGGCGTGTCGTTTGCCGCAAGTGGCGTGCGCGGTGGGCTATTACGGTGTCGGCATCGAAAATGCCCTGCACGAACTCGAAGGTCTGCAAGGTCGGCGCCTGGTGTTGCACCTGGCTGGCAACGACCAGTTCTGCCCGCCAGAGGCGCAAGCGCAGATTCAGGCCGCCGCCGGCCAGACGCCAGGGCTGACCACGCACCTGTATCCCGGTGTCGACCATGCGTTTGCCCGGCCCAAGGGCCACCATTTCGACAAGGCCGCTGCACAGATTGCCCATGAACGCACGGTGGCAGCGCTGCGCCTGAGCATCGGCCCGGATTACGATTTGTCAGCATTGTGGGAAGAGCACATCCGCCACGAATTCGACACTCGCGATGTGCCGGCAACCATGGCCACCATGGTTGCCGAACCTTACGTCAACCACATCCCGACCATGACCGGCGGCGTCGGTCATGCCCAGCTCAGCCGCTTTTACCAACACCACTTCGTCCACGGCAACCCGGCCGACATGGCCCTGACGCCGATCTCGCGCACGGTGGGGCAAACCCAGATCGTCGACGAATTCATCATGACCTTCACCCACGACAGCGTGATCGACTGGATGCTGCCGGGCGTGCCGCCGACCGGGCGCAAGGTCGAGATTCCGATGCTCGGCGTAGTGCGTTTCCGTGGGCCGAAGCTGTGCCACGAGCACATCTATTGGGACCAGGCCAGCGTGCTGGTGCAGATCGGCCTGCTCGACCCGAACGGGCTGCCGGTGGCGGGGCGTGAAACCGCCGACAAGCTGCGCGATGAAAGCCTGCCCTCCAATACGCTGATGCCCAACTGGGCCGACAGCGCCAGGCACTCGGCATAAGGAGCCTGTCATGTCCGCTTTTCTCAATGGCAATGCATTGCACGGCAAGCTGGCGCTGATCAGTGGCGGCGCGACCTTGATCGGCATGGCGGTGGCCCGCGGCCTGATCGCCGCCGGCGCCCGCGTCGCGCTGCTGGATATCGACCGTGAGGCCGGCGCGCAGACCGCCAGCCTGCTCGGCCCGCAGGCAACATTCGTCGAGGTCGACATCACCGACGATCCGGCGCTGAGTGCGGCGCTGGCGCAGGTTCGCGGCGAATGGGGCCCGGTGGACCTGCTGATCAACCTGGCCTGTACCTATCAGGACGACGGCTTTGCCTCGCCGCGCCAGGACTGGCTGCGCGCGCTGGACATCAATCTGGTTTCGGCGGTGGCGCTGGCCCAGGCGGTGCACCAGGACCTCAAGGAGCGGCGCGGTGCAATCGTCAACTTCACCTCGATTTCTGCCGGTTGCGCGCAGACCGGTCGCTGGATCTACCCGGTGTCCAAGGCCGCGATCAAGCAACTGACCCGCAGCATGGCCATGGACTTTGCCGGCGACGGCATCCGCGTCAACTCGGTGTCGCCGGGCTGGACCTGGTCGCGGGTCATCGCCGAGGTCAGCGGCGGCGACCGCGCCAAGGCCGACCGCGTGGCGGCGGCTTATCACCTGCTGGGCCGTCTTGGCGAACCGGACGAGGTGGCCAATGTGGTGACCTTTCTCTGCTCGCCGGCGGCCAGCTTCGTCACCGGCGCCGACTATGCGGTCGACGGCGGCTATTCGGTGATGGGCCCGGAACAGAACCAGCCGGCCATTCCCCGCCTTGCCGAATAAAGGCCTGGCTGAATCAACCTGCGTAACAGCGTTATCAACCTCGATCCAACGGAGAACAACAATGCGTCGTATCGCTATCGTCGGAGCCGGCCAGGCCGGGTTGCAACTGGGTCTGGGTCTGTTGGCCCAGGGTTATCACGTCACCCTGGCGACCAACCGCACGGCCGAAGAAATTCGCGGCGGCAAGGTCATGTCCAGCCAGTGCATGTTCAACAGCTCGTTGCAGATCGAGCGCGATCTGGGCCTGGATTTCTGGGAAGAGCAGTGCCCGGCGGTCGAAGGGATCGGCCTCAACGTGGCCAATCCCGAAGTGCCCGGCCAGTCGTTGTTCAACTGGAGCGCACGGCTCGACCGCTACGCCCAGTCGGTGGACCAGCGCCTGAAAATGCCGGTGTGGATGGCCGAGTTCGTCAAGCGCGGCGGCGACCTGCTGATTCAAGACGTGGGCATCAACGAGCTGGAGACGCTCTCGGCCAGCCACGACCTGGTGCTGCTCGCTGCCGGCAAGGGCGAGGTGGTCAACCTGTTCGCCAAAGACCCGGTGCGCACCGTGTTCAGCACCCCGCAACGCTCGCTGGCCTTGACCTACGTGAAGGGCATGACGCCGGTGTCGCCGTATTCGCGGGTCGCCTTCAACCTGATTCCGGGGGTTGGCGAGTACTTCGTGTTCCCGGCGCTGACCCTGAATGGCCCGTGCGAAATCATGGTCTTCGAAGGTATTCCTGGCGGGCCGATGGACTGTTGGCAAGGCATTACCAGCCCCGAGCAGCACCTGGAAAAAAGCCTGGAGCTGGTGCGTCACTACCTGCCGTGGGAAGCCGAGCGCTGCGCCAATGTCAGCCTGACCGACGACAAGGGCTTCTTGTCCGGGCGCTTCACGCCGATGGTCCGTCGCCCGGTGCTGACCTTGCCATCGGGCCGTGAGGTGTTCGGCATGGCCGATGCGCTGGTGGTCAACGACCCGATCACCGGGCAAGGCGCCAACAACGCCGCCAAGTGCAGCAAGGTGTACCTGGACGCGATCCTCGCGCAAGGCGACCAGCCGTTCAGCCGTACATGGATGGAGCAGACCTTCGAGCAGTACTGGGCGTACGCCGGTGAAGTGGTCAAGTGGACCAACAGCATGCTGCAACCGCCGGCCCCGCACCTGTTGCAGTTGCTTGGCGCGGCCAGCCAGTCGCAGCCGGTGGCCAGTGCAATCACCAACGCCTTCGATGACCCGCGCCAGTTCGCGCCGTGGTGGTTCGACGCCCGGCAGTGCCAGGACTTCATCCAGAACAAGAGCCAACAGGCCGCCTGAAGGCTGCTTCACGTTTGCCGCCCACACGATGAGCCGAGGAATAATCATGAACGCCGCGACCCTCAATGCCAGCACCCTGACACCCGCCGACCTGCTTGAAGCGCAAAGCCTGGATGTGCGCGAACTGCGCAACCTGCTGGGCCAGTTCGCCACCGGCGTGACCGTGGTCACCACCCGCACCGCCGACGGCCGCAACATTGGCATGACCGCCAACTCGTTCTCTTCCGTGTCCCTGGAGCCGCCGCTGGTGCTCTGGAGCCTGGCCCGCACGGCACCGAGCCTGAACGACTTTCTGCAGGCCAGCCATTTTGCAATCAACGTGCTGGGCGCCGACCAGCACGGCTTGTCCGGGCAGTTTGCGCGGCCTGCCAGCGACAAGTTCGCCGGCGTGTCCTTCAGCCACGGCAAGGCCGGCATGCCGGTGCTCGATGACGTGGCCGCCGTGCTGGTGTGCCGCAACGTCACCCAGTACGAAGGCGGCGATCACCTGATCTTCCTCGGCGAAATCGAGCAATGCCGATACAGCGGCGCAGAACCGCTGGTCTTTCATGCGGGCCGGTACCGTGTTGCGGCACAGCACCCAGCCCTTGGCTGATAAGCCTTTTCATACAAAACCAACATCTGCCGCCACCTTTGCTGTAACGGGGAGCTCATCATGAAAAAGCTGCTTTCAATCTGTGCCTGCAGTGCAGGCCTTGCGAGTGCGCAACTGGCCTGTGCCTACGACCTGCCAGCGGTCAACCTGGGGCTGACCAGCTTCATGGACGGCGGGCTGCCGGCCGGCGGCGGCTGGTACATCCAGCAATACCTGCAGAACTACTCGGCCAATCATTTGCGTGACAAGGACGGCAACGACCTGGCGTTGCCCAAGCATGAGCTGGATTTCCAGCTGGCGGTGACGCAACTCAGTTACCTGTCCGATCTGCGCCTGGGCAATGGCAATCTGGGCCTGAACTTCGTACTGCCGATCATCGCCGACATCGATGTCGACGACGGCCTCGACAACGCCGCCCTCAAGGCGCGCAGCGGGATGGGCGATCTGTTGATCGGCCCGTTCATTCAGTTCGACCCGATCATGGGCCCCGACGGCCCGCGCTTTGTGCACCGCATCGAATTGCAGGTCAACCTGCCCACCGGCGATTACGACCGTGACCGCGACATCAACCCCGGCAACAACGCCTGGTCGTTCAACCCGTATTGGGCCGCCACCTACTGGTTCACCCCGAAATGGACCGCCTCCGTACGCGCTCACTACCTGTACAACGGCAAGAACGATTCGCCCACCCGCGGGTTCGCTGGCGTGGACGATATCCAGGCCGGCCAGGCGCTGCACGCCAACTTCACCACCGATTATGCGGTCACCGAGCACCTGCGCCTGGGCCTGAACGGCTACTGGCTCAAGCAGATCAGCGACACCCGCTTCGACGGCCATGAAGTCTCCGGCCGCCGGGAAAAGGTCTGGGCCATCGGGCCGGGTGCGATGTACAGCTTCTCGCCTGAGGATCATCTGTTCTTCAACGCCTACTTCGAGCAGGACGCGGAAAACCGCCCTGAGGGAACCCGCGTGCAGGCGCGCTATGTGCACCACTTCTAAGCGATTGCTCCACAACGCTTAGGCTCTTTGCCTGCCTCGCGGCAGGCTTTTTTTGTTGGTTTTTAACAGCAGGCAGAACGGCGAGAGGCTTCTTATGCACACTTCATCCGGCGCTGCAGCGTTGATCTGCCGTACTGATGGTTCCGGTCGTATCGAACAGTGCAGCGAAGACTTTGCCGCTGCGCACGGTTATCCAGCCAGCGCACTGACCGGGCAAACCTTCAGCCGGCTGCGCCACGCCACAATGCCGGGCCCGGTGTTCGAGAGCCTGTGGGCCAGCCTGCGCGGGCAGGGGCCGTGGATGGGCCTGGTGTGTAACCGCCACGCCAACGGTGAACCGCTGTGGTTCAACCTCTATGTCAAACCGGTGTATGGCAGCGCAGGCGTGCAAGGCTATGGCGCGGTGTATCTGCCGGCCAGCGCCGAACAGATCCAGCGCGCCGAAGATGTTTACGCCCAGTGGCAGGCCAACGGTTCACCGCTGGGGCTCGGGCGCCGGCTGGCCCGGTTTGGTGCGGCGCATGGCGTGTCACTGGTGCTGGCGGCGGCGCTCGCTGTGCTGCTGCCTTTTTTACCGTCGGCGCTGTGGCAAACCGGCGCGCTGCTGGGTGGCGTACTGGCATTGGGCATCTGGCAGCAATCGCGCGTTGCCCGGCACCTTGACCAGGTGTTGGGGGAGCATCCCAAGGCGTTCACCCAGGCCGGTCTGGCCGAGGTCTACAGTGCGCGTGGCAGCAGCGGCGCGTTGGTGAACATGGCCTTGCTCAGCAGCGAAGCGCGCTTGCAGACGGCCTTGTCGCGCATCGGCCTGAGCGGCCGCACGATCGACCAGCACATGGCGACCCTGGTGGCGCTGATTCAGACCGAAGCCGGGCGGCTTGAGCAACAACGCAGTGAATCCGACCAGTCAGTAGTGGCTTTGACCGAGATGGCCGCGACCATTCAGGAGGTGTCGCGCAACCTGCACGACAGCGTCGGGGCGACCCGTGAAGCGGCCCGGTTATCGGCCGAAGGTCAGCAATTGAGCGAACAAAGCCTGACGGCGATGCAACGGCTGGCCGATTCGGTGACCGACATCAGCAGCGCCGCCGGGCAAATGGCCTCGGCCACCGACGCCATTGGCGCGATGACCGACATCATCAGTTCGATTGCCGCGCAGACCAACCTGCTGGCGCTCAACGCCGCCATCGAAGCGGCGCGGGCAGGCGATGCCGGGCGCGGGTTCAGCGTGGTCGCCGACGAAGTCCGCCAACTGGCCAGCCGCACCCAGCAAGCGACCCAGGATATTCAGCCGTTGCTGCTGAGCTTTCGCCACAGCACCGAAAACACCGTGCGCCTGACCCGCGAAGGCCAGGCCCTGGCCGGGCAGGGCACCCAGGCGGTGATGTCGGTGAATGCCAGTTTTGGCGGGGTCAACCAGGCGCTTGAACAGATCTCGGCCATGAGCGCGCAAATCGCCAGCGCCATGGAGCAACAAGGCCAGGTCGCCGATGACCTTAACCGCCAGGTGATGCAAGTTGCCGAATTGTCACGGATCAGCGCGGGGAAAGCGCAGGAAGGGCAGAGCATCAGCCAGGCGATCGGCCGTCAGCTCGAAGCCCTGCGTAACCTGGCCGAACGCTTTGACCGCTGAGACTGAAAACACAATTCCAGAAGTAAACACAGGCCCCGTAGGAGCGAGCGCAAGCTCGCGAAGGCTAAGGTACAGTCACTCCAAATGTGCTGATTTCACCGGCCCTTTCGCGAGCTGCGCTCGCTCCTACGCAATGTGTGTCGTACTCAGTATCAAGGCCCGCCCAAACTCCGTGGGAGGGAGCGCCAGCTCGCGAAGGCGAAGGTACATTCACCGCTAATGTACGGATTTAACCGGCCCTTTCGCGAGCTGCGCTCACGCCTACGCAATGTGTGTCGTACTCAGTCTCAAGGCCCGCCCAATCTCTGTGGGAGGGAGCGCCAGCTCGCGAATGCGAAGGTACATTCACCGCTAATGTGCGGATTTCACCGGCCCTTTCGCGAGCTGCGCTCACTCCTACGCAATGTGTGTCGCACTCAGTCTCAAGGCCCGCCCAATCTCTGTGGGAGGGAGCGCCAGCTCGCGAAGGCGAAGGTGCAGTCACCGCAAGCTCCACGAAACCCCGGCATACACTCCGGCACCTTCACCCGGTGTCGAGCGCGCCACATCCACGCCATTATCGTTGTACCCCGGTGTCACGGTGGTGGCGTAGCGCTGGTTGGTCAGGTTGCGCAGGTCCAGCCAAGTCTGCCATTGCTCATCCGCCGAGTTGTACCCCAGGGTGGCGCCCAGCAGGGTGTAGCTGTCGGCATAAAACGAGTTGGCGTAATCCACGGCCACTTTCGAAGCGTGCTCGGTATTGACCCCGAGGTACACGCCGCTGTGGTGGGTAAAGCGCAGTTCAGCCTGGTAGTAATGCTGCGGCAGCCCCGGCAAGCGGTTGTCGCCGAAGCGGTCGTCGTCGCGGTAGTGGAAGTCGCTCCAGGTGTACGCCTGGCGCAGGTTCACACGGCCAGCCGGGCCTTGCCACAGCGGGCTGTCCAGACTCAACTCGATGCCTTGGTGAATCGTCGGGCTGGCGTTGCTTTCGGCAACGATCGACGAGGTCGTGGGCGTCGCGGCCTGGATCTCGACACTCAACAGTTCATGCCGCAGCTGCGAGTAATACCACCCCATAGTCCAGTCGCCGGCCCAATTCTGACCTTTCGCGCCCAGTTCGACAGTGGTCGCGGTCTGGTTGTCGAGTTCCACGCCGCCGCTTTGCAAGCCGGTCGCGGCGCCGCTGCCGGCGGGGAAGTATTTGTTCGAGCCCCAGATCATCGACCACGAATGCGGCGGCTCGACCGAGCGGCTTACATTGCCGTACACCTGGGTTTGCGGGGTCAGTTGATAGCGCAGGCCCAGGCGGGCGGCGTAGTCCCATGTGCTCATGCTCAGCGGGTCGTGGGCGTCGGGGTAGGTGACTTCGGTTTCGCGGCGGGTGTAGATCGCCGCCACGCCGCTGGTCAGCCACAGGTCCTGGGCCACTTCCAGTTCGTTGGAGGCGTGCAGCACGCTGTCCGAACCCACATAGCTGTAGTCGCGGGTGCGGGTGCCGGGCGCAAAACCTGCGGTGTTGCCCGCCGGGCTACGGACGAATTCCGAGGTGCCGTTGTTCGGCAGGCCCTTGGTGTGGCGCAGGCCGACGGTGGTCTGGCTGGCCAGGCCGAACAGTTGATCCTGGCGAATGTAATTGAGCGTTCCGCTGATGTCGGTGTAGGCGACCTTCAGGCGGTTGGTGCCTTCGCGCAGGTCCATCGGGTAGTCGTGGTAGACCAGCCCGGTTTCCAGCCGCGAGTTGTCATCCAGATAAACCGTGGTCTTGTTTGCCAGCCAGGTGCTGCCCGGCTGCACGCGCTTGTTGTCGCGGGCCACGTTGATCGGGCTGGCGGCGCGCGGGTCGTGGCGAATCTGCTCGCGGGTCAGGCGGCCCGGCGTTTCATAATCGTTTTCGCGGTAGCGAAAGTAGAAGCGCGTCTCCAGGTTGGGGCTGAAGCGATAGCCGACATTGGCCGCGATGCCTTGGCTGTTGCCGGCCGTCTGGTCCTGAAAACCATCGGTGCGCGAGTCGGTGAGGCTGACGTAGTAATCCAGATCGCCCAGCACCTGGCCGGAGCTGATCTGGCGCTTGCTGTAGCCGTGGCTGCCCAGTTCGTAACGCAGTTGCAGGGGCGCCGCATCGTAACCGGTGTGGGTCACGTAATTGACCGCGCCGCCCAGTGCCAGCGCGCCACGGTCGAAACCGTTGGCGCCGCGATAGACCTCGACCCGGCTCAGCCACAGCGGCTCCTTGAGTTCATAAGGCGTGCCGCCAGAGCCGGTCAGCGGCAGGCCGTCGAACATCTCGTACAACCCCGAAGCATGCCCGCCCGGCGCACGGTTCAGGCCCGAGCCGCGAATCGACAGCTTGCTGCCTTCGTTGTGCGCGGTGCGTGCGTAGATGCCCGGCTGGTACTTGAACACCTCTTCGTTGCTGCTCACCCGACCCTGGTCGACGCGGTTCATGTCCACCACATTGGTCGCGCCGGGCACGTGTTGCAGGCGCTCTTCGGCGTCCTGCACGGCATTGCTCTCGCTGGCGTTGACCTCGATGCCCGACAAGGTGACCGGCTGGCCTGCCGCCAGTGCCTGGGGCGCGCAGGCCAGCGCGGCGCTCAGGGCACTGATGGCAAACAGGGGAGTGGGTTGCAGGGGCATGGGCCTTGTTCCTTGGTGCGGTAGTAGGGCGGGGGGTGACTTTACGCTGTGATTCGATGCCGCGCCGGCCTGCGACGTCACGTCGCGACCGATTAACGGCGCTTTGTAGAACTCTTTGCACGCTGTACCGGTCGTAGCCGTTGAGTAGTTGCCAATTAATATCAGGGGATCTGGGCGTGGCGCACGATAAAACACGGGTCGACAATGCAGCAACCGGTGATCTGTCCCATCAGGGCAAGAACATCTTCTTTGCGGCCGTGGAAACCACGCGCATGCCGATGATCGTCACCGACCCGAACCGGCCGGACAACCCGATCATCTTTGCCAACCAGGCCTTTCTGAAAATGACCGGCTACAGCACTGCCGAAGTACTGGGCCACAATTGCCGGTTTCTCCAGGGCCCGGAAACCGACCGCCAGGTGATCAGCGATATTCGCCAGGCCATCGCTACCCGCACTGATATTTCCACCGAGGTGCTCAACTACCGCAAGGACGGCTCGACCTTCTGGAACGCGCTGTTTATCTCGCCGGTCCTGAATGACAACGGTGAGCTGATCTATTTCTTTGCGTCCCAACTGGACATCAGCCGCCGCCGCGATGCCGAAGACGCGTTGCGTCAGGCGCAGAAGATGGAAGCGCTGGGCCAGTTGACCGGTGGCATCGCCCATGACTTCAATAACCTGTTGCAGGTCATGGGCGGCTATATCGACCTGATCGGCAGCGCCGCCGACAAACCGCAGATCGATGCGCAGCGCGTGCAGCGCAGCGTTTATCACGCCAAGGCCGCGGTCGAGCGTGCCAGCACCCTGACCAAGCAATTGCTGGCCTTTGCCCGCAAGCAGAAACTGCAGGGCCGGGTGCTCAACCTCAATGGCTTGGTCGATGCCAGCGAGCCGATGATCGAGCGCACCTTTGGCGCCCATGTGCTGGTCGAAACCGATCTGGAGCCGGCGTTGCGCAACTGCCGCATCGACCCGACCCAGGCCGAAGTCGCGCTGCTGAACATTTTCAACAATGCCCGCGATGCGCTGGTGGGCAGGGCCAACCCGAAGATTTTCATCGAGACCCGTAACGTTGTGGTCCACGACATGGCGAGCATGTCCACCGACGGGCTGTTGCCGGGGCACTACGTGTGCATTGCGATCACCGACAATGGCACCGGCATGCCGGCGAGCATTCGTGACCGGGTCATGGACCCGTTCTTCACCACCAAGGAAGAAGGCAAGGGCTCAGGCCTGGGGCTGTCGATGGTCTATGGCTTTGCCAAGCAGTCCGGCGGCTCGGCGCGCATCTATACCGAGGAGGGCGTGGGCACCACCTTGCGCCTGTATTTCCCGGTGGACGAAGCCAGCGTGTCCAGCCAAGAAGTGCAGCATGTGTCCGATCAACGCCAGGGCAGCGAGCGCATCCTCATCGTCGAGGACCGCCCGGATGTCGCCGAGCTGGCCAAAATGGTGCTGGATGACTGCGGTTATGCCACCGACATCGTCTTCAATGCCCGCGAAGCGCTGGGCAAGTTTGACTCCGGCGCCCAGTACGACCTGTTGTTCACCGACCTGATCATGCCCGGTGGCATGAACGGCGTGATGCTTGCCCGTGAGGTCAAGCGCCGGTACCCACAGGTCAAGGTGCTGCTGACCACCGGCTATGCCGAAAACTCGATCGAGCGCACCGACATGGGCGGTTCGGAATTCGATGTGGTGTCCAAACCGTGCATGCCGCAGGACCTGGCGCGCAAGGTGCGGCAGGTGCTGGACGGGCCGAACGGGATTTCCTGAGTCGCCTTATTTCTGCATGGCATAACACCAATCAATTCGTTATTGGACCGACCAGTCTGCAATCCAGATGCTGAAAGACCTCTTTCTTCATCGGAGCTGCCTGATGAGCGCTCAGCGCCAACTCAAACTCGGGGCCTTCATGCGCCCGGTCAGCATTCACACCGGTGCCTGGCGTTATCCAGGCGCCTGGCCAGACGCCAATTTCAATCTCAAGCACCTCAAGGCACTGGCGCGCAAACTGGAAGAGGGCCGCTTCGATGCCTTCTTCATGGCCGACCATCTGGCGGTGCTGAACATGCCCATCGAGGCGCTCAAGCGCAGCCATACCGTCACCTCGTTCGAGCCGCTGACCCTGCTGTCGGCCTTGAGCCAGGTCACCGAACACTTGGGCCTGGTCGCCACGGCCTCTACGACGTTTGAAGAACCGTTCAACCTGGCCCGGCGCTTTGCCTCGCTGGACCACCTGAGCGAAGGCCGTGCCGGCTGGAATATCGTCACCACGGCCAACCCCGATGCGGCGCTGAATTTTGGCCTGGATCAGCACTACGAACATGGCCAGCGCTATGCCCGCGCGCGGGAGTTCTACGACGTGGTCACCGGGCTCTGGGACAGCTGGGCCGACGACGCCTTTACCCGCAATGTCGAGAGCGGTGAGTTTTTCGACCCGCAGCGCCTGCATACGCTGGCGCACAAGGGCGAGTACTTTTCCGTGCGCGGCCCGCTGCACATCGCCCGACCGGTGCAGGGCTGGCCAGTGATCGTCCAGGCCGGCTCCAGCGAGCCCGGCCGGCAACTGGCAGCGCAAACCGCCGAAGTGATCTTTGCCGCGCCGTCGACGCTGGAAGAGGGCCGCCAATTCTATGCCGATGTCAAAGGCCGCATGCCGGCGCTGGGGCGTGACCCGGACCATCTGAAAATCCTCCCGGCCGCCTTTGTAGTGGTCGGCGATACGCTGGAACACGCCCGTGCTACCCGCGCACGTCTCGACAGCCTGGTACATGAACAAAGCGCCATCGCCTCGTTGTCGATTGCGTTGGGTACCGATGTTTCAGGTTTCGATCCGGATAAATTCCTGCCGTCGATTCCGGACACCAACGACAGCAAAAGCAGCCGCGAGCGGGTTCTGGAACTGGCTGATCGTGAACAATTGACGGTACGCCAGCTGGCCCAGCGGCTGGGCGGCTATGCAGGGCTGGCCTTTGTCGGCACACCGGCCAGCATTGCCGATGAGATGCAGCAGTGGCTGGACGAACGCGGCAGCGATGGCTTCAACATCATGTTCCCGTGGTTGCCGGGCGGGCTGCATGACTTTGTCGACAAGGTCGTGCCCGAACTGCAGGCCCGAGGTATTTTCCGTCGCGAATACGAAGGCCGTACCTTGCGCGAGAACCTTGGGTTACCCCGGCCGCAGAACCGGTTTTTTGCGGATTGACTCTTCAGACAAGCACCTTGGCCCACTCTGCGGCGAAGGTGCTGTCCTCGCGCCATAACAGAGCATTCCACCCTGATCCCTGCGCCAGGCGGTGTCGCCAGCAGCGTGGGTCAGTGCTGGCGACACAGGTCCGGCTGGACCGGGTTATCAGAAGCGAAATGCCTGACGACCGATCAGTAACCACTGGCCGTTCTGTTTCTGCCAGACCTGAAAGTTTTCGATTTCTGTAGGCACTACTTTTCCGCTGTTTACGGCCTGAGCCGAAAAGTGGTTGCGCACCAGCGCGACATCCCCGGACAGAGTGATCTTCTGGTTAAGCATCTTCAGCTCGTTGAACGCGCTTTTACCGGTCTCGATGTCGGCGATGAACGCCTGCTTGTCCTGAATGTTGCCGCTTGAATGCCCATACGTCAGGTTGTCGGCGGTCAGTGCCTTGAGTTGCGCTATATCCTTGTGCCACATGGCTTGGGTCAACTTGTCGACGGCGGTGGCGACATCGCTTTCATCAGTGGTCGCGGCTGCGACATAGCCAGTGAACAGGCACAGGAAACCTATCAGCAATTTCAGCTTTTTCATGCTCAGATCCTTTTGTTGTATTTGTCGGAAACGATACGGAACGAAAAGTCGCAGATGATTGGCTTATCAGTCATCGTATGACCTGATCGATTCTGCCTGTCTGATGAGCGTCAACGCAAGTTTTGTAAATTGGCTTCAAACAGGAGCAGCCCCTAATTTCAGCGGCAAACCACCCACCGTGACGTTCTCCAGCTCCAGCACCTGGCCGTTGTTCAACTGCCAGTCGAAATAATCGCTGAAGTCATCACGCACCAGCGCCCGCACGGTCTTGGCGACAAACCCGTGCGCGACCAGCACCAGCGTCTTGCCCTGATAATCCTTGCTCAATTCGATCAAGCCCTCGCGAACCCGATGCGCCACGTCCCTGATGGTTTCGCCGCCGTCCGGCGCGGCATCCCATTGCCGGGTGATATTGCGCGCCCACAAGTGCGGGTATTGCTCGCGGGCTTCGGCCTGGGTCAGGCCCTCGAAGACGCCGACATTGCGCTCGCGAAACTGCGTGTTCACCCGCAAGGGGCGTTGCCATTGCTGGTTGAGAATCTCGGCGGTCTGCCGGGCGCGTTGCAGCGGGGAGGTGAGGATGGCATCGATGTTCGCCGGCAAGTGCGCGCGCAATGCCTGGGCCTGTTGCCGGCCCTGTTCGGTCAGTTCCGGGTCGAGCGCGCCCAGATAGCGGTGTTCGCGGTTGGCCAGGGTTTCACCGTGACGAATGACGTACAGCTTCATGCTCACAGATTCCCCACGCCGCCATCGACCAGCAACTCGGTGCCGACCACAAAGCGCGATTCGTCCGAAGCCAGGAATACCGCGGCCTGCGCCAGTTCCCATGGCGTACCGAGGCGCCCGAGCGGCACCAGCTCACGAATCTGCGCGCGCAGGGCTTCTTGCTGTTCTGGCGGCAGGCCGAGCTTGCCAAGCGCTGCGGTTTCGGTCGGGCCAGGGCTCAAGCCATTGACGCGAATGCCACGGCCGATCAACTCACCCGACAGCGTGCGCGCCAGCGACAGCAGGCCGGCCTTGCTGGCCGCATAAGCGCTGCTCTGCGGCAGGCCGATCTGCGCACTGACCGAGCCGCAGAGGATCACCGACGACGGATTGGCCAACAGCGGCAGCAGCGCCTGGATCAGGAAAAACGGTCCCTTGAGGTTGGTGTTCAGCAACTGGTCCCACGCGGCTTCGTCCCAGTCTTGCAGCGAGCGATGGGTCACATCGCCGGCATTGGCGAACAGGATGTCGAGACGCGGCCAGGCAGCGCTTAACTGTTGGGCCACTGCCGCTTGACCCGCGCTGTCGCCGGCATCGCTCTGAATCAGCAACACACGGTCGCCCAGGTGTTCGCGGGCCTGTTGCAGCCCTTGCTCGCTGCGCCCGGTGATGGCCACCGTGGCGCCCTGGGCGAGAAATTCACGGGCGGTTTCCAGGCCAATGCCGGACGTGCCGCCAGTGATCAATGCAAATTTGTCCTTGAGGCGTGACATACGGTGCAGGCTCCCGTGTGTTGTCGGTTATAAATCCTGCGGTTCTTATAAACAGCCTCATTGAGCGGGTAAAAGGCTTTAGCGATCTAATCCATTCCTCAAAGGTATATAAGCCATCGCATGAACGACTAATCAAAGGGCACTCTGCCCAGCTTGGTGACCAGCAACGCAATGGTGTCGGCATTGGCAAGCATGACGTCGCAGCGCTTGAGCGGGTCGCTGTAAAACACATTGCGTGCCTCTTCAAGGGTGGTGGTTTTTGTCAGTTTCAGAATTGTCGCGAATCCATAGCCGGCCTCTTCATCCAGGTCGGACAGCGTGCCATTGCGGTTCACTTTGAACAGTTGGTCTCTGGGCGTACCCCGCGCAAGGCCATTGTTCTGTATATGCAGCAGTTGAGCTTGTGCTTGCGGATACTCGGCACTGATCAGGTCGGCATACGGGGCTCCCGAGTCAACATAGGCGATGTCGGCGGTCTGGTTATTGAGGTGGGAAAGTTCATGGATCAAGGCCGCCGCCTGAAAGTGCGTGCGTGGGTAGAAGCCGCGCAGGTGTGCATTAACCGTCGGGTAAGCCCTGGGCACGTAGTTGAAAAAACTGTCGGCGAGAAAAACCCGGCGGGCAGGGTCGGCGCGGTACACGAAAGCGTCTGAAGTGGTGTCCGACTTCTTGTGGCTGCCGGTGATATAGCGTGTCGATGTCTTGGGTGACATCGACGGTGAAAGCATGTCGACATAGATGTCGGCAATCAGGTTTCTCAAGCGTCGCGTCAATGATGGCGGCGTGACCGGCAAGTTGAAGGCGGCCTGGATAACGAGGTCGGTGGCGGGGGGTAAAAAGCCCGTTGCTGTGTCCGAGTCCAGGTTAACCAGACTGTTGCGCAAGTAATTCAAGGCCAGCGTATGGGCGGCTGTGATCTGACGCGCTTTGATAAGGTCGGTAGACCTGATCTGCTTCATGCCTTTTGACTTTACGGCGAAGCTGGCCTTTATGGCCAGATCGACTTCGGCTGAAGCGCTGCCCAACACGTCGATTTTACTGCTGCCGATGCCACCGCCGTACAGGCCTAAACGCTGATCCAGGATCCAGTGCCGTTCGGCGTTCAGGCGAATTTTGGGGCCCGGATGCCCTGGGCCGGTAAAGATATGCCACTGCTCATCATGCTGGACGATCTGATAAACCCGGCCTTCGACAGCGGCGTATGCCGTTTGCCCCGTGCGGTAAATCGGCAGGGCGATGTCTTTGTCCAGATTGGTCAGTGCGACGTTTCGTTCCTCGAACGAACGTAGCAGCCGGCCCGACTCGATTTTTGCGGGCTCCTGGAAGGGTATGGATGAATCTGCAACCTGTTCAGGCTCATTGGCTGATCGGGTACTGGCCAGCAGCGCCAGGGCCGTTGCGAACTCCGACAGTGCTTTACCCCACTGACTGTTGCGCACGGCGCCCGTGGCGGCGCCCACCCAGCTTTTCGCTTGCCAGATGTTCACAAGGACGGCAATGCGGCCTGGCAAGAACGCACTCGCCAGTTCAAACCCAAGGGTCATCAGGTGAGTGAAGTCCCGCCATTGCGCTTGAGCACTGGTCACGGACTGTGTCCTGGCAATCTCCTTCACGTGCACGATCATGTCCTCGAACATGATTGTCAGCGCATTGCCCGTCAGCGGTGCTATCTGCAAGCGGGCCGGGCCGGGTGCTGTGTGGAAAATGTCGAACGAACTTTCAGTGTTCCAGTGAATATGCGGTTCAACCCAGCCACCGTTGTCGTACGTGTGCCTGGCATCGGGATGCAGACGGGCAAGCAGTTGAGTTTGCAATACCGGGTCAGTCTGCAAGGCCACGAGCAGTTCGGCCCTGCCGGGGTAAAGGCGCAGGCTGTCTTCAGGGGTGTAGGCAGTAAACACAATGACAGGCCCTTGATCCTCTGCCGCCGGGCAGATTACATAAACACCGCTGGCCCTGTCGGGTGTTGCATCTGCCGATGCACCAAGCTGCAAGCGGCTGAAAATGATGTCCTGGCCGGCCACGGGTTGCCGTGCCACCCCATCGGGCATTTCCAGAATCGCCTGAATCCACGCCAGCATTGTCCTGCTCCAGCCGTCCTGGAGTACGTGCTGAAGTGACGACAGCTTGAGGATATTGCTGGCCATGGCACTGAAGCGTGCCAGGCGCTGGCTGTACTCTTTGTTATCCGGACTCAGCGACTGATTCAGCAGCGTCAGGTAGGTGCCGCCGATGTCGAGTTCGCGGATCAGCTGCCTGACATAATCCGGGGTCAATCCAGCGGGCAAGGCCATGCCGTCAGCTCTGCGGATGACCATCATGGCACCCATGTTCTTGCTGAAGTGGTCGATCGCCGACTGGGTCAGGCTCTGCTCGGTCTGATGTGTGAAGGCCGGCAGGAACGAGGGTATTTCGCCTGTTGATACAGGCGTAGCAATAAAAGATTTCAGGTTGAGAATCAGTGCATCGGGGTCGATGTTGCTGGCGGCAAAATCCCTGTTCAGGCGCGTTTGCAAATGCTTGCGTGCCACGTAATCGATCGTGGGAATGCCTGATAGATAGCTGTTTTGCGGGCTGCCCATTTCCAGGGTGTCTTGCAGCAACGCGGAAAACGCCTCGAACTCCGTCGGCCCTGCCTGGTTAAGCCAGTCGGGCAGTACCTGACGGGTGTGCAAGTCAATGAAGCGAACCGACAAGGCTTCAAGGTATTCGCAGACGCCATCCTGAGTGTTGATGGTGTCGATCAAGGGCGCAAAGATACCGGGTCTGACTTGATCCGAGATAGCGAAATCCAGCGCTGTCTGGGCGTTGATGTTTTGCTCTTGTAGCAGGTTCGCGTGTAGCTCATCGAACGTATTACCGTCGATCGACCAGGTACTGATGCTCACGTCTGAATGCACGGCGGTTTGCAGCCACGGTTGCCACACCTCTATTTGTGTGACGGGCAGTAGATTTTGCCAGCGATCTCGGCGCGGACCGGTGGCCAGGTTGCTGATCAGTGCGCTGCCCAGTTGCTGGAGGTCGGCATACTGCCTGAGTCCTTCCAGAGGCGACCAGAACAACAGGGTCCGGTCGGCAGCACCAGGCTGATCAACGATGAAGGCCATCCCCAGGCGCACGCCCGGTGTCTGCGCTGACAGATTGAGCTGCAGCCCGGATACCCGAATGGCCTGCGTGCCCAGAACCTGGCGCTGGCTGGCCAGCGGCTTCTCAAACACTTGCTTGAGCCGCTGCAGCAGCAATGGCGGCAATGTCATGAAATGCTCGTGCAGCACCATTTCCAGACGGATGCCATCTTCCAGGTTTGTACGCAGCAGCGCAGCCAGACTCAGCCAACGGTCGTTCAGGCACAACTTCAATGAACCGCTGCCCTTGAGCTGCGCTGTAAACAGGCTGCCGAAAACCTGTGCAGCGCTGTTCAGCGTCTGCTCCAGAGCTGCCGGCGCCAATGACGGCAGATGTTGGCCATCGAGGCGGATGAACGTGTCATCGTCACTGATGGGCTCTCTGAAATAGCCGCTGACGCGCTGTAAAAGCAGGTCCACCAGGTTGATATTGGCCCTGGCCGGTTGCTCGGGTGTCGCAGGTTGCAGCAGCGTCGTTTCCGCTTTCGGGAAACCCTCGAATACCGCCAGCACAGGGTTCAGTAGTCGTACCGCCACAGCCCGGATACTGGGCGTCGCGCCGTAGATTGCATCGCGCTCGCTGGCCAGCCACATCAGCCGGTCCATGCTCTGCAATAACGGGTTGAACATCGTGTCTGTGGACAAAGGCTGGTATGAACGGGTTTCAAGGCTTCTGTTCCAGCGCAGTGCAGGGTCCAGCATGCCCAGGCGTCGATCAATCAGCGTGCACAGGTTGATCGCATCATCGACGGTGATTTGCTCGTCGGGGATGTCGTTAGTGGCCACGGACAAGGCGTACGCCAGGTTGAGTTCCTGCACCGTTACGATCGAATCGATCCGGTCGACAAAGACGGAGCGGTTGATGGTCTGCCTCCGATAGACACGCGAGGTGGAGGCGTTCCATTGCCGGACATGATTCAAGGGCAGGCTCATCGGTATTGCCAGGGCGTCCAGGCAGGCGTGCAGGGCCCCTTCGCCGGAGAGCGATTGCAGGCCCGTGGTCGGCCAGTAGAGCAGCATTTCACTCTGGGTCTTGAGGCTGAGGGTAAACGCACCGGCCAGTTCGACCCACTCGCTGCCCAGGCGCACCAGAATCTTCTCGCAGTGCAGCGCGGGGCCCTGAAGGGGCGGGAAGTCCGGGTCCAGTTGCAGCAACGGGTTGCTGATGTCGGCAAGGCGGGCTTGTGCCAGATCCTGATAGAACCCTTCGGCAAATGCCTTGCTTGCCAGCTGATGCAGGTGTTTGGAGCCTGCGGTCGCCGTCTTCCAGAATTGATTCAGTGCGCGGTTGTAGAGGGTCGCGCTACCGGCAACAGTGGGGCTGTCGCCGATCTGTTCTTCCAGTGTGGGCAGGCGGGCCAGCTCCTCGGCCGTTCGTGCCAGACGCTTGGCGCGTTTGCTCAGGTAGTCATTCATTTGTGCAGTGAACACGTCGCCTTGCACATGGGGCGCTTCAAGCGTGGTGTCATGCAGGATGAAGCGCTGGCGAAGGACATGGTCGACGGTGGCGCGATCTTCGAAGGCTTCCAGGCCATAGACCGGATTTTGCAGGAACACCCGCCGCACGGTCGAGCCGGGATCGCTGAACATCAGCGTCGCGGTCAGTTCGGGCGGGTCGCTGCCATCTTCCGTCGAGAGCAGATCGATTCTGCCAGAGCTGCTGGCTGTGCCGGTCAGCAGTGTTTCCAGCCAGGTGTGTTCTTGCTGATTGATCTGTTGTTTGCCGAGGGCCCTGGCGGCGCATTGCATGAATGCAGCCGCAAGCTGTTGATGATGAAAAAATGCGATGGGGTGGTCTGACAAGGAGCCTCCTGGCGATAGCGCCGGTTGGCGAAAAGGGGCCAACCGGCTTTGAGGCTGCACTCTAGAACCCTGCGTTGTGCCTGAGGCGTTACATAATGCTACTGGCCGCCATGACCCGGCACAGGCACGTTTCAGACCGGCACTGCATGAAACGGCACCCTGCCCAGCTTGGTGACCAGCAACGCAATGGTGTCGGCATTGGCAAGCATGACGTCGCAGCGCTTGACCGGGTCGTTGTAAAACACAGTACGTGCCTCGTCCAGTGTGCGGGTGTTGGTCAATTTCAGAATCGTCGAGAGTCCGTTGCCTGACTCCTCATCCATATCGTAGAGCATGCCATTGCGGTTCACTTTGAACAGTTGGTCTCGGGGCGTGCCCACGCCGAGACCATTGTTTTGTATCTGCCGCAGTTGAGCTTGTGCTTGCGGATAGGCGTCGCTGACCATATCGACATAAGGGGCTCCCGAGTCAAGATAGGCAATGTCGGCGGTCTTGTTGTTGAGGTGGGAAAGTTCATGGATCAAGACCGCTGCCTGAAAGTGCGTGCGCGGGTAAAAACCACTCAGATGGGCGTTAGCCGTGGGGTAAGCCCTGGGAACGTAATCGAAGAAACTATCAGCAAGAAACACCCTGCGAGCAGGGTCGTCGCGATAAACGAAAGCATCTGAAGCGATGTCCGACTGCTTGTGGCTGCCGGCGATATAGCGTGTCGATGTCTTGGGTGACATGGAGGGCGAAAGCATGTCGACATAGATGTCGGCAATCATGTTTCTCAAGCACCGTGTCAATGACGGCGGCGTGACCGTCAAGTTAAAGGCTGCCTGGATAATGAGTTTGCTGGTATGAGGCGGGGAGCCCGTGGCAGCGTCCAGATCCAGGTTGATCAAGCTGGTACGCAAGTAACGCAAGGCCAGGGTATGGGCGGCGGTGATCTGACGCGCCTTGATCACGTCGAGAGCCCTGATCTGCTTCATACCTTTTGCTTTTACGGTGAAGCTGGCTCTTATTTCCACATCGACTTCGGCTGAAACGCTGCCTAACACGTCGATCTTGCTGCTGCCGATGCCGCCGCCGTACAGCCCCAGACGCTGATCCAGTACCCAGTGGCGTTCAGGGTTCAGGCGAATCTTTGGACCAGGATGCCCGGGCCCGGTAAAAATATGCCACTGCTCATCGTGCTGGACGATCTGATAAACCCGGCCTTCGACGGCGGCGTAGGCCGTCTGGCCTGTGCGGTAAATCGGCAAGGCCAGGTCTTTGACCAGATTGGCCAGTGAGACAGTGCGTACCTCGAACGAGCGTAGCTGCCGCCCCGTCTCCAGTGCCGCTGGCTGTTGAAGCGTGATGGGTGAGTCGGCAGGTTGTTCAAGCTCCCTGGCCGATCGGGTACTGGACAGAAGTGAAAGGGCCGTTACGAATTCAGACAGTGCCTGACCCCAATGGCTGTTGCGCACGGCGTCCGTTGCGGCGCCCAACCAGCTTTTCGCTTGCCAGAGGTTCACAAGGATGGCAAGCCGGCCAGGCAAGAACGCACTCGCTTGTTCAATCCCAAGGGTCATCAGGTAGGTGAAGCTCTCCCACTGTGCTTGAGCGCTGGTAACGACCTGCGTGCTGGCAATAGCCTTTATGTGCACGATCATGTCTTCGAACATTATTTCCAGTGCATTGCCAGTCAGTGCTTCCAGGTGTATCTGGACCGGGCCGGGCGGCGTGTGAAAAATGTCGAACGCGCTTTCGGTGTTCCAGTGAATATGCGGTTCAACCCAGCCACCGTTGTCATACAGATGCCTGTTATCGGCCGGCAGTCGGGCCAGCAGCTGGCTTTGCAATACCGGGTCGGTGTGCAGCGCCGCGAGCAGTTCGGCCCTGCCGGGGTAAAGGCGCAGGCTGTTGTCAGGGGTGTAGGCGGTAAACAGGATCGCCGGTCCTTGATCCTCAGCCGCCGGACAGATCACATAGACACCGGTGGCCGTGTCGGGCGCCATATCCGCTGCCGCGCGAAGCTGCAAGCGGCTGAAGATGATGTTCTGGCCGGCCACCGGCTGCCGGGCCAGCCCATCGGGCATGTCCAGAATCGCCTGGATCCACGTCAGTGTTGTCCGGCTCCAGCCGTCCTGCAATACGTTCTGAAGTGAGGACAGCATGAGGGCATTGCTGGCCATGGCGCTGAAGTGTGCCAGACGCTGGCTGTAGTCCTTGCTGTCCGGGCTCAGGTACTTGTCCAGCAGCGTCAGGTATTTGCCGCCTATATCGATCTCGCGGACCAGCGCCCTGACATAGTCCGGGGTCAGCCCGGCAGGCAAGGCCATACCGTCTGCCCTGCGAATGACCATCACGGCGTCCATGTTTTTGCTGAAGTGATTGATCGCCACCTGGGTCAGGCTCTGCTCGACCTCAAATGTTGCGGCAGGCAGGAACGAGGGTATTTCGCCTGTCGCTACAGGCGTAGCAATAAAGGATTTCAGGTCAATGATCAGCGCTTCGGGATCGATGTTGCTGGCGGCAAAATCCTTGCTCAGGCGCGTCTGCAAATGATAGCGAGCAACTTGAGTGATCGTCGGGATGCCCGCCAGATAGCTGTTTTGCGGGTTCCATATTTCCAGTATGTCGTGCAGTAACGCCGAAAACGTCTTGAATTCTGCAGGTGGCGCCTGGTTCAGCCAGTCGGGCAGTACCTGATGGGTGTGCAGATCGATGAAGCGAACGGACAGGGTTTCCAGGTATTCGGAAACGCCATCCTGCGTGTTTATCGTGTCAATCAAGGGCGCGAAAATACCGGCCCTGACTTGATCTGAAATGGAGAACTCCAACGCTTTTTGGGCGTTTTCGTTTTGCTCTTGCAACAAGTTCGTGTGCAGCTCATCGAACACATCACCGTTGATCGACCAGGTGCTGATGCTCAGGCCTGAACGCACGGTGGGCTCCAGCCACTGCTGCCACACCTCGACTTGTGTAACCGGCAGCAGGTTCTGCCAGATATGGCAGTGGGGACCGGTGGCCAGGTTGCTGATCAATGCGTTGCCCAGTTGCTGGCGATTGGCGTACTGCCTGAGTCCTTCAACAGGCGACCAGAACAACAGCGTCTGGTCGGCAGACGCTGGCTGTTCAATTAAAAAGGCCAGCCCCAGGCGGATGCCCGGTATCTTCGCTGACAGATTGAGCTGTAGCCCGGACACCTGAATGGCCTGCGCGCCCAGAACCTGGCGCTGGCTGGCCAGGGGTTTTTCGAACATCTGCTGGAGTCGCTGCAGGAGCAATGGCGGCAGTGTCATGAAATGCTTGTGCAGCAGCATTTCCAGGCGGATGCCATCTTCAAGGTTGGTGCGCAGCAGGGAAGCCAGGCTTGACCAACGCTCGTTCAGGCACAGTTTCAAGGAGCTGCTGCCCTTGAGCTGCTCGGTGAACCGGCTGGCGAAAGCCTGTACGGCGTTGTTCAGTGTCTGCTCCAGAGCTGCCGGCGCCAGCGACGGCAAAGGTTGACCATCAAGGCGGGTGAAGGTGTCTGTATCGCCAAGTGGGGTACTGGAATAACCGCTGACGCGCTGCAAAAGCAGGTCTATCAGACTGACATCGGGACTGGCCGGCTGCTCGGGTGCTGGCGGCTGCAGCAGCGTTGATTCCGCTTGCAGGGCACCGCCGAATACCGCCAGTGCGGGGGCCAGGAGCCGCACCGCCACAGCGCGAATACTGGGGGTGGCGCCGTAGATTGCATCGCGCTCGTTGGCCAGCCACATCAGCCGGTCGATGCTCTGCACTAACGGGTTGAACATCGTGTCGGTGGACAGCGGCTGGTATGAAAGCGTTTGCAGGCTTCTGTCCCAACGCAGGGTAGGGTCCAGCGTACCCAGGCGTCGATCGATCAGCCTACCCACGTTGATCGCATCATCGACGATGATTTGTTCGGTGAAGGTGTCTTTACTGGCTTCGGCCAAGGCGTACGCCAGATTGAGTTCCTGCAGCGTTACGATCGAATCGATCCGGTCGACAAAGACGGAGTGGTTGATGGTCTGCTTCTGATAGTCACGTGAGGTAGATGCGTTCCATTGCCGAACATATTTCAAGGGCAGACTCATCGGCGCTGCCAGGGCGTTCAGGTACGCATGCAGGGCGCCTTCGCCCGACAGTGAATGCAGGCCTGTGGTCGGCCAGTAGAGCAGCATTTCACTCTGGGTCTTGAGGCTGAGGGTAAACGCACCGGCCAGTTCGACCCACTCGCTGCCCAGGCGCACCAGAATCTTCTCGCAGTGCAGCGCGGGGCCCTGAAGGGGCGGCAAGTCCGGGTCCAGTTGCAGCAACGGGTTGCTGATGTCGGCAAGACGGGCTTGCGCCAGATCCTGATAGAACCCTTCGGCAAATGCCTTGCTTGCCAACTGATGCAGATGCTTGGAGCCTGCGGTCGCCGTCTTCCAGAATTGATTCAGTGCGCGGTTGTAGAGGGTCGCGCTGCCGGCAGTGGTGAGGCTGTCGCCAATCTGTTCTTCCAGTGTGGGCAGGTGGGCCAGCTCCTCGGCCGTGCGCGCCAGACGCTTGGCGCGTTTGCTCAGGTAGTCATTCATTTGTGCCGTGAACACGTCGCCTTGCACATGGGTCGCTTCAAGCGTGGTGTCATGCAGGATGAAGCGCTGGCGAAGGACCTGGTCGACGGTGGCGCGATCTTCGAAGGCTTCCAGGCCATAGACCGGACTTTGCAGGAACACCCGCCGCACGGTCGAGCCGGGGTCGCTGAACATCAGCGTTGCGGTCAGTTCGGGTGGGTCGCTGCCATCGTCCGTCGAGAGCAGATCGATTCTGCCAGAGCCGCTGGCTGTGCCGGTCAGCAGTGTTTCCAGCCAGGTGTGTTCTTGCTGATTGATCTGTTGTTTACCGAGGGCCCTGGCGGCGCATTGCATGAATGCAGCCGCGAGCTGTTGATGATGAAAAAATGCGATGGGGTGGTCTGACAAGGAGCCTCCTGGCGATTGCGCCGGTGGGCGAAAAGGTGCCAACCGGCTTTGAGGCTGCACTCTAGAACCCTGCGTTGTGCATGAGGTGTTACATAATGCTACTGGCCGCCATGACCCGGCACAGGCACGTTTTAGACCGGCACTGCATGAAACGGCACTCTGCCCAGCTTGGTGACCAGCAAGGCGATGGTGTCGGCATTGGCCAGAATCACATTGCAGCGCTTGATCGGGTCGTTGTAGAACACATCGCGGGCCTCTTCCAGCGTGCGAGTCTTGGTCAGCTTCAGGACCGCTGAATAGGCGTATTGATCTTTGTCGCCCAGATCCTCCAGGGCGCCATTACGGCTCATCTTGAACAGCTGCTCCCGGGGCGTATGCAACGACAGGCTGCGGTTTTGCGTGTCGAGCAGTTGCGCCTGAATCTGGGTATGAGTGCTGCTGATCAGGTCGGCAAAGGGAGCACCTGACTCCAGGTAGGCAATGTCCGAGGTCCTGTTATTGATGTGTGACAGTTCGTGGATCAGGACGGCCGCCTGAAAGTGTGTACGCGCATCAAAGCCGCTGATCTGGGCTTCAGGAACGGGATAAATCACAGGCCGGTAACTGAAAAAGCTTTCGGCCAGAAAAACCCTGCGCGAAGGATCATTGCGAAAGACGAACGCATCCGCCGTGCTGTCTGACTGCTTGTGGGCGCCGCTGATGAAGCGCGTTGATGATTTGGGCGACAGCCCGGGCGAAAGCAGGTCGACGTAGATGTCAGAGACCATGTTTCTCAGGCGTTGCGTCAGGGTCGCAGGCGTTGCCGGAAAGCCAAACACCGCTTGCAGAATGACGTCGCTGGTGTGGGGGATGAAGCCTGCTCTCTTGTCGGCATCCAGATTGATGAGGCAGGTGCGCAGATAGCGTAAAGCCAGGGCATGGGCGGCCTGGATCTGACGTGCCTGGACTCGGTCGGCAGTCCTGATCTGCGCCATGCCCGTGGCCTTGACCGTGAAACGCTCCTCCAGCCACACATCGATATCCCTCAGATCGCTGCCGACCGTATCGATCCTGCTGCTGCCGATTCCACCGCCGCGCAGCCCGTCCGGCTGATCCAGCACCCAGTGACGTTCAGCATCCAGGCGAATTTTCGGGCCTGGGTGCGAGGCGCCAGTGAAGATATGCCACGCGCCGTCCTGCTCGATGATTCGGTAGACCCGGCCCTGAACCGCTGCATAAGCCATCTGGCCTTCGCGATAGATCGGCAGTGCCAGGTCCTTGAGCAGATTGACCAGCGAGACATTCCTGACCTCGAACGAGCGCAACCGTTGCGCTGTACTCAGGCTTGTCGGCACAGGGTATGAGGTGGGTGAACTCGCAGGCATTTCGGGTTCTTCGACCGCGAGCGTACTGCCCAGGCTCGCCAGGGCCGCGGCGAATTCGGACAGCGCCTTACCCCATTGGCTTTTTCTGGCGGCATCCGTTGCCGCACCAATCCAGCTTTTCGACTGCCAGAGACCGACCAGCACCGCAAGCCGGCCCGGCAAGAAGGCGCTGGCCTGTTCGGCGCCCAGGGTCATCAGGTCGGTGAAGCGCTGCCACTGTGCCTGTGCGCTGGTAATGGACTGTGTCGTGGCGATGACCTTCACGTGTTCGATGGTGTCCTGAAACATTACCGCCAGCGCATTGCCGGTCAGTGGTTCCAGGTGCAACCGGACCGGGCCGGGCGTCCGGGGCGCAATATCGAAAGAGGCTTCGGTGCTCCAGGGGATATGCGGTTCAAGCCAGCCACCGTTGTCATAGGTGCGCCTGGCATCGGGCAGCAGGCGGGCAAACAGTTGGCTTTGCAACACCGGGTCAGTGTGCAGCGCCGTGAGCAAGGCGGCCCGGTCGGGATAAAGGCGCAAATTATTTTCGTTGGTAAAGGCGGTAAACACGATCACCGGCCCCTGGTCTTCAGTGGCCGGGTAGATGACATAGACATTCGTGATCGGGTCGGGCGCCATATCTTCTGCCGCGCGAAGCTGCAATCGACTGAAGAGGATGGCTTGGCCGTCCACCGGCTGGCGCGCCAGCCCATCGGGCATTTCCAGAACAGCGTTGACATAGGCCAGCGCTTTGCGGCTCCAGTCGTCCTCCAGTACATGCTGCAGCGTCGACAGCATCAGCGTGGTGCAGGCCATGGCGCTGAAGCGCTCCTGGCGCAGGCTGAGCTGCGGGTTTTCAGGGCTGAAGGCTTTGCTCAACAACACCAGGTATTTGCCGCCCAGATCGAGTTCGCTGATCACGGCTCTTAAATAAACCGGGGTCAGCCCGGTGGGCAGGGCCGTGCCATCAGCCTTGCGAATGAACATCACCGCGTCCGGATTTTTACTGAAGTGGTCAGTGGCAGCCTGGGTCAGGCTGTATTCGGCCACAAGGGTGGCCGCCGATATTGCCGAAGGAATCTGGCCTGTGGGGACAGGCGCTGCGGTAAAGGATTTCAGGGTGATGATCACCTCATCGGGGTCGATGGGCTGTGCGGCAAAATCCTGGGCCAGGCGTGTGTACAACTGCTTGCGTGTGAAATCGGCAATCGTCGGGATGCCAAACAGATAGCTATTGTCCCGCCTCAACGTTTCCTGAGCACGGCGCAGCAACATCGAAAACGCCGCCAAGTCTGCGGGCGCGGCCAGGTTGAGCCAGTCGGGCAGTACCTCGCGGGTGTGCAGGTCGGCAAAGCGCAATGACTGCGTTTCAAAATAGTCGGCAAGTGCATCGTGCCGGTACACAGCATCAATGAACGGCTCGAAAATGCCGGGCCGGTACTGCGCTGAAATGGACAGTTGCAGCGCGGTTGTGGCGTTGTCGTTCTGCTCTTGTTGCAGGGTCGCCTGGACCTCATCAAGCGGATCACCCTCGATTGCCCAGGTGCTGATCCCTGAAAACCAGTGGACCGATTTTTGCTGTTGTGGCTTCCAGAAGGCCGCTTGTACGGCGGGCATCAGGTCCAGCCAGTCATCGCGGCGCGGGCCGGAGGTCATGTTGCGGAGCAGCGTGGTGGACAGTTGCTCAAGGTCGGCATAGGCCTTCAGCCCTTCGACGGGTGACCAGAACAACAGCGCCTGATCGATGGAACCCGGTTGGTCGATGAGCAGGGCAAGCTTCAAGCGTATGCCCGGCACATTCGGCTGTGCAGAGTCGAGCTGCAGCCCGAACACGCGCGTCTGCTGTTGGCCCAGGGCCTGGCGTTGACTGGCAAGCGGCGTGTCGAGTACCTGTTTGAGCCGGTGCAGAAGCGCCGGTGGCAGTGTCACGAAATAATCGTGCAGCGCCATTTCCAGGCGCAGGCCGTCTTCCAGATTGGTACGCAGCAGTGCCGGTACCTGCAACCAGCGTTTATCCAGGCACAGACTCAATGAGCGACTGGCCTCTAGTTGCGCGGCAAATTGATGGGTGAATGCGGGTTGCGCGAGGCTCAGTATTTGCTCGATCGCCGCCGGCGGCACGAACGGCAGGGACTGGAGATCCTGGCGGCAGAAGCCATCCCTGGCGCTGATGGGCACGCTGGAAAAACCGCTGACCCGTTGAAACAGCAGATCGACCAGGCTGGTGTCTTGCGCCGCCGGCCCTTGCACCGCCGACCCTTGCTGCGACGATGCTGTGGCCCGGCGCAGCAAGGTGTCTGGCTCAAGGTTGCCGGCAAACACGGCCAGCGCCGGCTTCAACAGTCGCTGCGCCACCGTCCTCACCCCGGGCATGACCTGGTAAAGCGCATCGCGCTCACCGCCCAGCCACGCCAGCCGCTCTATGCTCTGCAGTAACGGCTTGAACACCGGATTGGTCGCCGGCGGGTGTCGCCCCGCCAGGTTGACGTACTGGGTCCAGCGCAGGGTCGGGTCCAGTGCCTGCAGGCGTCGATCGATCAATGCGCGCACGTCCAGGGCTGCATTCACGGCGACCTGTGCAGCGGGCACCTCATCGCTTGCCGTGGACAGGATGTGCGCCAGGTTGAGTTCCTGCAGCGTCACGATCGAATCAATCCGGTCAACAAACACCGACTGGGTGATGGGCTGGGTTTTATAGGCGCGCGGGGTTGCGACGTGCCATTGTTCGACACGGTTCAAGGGCAGGTTTTGCGGCGCGGCCAGTCCATCCAGATACGTGTTGATTGCGCCGTGGCTGGCCATCGGCAGCAGGCCGGTGTACGGCCAGAACAGCATCCGCTCGTTCTCGGTTTCAAGGCCGAAGGTAAAGGCGCCGGCCAACTCGACCCATTCGTTGCCCAGGCGCACGAGGATTTTCTCGCAGCGCATGGCGGGGGCACGAAGAGGGTGCCACTCGGGGTCCAGTTGCAGGTTTGGCGTCTGACCGATTGTCAGGCGAGCCTCCGCCAGGTCCTGGTAAAACCCTTCGGCGAAGGTTTTGCTCGCCAGTTGATGCAAGTGCTTGGAGCCTGACGTCGCGGTTTTCCAGAACTGATGCAAGGCTCGCTGGTAGTCCGTAGCGCTGTCGGCGGTGGTCATGTTGTTGCCGATCTCGTCCAGTGCGGGTAACCGGGCCAATGCTTCGGCCATCCGTTCAAGACGCCTGGCGCGCTGGCTCAGGTAGCCATTCATTTGCGCGGTAAACACCTCGCCTTGCACCAGGGAGGCTTCCAGCGTCGTCTCGTGCTGGGTGATGCGCTGGCGCAGGGTTTCTTCGGCGGCGACACGATTGTCGAATGCTTCAAGGCCATAAATCGGACTTTGCAGGAAGACCCGCCAGGAGGGCGTGCCAGGGTCGCTGAACATCAGCGTCCCGGTCAGCGCTGGCGGGTCGCTGCCATCGTCGACCCCGAGCAGGTCGATCCTGGCTGAGCCGTGGGCTGTGGCGGTGCTCACCATCGCTTCCAGCCAGGCGTGTTCCTGTGGGTCGATTTGCTGTTCGCGCAGTGCCCTGGCGGCACATTGCATGAAGGCGACGGCAAGTTGTTGCGGGTGAAAAAAATTGTCGGGACGGTCTGACAAGGTGGCCTCCTGGCGATGAATCATGTTGGCAACGGCGCGCCAACTGACGAATGAGGCTGCACTCTAGAGGCCCATGTCAGGCTGAAGGCGTTACATATTGCGACGGCCAGGGATGCGTGCATCACCCGGCAGTGCCAGGGCCAGCATCCCCAGCAGCGGCAGATAACCGGCCCATTCAAAGGTCGCGATTACGCCATGGTGATCGGCCAGCACACCGAGCCCTGCCGCTGCGATGCCGCTGATACCGAACGTCAGACCGAAGAACGCGCCGGCCACCAGGCCGATGCGGCCTGGCAGCAGGTCCTGGGCCATCAACAAAATGGCGGCGAATGCCGAGGCGATGACCGCGCCGATCAGCAGCGACACCGGCAGCGTCAGAGGCTGCGGCACATGCGGCAGCCACAGCGCAAACGGGCAAGCGCCCAGAATCGACAGGATGATCACCTTGCGCCGTCCCAGCCGGTCCACCAGCGGCCCGCCGAACAGGGTGCCCAGGGTCATTGCCAGCAGAAAAGCGAACAGGTACACCTGCGCTTCGCGAATGCTCATGGCAAAGCGCTCGATCAGAAAGAAGGTATAGAAGTTGGCGATGCACGCCAGGTACACGTATTTGGACAGCACCAGCACCACCAGCAGGCTCAGGGCCTGCGCCTTGCGTCGGCGCGGCAGCAGGCCCAGCGGCGAACGTGTTGCCGTGACGATTGAGGGCGCCGTCTGGCTGACGCGCACGGCGCTGCGCAACAACAAAAACCCCAGCAGGGCCAGCCCGACCATCCAGCCGGCCAGGTGTGCAACAGGCATGAGCAGCAGGGTGGCGAGCAACAGCGGCGCCACCGCCGAGCCGACATTGCCGCCCAGCTGGAACACCGATTGCGCCAGCCCCAGCCGACCGTTGGCAGCCGCTCTGGCGGCGCGCGAACCTTCCGGGTGAAAGATCGACGACCCCAGGCCGATCACCGCCGCTGCCAGCAAAAAACCGCCAAAGCCCTGGGCCAGTGCCAGCAGCGCCATGCCCGCAGCCATGAACAGCATCGCCCACGGCAACAGCCACGGGCACGGACGGCGATCGGTCCACCAACCCACCAGTGGCTGGCACAAGGAGCCAGTCAGGTGAAACATCAGCGTGATCAGCCCGATCTGCGCGTAGCTCAACCGGTAGTGCGCCTGAAGCTGCGGGTACAGCGAAGGCAGCACGGCCTGGAACAGGTCGTTCAGGCAATGGGCCAGGGCGATGGTCAGCAGCACGGGCGCGAGACGGGTGGATGAAGCGGTCGTGGAGGGCAGGGCGGTCATCACGGGCTCGCGAGTGTGGGCCATCAAGGGCCGCGCATTGAACCGTGTGGCTTGTACTGACGGCCAATGCGTTTTCATCAACATTTTTTTGCGCTTTGCACATAACCGCTACACGCCTTGAAGTGACTGGCTTATGCGCTAAAGGAATATAAAAGAGCGCTTTCGGTATTTAGCGTCCGGCCTGCACGTGTGATTAAAAGGCGCCGTGCAGCCAGCCTGGGAGTTGGCGATTGAATCCGGAGTGAACATGTTGTCCCTGTCTCTTGCCCTGTCCCGCGTTGTCTTGTCGCTGTCAGTAAGCCTGGGTCTGGCCAGTGCGCCAGCCTTCGCCGAGCGGTTGCAGCTTAACGTTGCCGTGTCCGATATCGGCGCCGGTGGCAAGCCGGCCGGTGGCGCGCTGGTCGATGTGATCCACGCCCAGCAGCGTCTGGAAAAGGCGCTGGCCGGCAAGGGCGTCGCGGTCAAATGGCACTTCATCAAAGGCGCTGCGCCGCTGATCAACGAGTCGTTCGCCAACGGTCAGATCGACATGGCGTATCTGGGCGATCTGGGCAGCATTATCGGCAAGGCCGGCGGCCTCGACACCCGCGTCGTTGCGGTGGCCGCCCGTGGCGTGGCGCATTATCTGGCGGTGGCGCCGGGCTCCAGCATTCATTCCATCGCCGACCTCAAGGGCAAGCGCGTCGCGGTGTTCCGTGGCACGGCGGCGCAGTTATCGTTTATTGGCGCCTTGCGCACCGCCGGCCTGAGCGAAAAAGACCTCAAGGTCGTCAACCTCGACTTTGCCGCTGCCAGCGCGGCGCTGGCCGCCCGGCAGATCGACGCGACCTGGGGCGGCGCCAACGTGCTGGCCCTCAAGGCCCGCGGCCAGGCCGATGTGCCGGTGTCGACCCGCAGCCTCGGCGGTGCCGGTGAACTGGCCGGGCTGGTGCTGGTGTCCGGCCGCCTGATCGAGCAGCACCCGGACTGGATCGACAGCATCGTTCAGGTGCAGCGCGAAGCCTCGCAATGGGCCAGCCAGCCGGACAACCGCGAAGCCTATCTGCACCTGCTGGCCGAACAGGCTGCCTACCCGGTCGAGTTGCTGCGCGCCGACCTGCAAGACGCGCCGCCGCTGAGCACTTTGCTCTCGCCCGAGCTGGACCCGGCCTTTGTCGAGCGCCTCGGCCAGGCCATCGCCACGGCCAGGGAGGCGCGCCTGATCCGCCGCGACATCGACCTGACGCACTGGCTGGCCCCGCAGTTTTTAGACGCCGCCGCTCGCTGAATCCACCTTTTAAGCGCCGACTGCCAAGGCTGCCGGCTCGCCTGAACTCGTCCTCTGGAAACCGTCATGAAACTTCTGCCGCAGTACACCGCCTTGCCCTGGATGACCGCCCTGGCCTTGAGCCTGGCACCGACCTTGTCCCTGGCCGACAGCAGCACGCAGCTGGCCACCGTGCAGGTCGAGGGCGAGCGTCAGGCCGACGCCCAGCAACCGCCGTCCTCGGTGCGCAAGCTCAGCGGCAAGACCCTGGAGCAGCAAGGCATCTATCGCCTCGAAGACCTGCAACAGGTGGCTTCAGGTCTGGACGTGGCCACGGTCGATGCCTTTGACACCCGCCTGACCCTTCGCGGCGTGGGCGACGGCGGCGGCACCGAGATCAATATCGGCATGCCCAGCAGCGTCGGGCTGTTTCTCGACAACGTGTACCTGAGCCGGCCCGGCATGCTCTCCAACGACCTGCTCGACATCGACAGCGCCGAAGTGCTGAGCGGCCCGCAAGGCACCTTGCGCGGCTTCAACACCACCGGCGGCGCCATCGATATTCATAGCCGCAAGCCGACGTTCACCCCTGAAGGCTCGCTGCGCCAATCCATCGGCCAGCGCGGCTACACCCAGACCCAGGCAATGTTCTCAGGCCCCTTGACCGATACGCTGGCCGGGCGCATCAACCTGTCGCACACCGAGAAGGGCGGCTATATCAAGAACGAATACACCGGCCACGAACTGGGCGGCAGCAATCAGGACGGCGTGCGCGGCCAGGTGTTGTGGACGCCGGCCGACGATTTCAGCCTGCGGGTCATCGCGGACTACAACAAGGCCACCAGCTACCCGGTCTCGGTGCTCGACGAGGCCCACAGCATCAACGGCGCAGTGCCGTACCTGGCCCGTACCAACCTGATCGGCGCCCGCGTAGTGGGCGGCGGTTACCGGGTCAACACCGATGAAGAAAACCGCGCCTATGTGAATCAGGGCGGCCTGTCGGCCGAAGCCAATTGGACACTGGCCGGCGGCTACAACCTGCGCTCGGTCACCGCCTACCGCTATTTCGGCTACCAGCCAAACAACACCGACGGCACCGATATCAACCTGTTTGCCGGCAGCGGCGCCGATGTGCGCGACCGCGTCTGGTCGCAGGAGATTCGCCTGGATTCGCCCAAGGGCGAGTTCTTCGACTACGCCCTGGGCGCGGTCTATTGGGGCGAAAACCTCGACACCTATGCCCACGACTACTACGGCAGCAGCGCGCAGGTGACGCAGTATTACGGCTCCAATACCAACACCGGCAAGCTGGTGCAGCGCTGGGGCGAGATCGACGACACGGTGTTTTCGCTGTTTGCCCAGGGCACCTGGCACCTGAGCGATGCCTTCGATGTGACCACCGGGCTGCGTGCCAGCTACGAGAAAAAATCCGGCGCGTTCCGCCGCGTCAACAAGAACGACTTCGACTCCGGCGAGCTGAACCAGTACGAAGTGCTGCCGGCGGCGATGATCAACTTCAGCTACTTCTTCACGCCCAGCCTGCAGGGTTACCTGACCCTGGCCTACGCGGAGAAATCCGGCGGCATGAACGTGTCTTCCGGGGCGGCGGCCAAGGCCGGTTACGACAGCCTGTTGATCGAGCCGGAAAGCACCCGTGGCGGCGAGCTGGGCATCAAGAGCCAGTGGCTGGACGAGCGGGTCAGCGTCAACGCGGCGTTGTTCTGGTCGCAGGTCGAGAAATTCCAGACCACCGCCTATGACCTCGAAAGCCAGAGCAGCTACCTGATCAACGCCGGCACCATGCGCTCGCGCGGGCTGGAAACCAACATCGTGCTCAAGCCGCTCGACGGCCTGGGCATCAACTTCAACGGCACGCTACTCGACAACAAGTACCTGGACTTCCCGGACGGCAAATGCCCGGCCGAAATATCCCTGGCGCCCAATGCGCCGACGTCTTGCAACATGAACGGCGAAAGGGTGTTCCGCTCGCCGAAAGTCACCTACAACCTGACCACTCGTTACGAGTGGCAGACCTTCGGCGCCCTGCAAGCCTTTGCCCAGGCGCGCTACGCCTACCGCACCTGGTCGTACGGCACGGTCGACAATTCCGAATTCACCCGCATTCCCGGCTATGGCCTGGTCAACCTGTCGACCGGCTTGTCGGGCAAATACGGCGACGGCACCTGGAACACCTCGTTGTGGGCCAACAACGTCACCGACAAGCGCTACTACCGCACGCTTAACACCGGCGATTACGGCTCGGCGTTCGGTGTGCCGGGCGAGCCGCGCACCGTCGGTGTGACCGTCGGGTACGACTTCTGATGAGCCGTTTTGTGATCGACCGTCGTGGTTTCATGCGCACCAGCGCTGTGCTGGCCGCAGCGTCGCCGCTGATCGGCCAGGCCCTGGCTGGCGCACCTGTCGAGGCAACACCGGGCACGCCGACCGCGCCGCTGGGCTGGCTGGACGGCCAACTGCCACAGGCATTTGCCGGGGTGACCTGGGGCACGCCGTGGCCGCGCGGGCAAGTGGCCGCCGGCAGCCAGTTTGCCTTGCATGGTCAACACGGCAGCCACGCCGCGCTGCAAAGCTGGCCGCTGGCCTATTGGCCCGACGGCAGCCTGAAATGGACCGCGCATGCGCTGGCGCCGGGCGCAACGCTTGAAGCGAATTACCAGCTGCGCCCGGATAACAGCGTCAAGCCGGGGCAGGGCGGCCTGGTCAGCGACAGCGCGCAGGGCATCGTGCTCGACACCGGCCTGCTGCGCTGCGTGATCGGGCGTGAGGGCGAGCACCTGCTGCACAGCGTGCAGCGCCAGGGTCAGCCGCTCCTGGCCAATGGACATTTAGTGCTGGAAGTACAGGGCGACCCGGACCAGCCGGCCGCCGCCGTGCGCCAGTACCGCAGCGAGATTCACAAGGCCGTGGTCGAGCAAAGCGGTCCGCAGCGCGCCGTGGTGGCCTTGCACGGCAGCCATCGCCAGCAACAGGGCGACGGCCAATTGCTGCCGTTTATCGTGCGCCTGTATGCCTACGCCAACAGCGACACGCTGCGCATCATCCATACCCTGGTGTACGACGCCGATGCGCAGCGCGACTTTATAAAGGGTGTCGGCCTGCGCTTCGACACACCACTGAATGCACCGCTGCACGACCGCCATGTGCGTTTTATCGGCGCCAATGGCGGGGTGTTCAGCGAAGCGGTGCGTGGCCTGACCGGCCTGCGTCGCAACCCCGGCGACGAAATCTTGCGTGCGCAGGTCGAAGGCCGCAGCACCGGCCCGGTCGAGCAGTTCGCGCCCGAGGTCGCCAACCGCTTGCAGTACATTCCGGCGTTCGGCAGCTACCGGCTGCTGCAAGCGCACCCGGACGGTTTCCAGATCAGCAAGCGCACCGCCAGCGGCCACAGCTGGCTGCACAGCGCCACCGGCCAGCGCGCCGCCGGCGTCGGTTATCTGGGCTCACCGCAGGGCGGAGTGGTGTTCGGCCTGCGCAATTTCTGGCAAAGCTATCCGGCGCAACTCGACATCACCGAGGCGCACACCGCGCAGGCGCAGATCACCCTGTGGCTGTGGGCACCGCAAGCCGCGCCGATGGACCTGCGCCAGTACCACGACGGCCTGGGCCAGGACACTTTCATCAAGCAGCGTGAAGCGCTGGAAATCACTTACGAGGATTACGAACCGGGCTTCAACACGCCGCTGGGCGTGGCGCGCACCAGCGAGCTGGAGTTGCAGTTCGTGGCCGCCACGCCGACCCAGGCCCACCTGCAACAGATCGCCCGACGCATTCAGGACCCTGCGCTGCTGCTGGCCACGCCCGGACATCTGCATGCCGCAGGCGTGTTCGGCCCCGGTTGGGCGCCGATCAGCCAGGGCGCGGCCCGTGCGCAAGACGTCGAGGCGCAACTGGGCTGGTACTTCGACTTTTATAAAAACGAAGTCGAACAGCGCAAATGGTACGGCTTCTGGGACTACGGCGATGTCATGCACACCTACGACGAGCACCGCCATGTGTGGCGCTACGACGTCGGCGGCTATGCCTGGGACAACTCGGAGCTGAGCACCGATTTGTGGCTGTGGTACTACTTTTTGCGCAGCGGCCGCCAGGACGTGTTCCGCATGGCCGAGGCGATGACCCGCCACACCGGCGAAGTCGACGTTCACCATATCGGCCGTTTCGCACCGCTGGGCTCGCGGCACAACGTGCAGCACTGGGGCGACAGCGCCAAGCAACTGCGCATCTCCACCGCCGCCAACCGGCGCTTTCTGTATTACCTGACCGCCGACGAACGTGTGGGCGACTTGCTGCACGAGCAGGTCGAGGCGCTGCGCACCCTGCGCGAGGTGGTGCCGGGACGCAAGATCGGCCAGCAAGCCGACCCGCGCGAGGGCTACGCCAGTATCAGTTTCGGCACCGACTGGGGCGCGATTGCGGCGGCCTGGCTGACCGAGTGGGAGCGCAGCGGCGATCCGGCCATCGGTCAGCGGCTGCTCGCCAGCATGGAATCCATCGCCGCCCAGCCGCACGGCTTCTTCACAGGCGTGGCCAACATGGACCTGGCCAGCGGCCGCTTCGACCTCAACACCACAGGCAAGCTCAGCGTGTCGCACCTCTCGGCAGTGTTCGGCCTGGCCGAAATCTGCAGTGAACTGCTGCAAGTCTTGCCCTCGGCGCGGTTCGAGCAAGCCTGGCTGGATTACTGCCGGCTGTACAACGCACCCGCCGCCGAGCGCCAGAAAGCCCTTGGTCAGGCGTTGGGTAACTTCAACCTCGCTCAGGGCCATGCACGCCTGACCGCCTTTGCCGGCTACCGGCTCAAGGACCCGGCGCTGGTTCAGCGAGCCTGGCAGGAGTTTTTTGCAGGTTCCGGCGGCATTCCAAAACCCAACCGCCGCCTGCACCGTGTCGAGCCACCGGCTTACCTGTACCCGCTCGACGAGCCTGATCCGGTGTCGGTCATCGACGAACAGGCCGGCACCTCGGGCGCGGCCAATCTGTCGACCAACGCCGTGGCGCAGTGGGGCCTGACTGCCATGGCCTTGTTGGCGATGGGGCAATGACACCACCGATTTCTACCCGTTCAGAGGGCGTATTTATGCAATCCCCCGTGGCTCGACCCCCCGTATCTACAGGCCTGGTCGAGCAAGATGACTTCAGCGCGCTGGACCACCGCCGCTGGCGCATCGAAAGCCAGCAGCCGCAAGGCTCGCAGGTGTATGTCGAACAGCAGCGGCTGATCATGGACACCCAGGCCGGCATGACCGTCTGGCTCGACCGTCCTCTATCGGGCAACTACCGCATCGAGTTTCTGCGCCAGGTGCTGGTGGCAGGTCTTGATAACGACCGGCTCAGCGACATGAACGTTTTCTGGGGCGCCCACGAAGCCGGCGCCGTTCGCCCGCCGCATTTGGCCGCGCGTGATGGCGTGCTGGAGTCCTACGACTCCATGGCCAGCTGGTACGTGGGCATGGGCGGCAACGGCAACAGCACCACCCGTTTTCGCTGGTACGACGGCAGCGGCGAGCGGCACATGCTCGGCGAGCGACTGGACACTGAGGCGCTGCTGGAAGCGGGGCGCATCTACCGGATTCGTATCGAGGCGGACGAGCAGCAGACCTCGTATTGGGTCGATGACCAAATGATGTTCAAGCAAGCGCTGGAAGGCCGGCCAACAGCGGGGTATTTCGGCTTTCGCTCGGTGTGGTCGCGGCAAGCGATCAGCCGCTTTCGGGTCTATAGCTCATCCTGAGCCTCGAGTGCCTGCATCGCTTTGTCGGCCTCGTGAAAGCAATCGATCAGCGCCTGGCCGAGAAACGACAGCTTGTACCCGGCGCGGCTGACGATGCCGTAGTGGGTGTAAAACTCCGGCAACTGCGGGTCCAGGCCCTGTACATCCAGCAGTTTCAGGCCCTGGCGCAAATACGGGTTGTTGCGGCTGACATTGGTGGTGCCGATGGCGTCGGAATGCTGGATCACGCTGATCAGGCTGTAGCCGTTATCGCACTCGATACTGGTCTGAAAATCCGGTCGCCCGCTCAATTCCACCAGCGCCTTGCGCAGGTTGGGCGGGCGCACGCTGCCGGCCAGCGGGTAGCTGAACAACTGCTCGACCGTAACCTGCTCAAGCGCTGCCAGCGGATGATCGCTGCGGCAGCAGAAACCCCAGCGATGCTGACTGAGCAGTTCGACGCGGTAATCGGGGTCATGCTCGAAATTGCGCGCATCGGCGACAAAGAACTCGCATTCCTCCGACAGTAACCGCTGCCCCAAGGCCTGCCAGTTATCGACATGAAAACGCAGCCGCACCTTGGGTAAACGCCGGGTAAACAGACCCAGCGCCTGCGGCATCAACCACGCTGCCGGCGCCGGCCCGCAGGCAAACGACAACTCGCCGGCCTCACGCTCGTTGAACTGGCGCACCGAATTGATCAGGTCATGCGCATTGCCAATCATCAACCGTGCATGTTCCAGCACGATCAAGCCTTTCTTGGTCGGCTCCAGATTGCGCGTGCGATCAATCAGGCGCGCGCCAAAACTCTGCTCCAGCGCCTGAATACTGCGGCTGAACGCCGACTGGGAAATATTCACCGCCTGCGCCGCCAGGCCGAAGTTGCGGTGTTCGACCAGGGCGATGAAGTGGCGCAGTTGACGCAGATCCAGATGCATGAGGCGGGACGGCTCGTGAAGGTATGGGCGCGCCAACTGTGCCTGAATCAGGAGTGTTTTAAAAAGAATCAAAGATTGGGTTTTTAGACGGGATGGGAATATGCGAGTGCTGTGTCCCTTATGTGTCTTGATTATGTAAACAGAACAAATAATTCCTTCAGGATCTATACATATTTGGCCATCATGCACTCGTCCGCAGGTTGCGCGGACCCCATCATTTCGCGGGCTACCTGAACAAAGGCGCGTCGCAATACCCACGCCCTGTTCTGGAAAAGCCTCATGGATATGCTTGTCGAATCGCCGTTTCAATCGCTGGAAAATACCGTGGTCTGGTTGCTGATCGTGTTCTCGGTGTGCGCATTGGCGTTGGCGCTGGTAGAGCGGGCAGGAGCGGCGCGATTGTCGGCCAGCGATGCCCAATAATGTTTGCGCACCTCTAATGCAATGAATACGACAAGGCCATCGAGTCGATGGACCTCAAGAAACCCGTGGCCCCGTCAATCAGCAGCGTTCGCAATGTTCTCAGGTCCTGACCGACCATGGCGGGCATCGAGGTTTTTATATCGATTCTGTTCAGCGCCAGCCAGGCATCAATAAGCGGCAGGGCGAGGCTGTAGGCAAGTATGGGTTCGGCCTCGAGTGCGCTGACAAAATGGGGCGAGGCAATCAACCGATTGACGACGGCCAGGGCGGCGAGGTTTCTTCTGATGCGCACACCTGCAAGATTGCTCCGCACTTGGTGCTCAACGTGACGGACGATATGGCCATCATGCAGGAAGAAATTTTCGGGCCTCTTCTTCCCATTAAAACCTACCGCAACGCTGATGAGCCTATCGCTTACATCAACGCCAATCCGCGTCTTCTGGCGGCTTACTACTTCGGTGATGACGCCGCTTTTCAAGCACAATTCATCGCTCAAACGATTTCCGGCGGCCTGGTGATCAACGATGTCATGACCCATGCCTCAATCGACACCTTGCCATTCGGTGGAGTCGGTGCCTCAGGCATCGGGGCCTACCATGGCGTCCATGGTTTCCGGCGCTTTAGCCATGCGAAACCGGTGGTCGTGCAAAGCCAGGACGGCGCATCTAATCTTCGCTTGCGGGCGCCCTATGCGGATAAGGCACACGCGCTTGCAGCGTTTTTCCATGGCAAGTGAGAGACATCGCCGAGTCTGCCTGAGCCCTTCAAGGGCTCAGGCGCAGCGTGACAAAATTACTGACTACGAGACCCGTCATGATCACACTTCATCACCTCAATGCATCCCGTTCCCTGCGTATCCTCTGGCTGCTGGAAGAGATCGGACAGCCCTACACGCTGATTCGCTATCAACGTGATCCTGTCACACACCTTGCCCCCGACTCCTTGAAGAACATCCATCCGCTGGGCAAGTCGCCCGTGATTGAGTTTGAAGGGCAAGTGCTGGTTGAGTCAGGCGCCATCGTCGAGTACCTGATTCGTCGATTCGAACCCCGCCTGGAGCCTGCATTCACATCGCCGGATTATCTTCAGTATCTGCAATGGATTCACTTTGCGGAAAGCTCGGCGATGGTGCCGGTCCTGCTCAAGGTATTTACCCAGCTTGAGGCCAATGCCGGCACGCAATTGAAGTTTCTTGATGGCTACACGCAGACCGAATTTGAAAAGGTGTTGGGGTTTCTTGACCGCGTCCTCGCCGACAAGACCTTTATCGTGGGTGAAAAATTGTCCGGTGCAGATTTCATGCTGGCTTTTGTCGCCATTACGGTCGTCGAGCAGTTGCAGGCGGGCACGCAATACCCGCATCTGACGGCCTACCTTGAGCGCCTGACGGCGCTGGATAGCTGGAAGCGGGCTTTGAAACTGGAACATCAGGGTGAATAAGTGAATAGTTATTGCTGATCGTCCTGACGCCAACTCCGTTGCTTGGCCGCGCCGTGCGCGAGGCCAGCAAAAAAAACATTCATGTGCGGTATTTATGTATTACCTGAGTCCGTGGAATGCATGAATAATCTCTGCTCTGACCAGCCAATGATGGGTTGAATGTATCAGCGTCTATTTAAAGTAAATAGCTGATATGCAATTCAATGTAGGTTCAGCAGAATATGCAGGCCATCTGCAAGGGCCGGCTTGCTGTAAGACAGCATGCCCGACGATGCGGTCGAACATGTGCGAGCCGCCGAGCGCTGGCTGCAGGGGGCAGTATCAGGAGTATCGCAACAGCCTGGAACGTGTTGACGCCGAGATCCAGCAACGTCAGGTCGATATCCAGGCCGCAAGCCAGCAAGTGTCCAGTTTGCAAAGGGCTCTGCCGATAGCGACCAAACTGGCCAATGATTACGAGCGCCTTCTGCAAAAGCAATACATCGCCCGCCATGCTTACCTGGAAAAAGAACAAGCCCGTCTTGATCTGGAGCGTCAACTGCGCGCGCAACAAGCCAGCGTCCTGCAATCCACTACGGCACGCAAGGAAGCCCAGCGTCGTCGAGAAGGCGTCGTTGCCCAGAGTCGTCGCGCCATGCTCGATTTGTTGCAACAGGCTGACCAGAAAGTAGCGACGCTTGGCCAGGAGCTGACCAAAGTCCGTTATCAGGAAAGTCTCAGCCTCCTCGAAGCACCGGTCGATGGGACCATCCAGCAATTGAACGTGCATACCGTTGGCGGCGTGGTCACGCCTGCACAGCCACTCATGGTTCTGGTTCCCGACCAACAGCCGGTAGAAGTGGAAGCAATGCTGGAAAACAAGGACATCGGTTTTGTCCATGCCGGCCAACGCGTCAGCGTGAAAATAGAAACCTTCAATTTCACAAAGTACGGGATCGTCGAAGGTGAAGTGATCAGCGTCTCTAACGACGCTATTGAAGATGAGAAGTACGGACTCATTTACAGCAGCAAGATCCGTCTGAATACCGACCGGCTGAATATAAAGGACAAGGAGATAAAGTTATCGCCGGGTATGGCGGTGACAGCAGAAGTCATGATCGATAAGCGAAGAGTTATTGAGTTTTTTCTTGGTCCTTTGCAGCAGCATGTGCAGGAAAGTTTGAGAGGGCGTTGATTTCGTTGGAATGTGTCGGATGATGAGGTGCTAATGAAACGCACGGCAATCGTTATCTTTTTGCTCCTGATTTTACTTTCCACGACACCATGGGGGACGTCCATGATCGCGTGGGAAGTGGTGGACCTGGGTGAAGATAATGCGAAGTCTATTTTTGATATCAAGGTTGGAAATGGAACGTACGCGGTTGAGTTGCACTATTTGTTTGATCCTGAGGAGGAAGGCGGCCATGAAAAAGCTCTGAAAGTAGCGGGTGGTTCTTTGAGGGGAGTAAGTGGGGAGTGGGATAAGCTTGGAGCTGCATTTGATATGGATGTCATGGTTTTGGATAAAGTGGGTGGTGCTGAGAGGCATCACTGTTACACCGTTAGCCCCAATACTTATGCTGCAAGCAGGTCTGTGGTTTACGCAGAAATATGCCGGTTTTTTTTGCCGAAGGGCAGTTATAGAGTTGAGGTTGAACGGTTCGGGCGTGGTAAGAGGCATCAAGGGATTGAAACAAGAGTGGCTTTTGTCAAAGCCAATCAGCCAAAGTGAGAGGGAAGTATGCCGACATTAAAGGTTTATATTGCGCATAAGGGCGCACGTTTGAGTAATGGTGAGGCTTCTTCGTTTGGGTATATGCGTTACGGGATTGAAAAAGATGGCGCTGAGGCCGAAAGTTTTGGTTTTGGGCCTATAGAGTCTTGGTCTTGGGGAGAAGGAAGAGCTAGGGATGATGACACGGTAAGCTATCTCGAAAACTTGCCCGTTGTGAGTTGGTAGACGGTCAGGTCTCCCTCGTTCCGGCACTAATCCAGCCTCTGAGGATGTTGACCACCACGGGAGCAAAGCATTGAAGCTTGCCTTGATCGGGACGGCTGAGGTCATCGATCAGTATTTGCAACAGTTCATCATCCTCAAGGGGTGAGGACGGTTCGAACCCATTTTCCAGTAATAACATTCGTGATAATTGCCGGCGTTTTTCCACCAGCTTTTTGTTGCGAACCTCATGATCGCCAAGGTTCAGTACCGCAATGGTTTCGATGGCTCGGGGGGTAAGTCCTTCAACCCGGCCACTGATGAGAAAGCGTAGTTCCTTTTCACATTCGCTCATCAGTGGCGAGAGAGGCGCTGAGCGTTTGCCTTTGGCAGCGTCGCATTGCCCTGGTGTCGTACAACTCGCAACAATGTTGTCGTATGCCAGGCTCAAATGAGGATGGCCATCACGGCACAAGAGGTGCTCATTCATGGTGTCCGGCTGCTCACCCGATATTTGCGTGCAACAGTAGGCGCACAGGTACAACTGCTCGACTGTGCAGGTGAATCTGATGGCTAAACGTTCTGAATGATCTAGATCGTTGTAATGTTTGCCTGGGTTTCGTGCCTTGAAGCGTGTTAAGGCTTGCGGCTCTGCGCCCTTATCAATTTTTCGCAAGGCGCAATTCCTGCTTGCGAAGAAACAGTTTGACCTTGGTCAGTTCCAGGTTCGATGGCGGTAACTGGGAGTCGAGTGTTTCGATGATTTGCCGCGCTTCATTCAAGCGGCCTGCCTGAATGGCGTCCAGCGCATCGTTCAGCTTTGCATCAATGCCCGGGTTGCGGATGTGCGTATCCATAACATCCAGCAGCACGGTATTGGCATCCTGCCCGAACTGTGACGGTACCTTGTCCAGTTGACCATCGTTCAAGGCGAACACCAGCACCTCCGGGTAATCACTGATCACCAGCGGTGAATGAGTGGTCAGGATGAACTGGCAGTTTGGGAATGTCCGGGTCAGGTTACGGATGATTTCACGCTGCCAGGTTGGGTGCAGGTGCATGTCCACTTCGTCGATCAGCACGATGCCCTGACCTTGTAGAGGATCGTCAAGGGCAGGGTTCATCATCGCCAGGCGCCTTGCGATGTCTCCTACCAATGCCATCAAGGTTTTCTCGCCCTGTGAAAGTTGCAGGATATTGAGCGTCAGCTTGCCTTTGTCGACCATCAATTGCAGTTGTGGCTTGCGCTGGACACGCAAGTTGGAGAAGCCAGGCATGAAGTGCTCGATTGCCGAGCGAACCGCTGACAATTGGGGATCCTTGGGAGCTGTCGTAATATCCCGAAGCTCATGCATCATCGTCTGTAGTTTTTCCAAGTCATTGCGCAATACTCTAGAGTCCTGAGGCGGAATCTTGTCGACAGCACGGGTATCCAGAGACTCAAAAAGCTGACTCAATCGCTCAAGTTCGTCTCGTTTGTAATCACTGATGAAACGCTGACTGCCCCGTTCATTCTCATGATCTTCGCGGTCCCTGAACCACTCGAAAAATTTTGTGAAGTTCACTGAAGGGCTCAGGAAGTCGTCATAGCCGACCAATTGATAGAAGGCATTTGTCTTTTTGACTTTCAAGGGCACTTCAAGGACAGAGCGCTCCACGGGGTAGTAGGCCACCAGTGGAAGGCTACTGCTGTCGGTACGGGTTAATTGTGATCGATAGTGATCAGCCAGTTTCGAAACCCCCGTCAGCGCAGAGGCGTGCTTTCCCTTCATGCCGGGTCGAGAGCGTGCCACCGACCAGCGAAAAGGCTCTTGCCCTGCTGAAATGTCACTGACATCGATGTCGATGGCTGACGAGGATGCGCCCTCGCGAATAGCATGATCGGCAATTGGACTGCCGCTGCCTTTCTCTGTGCGCAGGCGACTGACAAACCAGCTGAGTGAGGTCGCCAGCGCCTTGAGAATGGACGTCTTGCCAGCACCATTGTTACCAACCAGGACGATGACCCTGGCAGCGCTGGTTTCGTTTTCCATGAACGAAGCTTCGAGTGATTCGAACCGCCCGAAGTTGTGTAGCTGGAACGCTCTGATGTGCATGCTCACTATCCGGGATTGCCCTTGTCTGGGGGATATTCGGGTCCCTGAAAAATTGCTGGAGCATAGCATGGCGTCGCGCCCAGGCATTCGCGATAGAGTAATCAACCCTCATCGCCAGCCTCGGACACTGCCCGCCATGAATATCGCCAACACCGACCTCAACCTGCTCAAGGTCTTCGAAGCCTTGTTTGATGAGGGCAGTGCCAGCCGAGCGGCAATTTTGCTGGGGGTTACGCAATCGGCCGTCAGTGCCGCCTTGTCCAGGTTGCGGGTTTTATATGCCGATCAATTGTTCCTGCGCACCGGTCGGGGCCTGACACCGACCTTGCTTGCCAATCAACTCAAACCGGTTATCTCCGAGGCCCTGGATAAATGCCGGCAGAGCCTGAGCATGGCCTTGCCGATGCCTGAAAGTTTCGCCGGTCGCTCGGTGACGATCGGTCTTTCCGATGACTTCGAAATCGCTATCGGTCGCCAGTTGATGGCGGTTCTGGCGCGTCGGGCACCGCAACTGCGGGTGATCTTTCGCCAGACCCACAGCCAGATCGTCAGCGATGCGTTGCTGGATCGCAGTATCGATCTGGCCATTACTTCGGGCGGCATTTCCAGCCGGGTGCTGAGCCGCCAGTTATTGGGCGAGGGTGGTTATAGCTGTGTGGTCGACCCTGCGCAGACGCGACTGGAGCCTGCGACGTTCAATGTCGAGCAGTTTGTCGAGCTTGAGCAGATATTGATTTCCTCGGGCGGTTTTATCGGCGTGGTCGATGAGGGTCTGGCGCTGTTGGGGTTCAAGCGCCGCGTGCTGGCGTCGACCACGCATTTTGCGGCGCTGCCTTATCTGCTCAAGGGCACACGGGCCATTGCGACCATCCCGGACCATGCGGCGCAGGCGATTGCGCAACTGTGCGGGTTGCAGGTATTGCCGTGTCCGGTCGCACTGCGCCGTTACCCGATCGAACTGGGCTGGCGAACCCAGGAGCTGATCGAGGCGCCGGTGATCGAGGCCCGGGCGGCCATTATCGAGTGCTTCGCGCAGGCCGGTGGCTTCAAGGCCGGGCAGCGCTGATATTCATCTGGTTCATATCCGGTAATAATCAATCGCTATTCATTCATGGCGCCCGGCACCTCTAGAATCGGCCTGACTTTACTGATCAGGACCCTCGCCATGCCACGTTCAATCGTTGCCGCCCTTCAAATCGGCTCTTTGCCCAGCGGCAAGGCCGACACGCTGGAGCTGATTCTTTCCTACGAAGAGGCCATCGTGGCCTCCGGCGCCACACTCGTGGTAATGCCCGAGGCGATTCTGGGCGGTTATCCCAAGGGCGAAATCTTCGGTACGCGCCTGGGCTACCGGTTACCGGAAGGCCGTGAGGCTTATGCGCGTTATTTCGACAATGCGATTGCCCTGGACGGTGACGAGGTACGTGCACTTGCAGGCCTGTCCAGCCGTACCGGCGCCCATCTGGTGGTGGGCGTTATCGAGCGCTCCGGCAGCTCGCTGTTTTGCACGGCGCTGTTTTTCGACCCTGTCGAAGGCTTGATCGGCAAGCACCGCAAGCTGATGCCCACCGGTACCGAGCGCTTGATCTGGGGGCAGGGCGACGGTTCGACCTTGCCGGTGTTCGATGTGCCCGTCGGGCGTATTGGCGCGGCGATCTGCTGGGAGAACCACATGCCGCTGTTGCGCACCGCGATGTATGCCAAGGGCGTCGAGATCTGGTGCGCACCGACCGTAGACGAGCGCGAGGTATGGCAATGCTCGATGCGCCACATTGCGCATGAAGGCCGCTGCTTTGTGGTCAGCGCCTGCCAGGTTCAGCCGTCGCCAGCCGAGTTGGGTATTGACGTTGTGGGCTGGGACAGCGAGCGTCCGCTGATCAACGGCGGCAGCATGATCGTCGGCCCGCTGGGCGATGTATTGGCGGGGCCCTTGAAGGGCGCTGCCGGACTGTTGACTGCCGAAGTCGATACCGGGGATTTGATCAAGGCGCGGTACGACTTCGATGTGGTCGGGCATTACTCGCGGCCCGATGTATTCGAACTGACGGTGGATGAACGTTCAAAGGCCGGTGTGGTGTTTATCAATCGATAAAACGGACTAAAGCCACTCAAGCGCTCCCACGACGCAACGATTCATCTACGCAACGCACTTTTCCACTACACAAAAGTCTGAAAAAGATTATTTTGGCAACCTTTCCTACCAGCGCGTCATCCGCGTGTAGACAATAAGCCATTCAGAATCGATTCCAGAGAATGAGTCAGTGCCGATAATCATGCGTAGGTGGGGGCCGTGCTGAAAGATCTTACCCGGGAAGCACTGGAAGCAGAGGTCACGCGCCTGCGTGCCTTGCTTGATGAGTCAGGCATTAATACCGCGTCTCTTGCTGATGGCTCGGTGACCAAGCCGTCGGGCGAGCGCCACAATAATCTGGCGGCGCTGGCGATCCAGGAAACCCAGGAGCGCTATCGGCTGGCCGCCAAAGCCACCAACGACGCGATCTGGGACTGGGACCTGAAAGCCAATCACGTGCTGTGGAACGACGCACTTGAAGAAGCCTACGGTCACCGCCTGACGAGCGAAGACATGACCGGCGACTGGTGGATTTCCCAGATCCATCCCGATGACCGTATGCGTGTTTACCATTCGATCCATGCGGTCATCGACGGCGACGGCAGCGCCTGGACCAATGAGTATCGCTTCCACCGCGTGGACGGCTCCTACGCCGAGGTGCTTGACCGTGGGCATGTGATTCGCAACGCCGAAGGCCAGGCGGTCCGCATGATCGGCGCAATGCTTGACTTGAGCCAGGCGCGCAGTGCGGAAAAGGCCCTGCTCAAAAGTGAAGAACTCTACAAAACGATCCTTGAAACGATCGAGGCCGCGTTCGCCATTGTTCAGGTCAAATTCGATGATCACGATCAGCCGGTGGACTACCGCTTTGTCGAGGTCAATCAGGCGTTCGAGCGTCAGGCCGGGGTCAACCTGCGTGGCAAGTGGGTGACCGAGTTTGCCCCCGATCTTGAGCCTTTCTGGTTCAAGGCCTACGGACACGTGGCCTGGACGGGCGAGCCTGCCAACTTCGAGAACTATGCCGAGGCCTTCGAGCGCTGGTTCGATGTGCGGGCAGTGCGGGTCGGGGACCCGGCCGAGCGCAAGATCGCGATCTTCTTCAGCGATGTCACCGAGCGCCGTACGGCCCAGGAGCGCTTGCGCGTCAGCGAGTCGCTGGCACGCGAAAACGTGCAGCGAGTGCAACTGGCGCTCGCCGCAGGCGCGATCATCGGCACCTGGCACTGGGACCTGCCCACTGACTGTTTCACCGTTGATGAAGGTTTTGCACTTGCCTTTGGCCTTGACCCGGCGCTGGGTCGCTCGGGGCTGAGCCTGTTGCAGGTGGCAGCGACCGTTCACCCGGATGACAGGGACGGGCTTATCGCGGCCATCAATGAAGTGATTCAGCGCGGTGGTGCTTATGCCCATCAGTACCGGGTGCTGCGCACCGACGGCAAGTATTACTGGATCGAGGCCAACGGCCGCGTCGATCTGGCCGAGGATGGCACCGGGTTGAGTTTTCCCGGCGTGGTCATCGACGTTGAAGAACGCCGCGCCGTAGAGGCTGAGCGTGACAGGGCGACGGCTGCACTGCGGGCCATGAACGACACGCTGGAACATCGCGTGGCGGAAAGGACCACCGAGTTGATGCAGGCCGAAGAAAAGCTTCGCCAGTCGCAGAAGATGGAAGCGGTCGGGCAGCTCACCGGGGGTCTGGCGCATGACTTCAATAACCTGCTGGCCGGCATTTCGGGCTCGCTGGAGCTGATCGACATGCGCATCAACCAGGGCCGCCTGACGGACATCGGCAAATACATTGCGGCAGCCCAGGGCGCTGCCAAGCGTGCGGCATCGCTGACCCACCGGTTACTGGCGTTTTCCCGGCGCCAGACCCTTGATCCACGGCCCACCGATGTGAACCTGCTGGTGGCCGGCATGACCGAGATGATCCAGCGCACGGTCGGCCCGGGCATCGTCGTCGAAACGGCCGGCGAGCAAGAGCTCTGGCCGACGCTGGTGGATGCCAGCCAGCTTGAGAACGCACTGTTGAACCTGTGCCTGAATGCCCGCGACGCGATGCCGGACGGCGGGTGCATCACCATCGAGACCGCCAACCATTGCATGGACGCGGCGCATGCCCGCGCTTATGACCTGCCTGAAGGGCAATACCTGTCGCTGTGCGTGACCGACACCGGCACCGGCATGACCGCGGAAATCATCGGCAAGGCGTTCGATCCGTTCTTCACCACCAAGCCGATTGGCCAGGGCACCGGGCTTGGGCTGTCGATGATTTATGGCTTTGCCAAACAGTCCGGCGGGCAGGTCCGCATCACCTCAGAGGTCGGCCAGGGCGCCACGCTGTGCATCTATTTGCCCCGATACTTCGGCGCGACGCCCGACCATGAAGGCAGCACCCATACAGCGCCAACAGCGTTTGCCACAGTGGGCGAGACCATCCTGATCGTCGACGACGAGCCCACGGTGCGCATGCTGCTCGCCGATGTGCTCGGTGACCTGGGCTACACCGTGATCGAGGCGGGCGACAGCATGGCCGGCCTCAAGGTGCTGCGCTCCGATGTGCGCATCGATCTGCTGATCACCGATGTCGGCTTGCCCGGAGGCATGAACGGACGACAAATGGCCGACGCCGGGCGTGAGATTCGCGCCAGCCTCAAAACCCTGTTCATCACCGGCTACGCCGAAAGCGCAGCGCTTGGAGAAGGGCAGTTGGGGCCGGGCATGCTGGTGCTGACCAAGCCGTTCACGGCCGATGCATTGGCGGGCAGAGTGCGCGAGTTGATGGGGGAGTAAGCGCAGGACCGTCCGGGCGGTCCTGCGCAGGGTCAACCCTGGGGCAGGTTATTTGCAGTTACCGGCCTTTCGGTATCCCGCCGCCTGAGCCTGCGATTCGGACTCGAAGGCGATCTGGTTCTTTGCCGACACCTTGTCGTAGCTCGGGCAGCCGCTGGGCAGGTGATAGATCTGGCTGCTGCGATTACCAATGATCGAACCGGTCTGCGCCTGCGCAGTCGTGGTTGGCTGCGCTGCGGTTTGCGAGGCCTGGGTCGGCGCCGGAATCGGGCTGACCAGGCCGTCACCGACGGTCTTGTAATCCTGGGTCCAGGTGCGCGCACCGGTCACGAACGGGTTGGCGTGGCCCATGATCGCCGCGATGCGGTTATTGCGTTCTTTCTCCCAGGCGGTCACCGGGAACTGTTTGTTCCAGGCCATCAACACCTGTTGCTGTTGGCGCGACATGCTCAGGTTGTAACGATCGAACATATAGAACGTGGTGCGCGCGACCAGGCCTTTGACTTCATCACGCGGTTCGGCCACGCGCTGTTCGAAGTCCACTTTGGTCTTGCACTGTCCATACTGAGGTGCCACACCGGAGACCATGCCGTAGTTATAGTTACTGCGGTCGCCATTCACTTCACCCACTGAAGGGTAAAGATTGAACAGGTTGGCTTCCATGTTGCGAAACACCGGATCATCGTCGACGCAATGCTCACGCCCGCCATTGGCCCAGCACTGGCGCTGATGGCCAAAGGTCCAGGCCGGGACGATGTGTTCCCACTCGGTACGCTCGGCGCGGTTTTCCTGTTTACGGGTTTTATAACCGCATGACTCAGCATCGACCTGGCCACCGGACTTGCCTACCCAGGCCCATTTGCAGCCGCAATACAACTCGCCCAACGGACTTTTATCCTGGTCCATATAGATCTTTTGCTTGGCGATGACTTTAGCGTCGGCAAAGGTTTCAGGCGGGGCGGCAAAGGCGAAGTGACCGAATGAAAGAGACAGGAGTACAGCGAAAAACAGGTTTTTCATAAGTGAGTAATGATCAAAAGGAAGGCGGGCGCATTATAGCCAGAATTGCCGGAAGGCTGAGGAGTGGGAAATTAATGTTGCCCCAAGCGGGTGCGCCTTGCGCTGTTTCAGCGCACTTCAGGCGCCGTTCAACAGACTGCTGAAAAATCCGGAAATACTCTGAAATCCCTGTAAATAAAGGCCTCTCGACAACACCTGCGCTATCTGGCACGCCTCTCGCATAACCCATTAGGTGCAGGAGTAGCGCAAGCAGTTTGCACCACAATTTGAAAATGGTTGGCTAGGGTTCCGGCTCGCTGAAAAGCGAGTGTCTGGTCCGAGAGCTGACGACCTCCAGTTGAGGTTACACGGCGGGGAAAAAGCCCGGGAGACAGACCACTTGGTCATACAAGTGTTGCGCTGCTCCTTGTCCGTCCACCTTCAACTGGAGTCCTATCATGAGAAAGCCCCTCTTATCCGCTTTCCTCGCAGCAGGCATCGCCCTGTTGACCAGCACCTCGTCCATGGCGGCGGTCAAGACTGATTTCAACGTGTGCTGGACGATCTATGCCGGCTGGATGCCATGGGAATATGCCCAGGCGCAGGGCATCGTCGACAAGTGGGCGAAGAAATACGACATCACCGTCAAGGTCACTCAGCTCAACGATTACGTCGAGTCGATCAACCAGTACACCGCCGGCCAGTTCGATGGCTGCACCATGACCAACATGGACGCGCTGACCATTCCTGCGGCCGGCGGCGTCGACAGCACCGCGCTGCTGGTCAGCGATTTCTCCAACGGCAACGACGGCATTGTCATCAAGGGCGCCGGCAAGACGGTGGCCGACCTCAAGGGCATGAATATCAATCTGGTCGAGCTTTCGGTGTCGCACTACTTGTTGGCGCGGGCGCTGGACACTGCAGGATTGCGTGAAAAAGACCTGAAGGTCGTCAACACCTCCGATGCCGATATCTCGGCGGCCTTCAACACGCCTGACGTGCAGGCCGTCACCACCTGGAACCCGATGCTGGCCGATATTCAGGCGCGGCCCGGCGTCACGCAGGTATTCGACTCGAGCAAGATCCCCGGCGAAATCCTCGACATGATGGTCGTCAACACCCAGACCCTCAAGGACAACCCGGCGCTGGGCAAGGTGCTGGTCGGTGCGTGGTTCGAGGTCATGACGCTGATCAATGGCCAGAGCGCGGCAGGCGATGTTGCGCTGAGCCATATGGCCAAGGCCTCGGGCACCGATCTGGCCGGTTTCAAGGCGCAGCTGTCGACCACCCGCTTGTTCTACACGCCGCAGCAGGCGCTGGAGTTCGCCACCAGTGCGCAACTGCCGGACACCATGGACAAGGTGGCAGGCTTTTCCTTTGACCACGGTTTGCTGGGCGAGGGCGCCAAAGACAGCCATGTGGTCGGCATGAGCTTCGCCAATGGCGTGACCCGTGGCGATAAAGCCAATCTGAAACTGCGCTTTGACCCCACCTATGTGCAGCTGGCCGTCGACGGCAAGCTGTAACCAGGAGAACGCGCCATGCAACTGATCAACCGTCACCCCGACCGCCCCACGCGGCTGTTGCTGGTGCTCCTGCCATTTGCGCTGTTGCTGTGTGCCTACTTTCTGGGCTCGGCGCAACGGCTGGCAGAAAACCCCAACGACAAGCTGTTGCCCAGCGCTGCGCAAATGGGCGATGCGGTCAAGCGCATGGCCTTTACCGAAGACAAACGCAGTGGCGAGTACCTGCTGTGGAAAGACACCGGGTCAAGCCTGCAGCGTCTGGCCATCGGCCTGGGCATCAGCGCCATAGCAGGGCTATGCCTGGGCATCGCCGCCGGCACGCTGCCGCTGTTTGCCGCACCGTTGTCGCCGTTGCTGGTGGTGCTGTCGATGGTGCCGCCGCTGGCGATCCTGCCCATTCTGTTCATCGTCTTCGGGTTGGGCGAGTTGTCGAAGGTGATGCTGATCGTGATCGGCATCACGCCGATCCTGGCTCGCGATCTGGAGCAGCGTGCGCGGGAAATACCGGTCGAGCTGCTGATCAAGGCGCAAACCCTGGGCGCCTCGACCTGGACGCTGATCCTGCGCGTGGTGTTGCCGCAATTGCTGCCGCGCCTGCTGATTTCGCTGCGCCTGGTACTGGGTTCGGCGTGGTTGTTCCTGATCGCGGCCGAAGCCATCGCCTCCGAGGACGGCCTGGGTTACCGGATCTTTCTGGTGCGCCGTTACCTGGCCATGGACGTGATCCTGCCCTACGTGGTGTGGATCACCGCCCTGGCCTGGTTGATGGACTGGGGCCTGAAGACCCTGACCCGGCGCGCCTTTCCCTGGTACGAGGGGAGCCGGCCATGAGCTTTATCGAGGTCAACAATGTCTGGCAGCAATACGGCGAGCACGTGGTGCTCGAGGGCTTGAACCTGAGCATTGCCGAAGGTGAGTTTTGCACCATGGTCGGAACCTCCGGTTGCGGAAAGTCGACCTTCTTGCGGCTGTTGCTGGGGCAGGAACGCGCCAGCAAAGGCCAGATTCTGCTCGACGGCCAGCCGCTGGCGGGCGAGCCGGACCCCAGCCGCGGCGTGGTCTTCCAGCGCTACTCGGTATTCCCGCATTTGAGCGTGCTGGACAACGTCGCGCTGGGGCTTGAGCTGCCGCAGGCGCCGCTGCTGGGCCGGTTGTTCGGCCAGCGCAAGCGTGCAGCCCGCGAGCACGCCGCGCAGTTGCTGCACAAGGTCGGGCTCGGTCATGCCCTGGAAAAGTACCCGGCGCAGCTGTCGGGCGGCATGCAGCAACGGCTGGCCATCGCCCAGGCCCTGATCATGAAACCCCGCGTGTTGCTGCTCGATGAGCCGTTCGGCGCGCTGGACCCTGGCATCCGCAAAGACATGCACGCGCTGCTGCTGGAGCTGTGGCGCGAGACGCGGTTGACGGTGTTCATGGTCACCCACGACCTGAGCGAAGGCTTCAGCCTCGGGACGCGCCTGATGGTCTTCGACAAGGTGCGCGTTGACCCGCATGCACCGCAGGCCTATGGCGCGCGCATCACCTACGACCTGCCGCTGAACAGCCAGCGCTCTTTAACCGACTTGGAGAAACAGCCATGAATGAACCCCATGTTTTTGCCGATGAATATGTGCCGGGCGGCGGCCACCTGTCGTTTGTGCTCAAGCGCGGCCAGTTGCTGCGCCTGACCGACCTTGAAGGCGGCGCCAATGTCAGCGTGATGCTGTTCAACGCGCACGAAAAAAGCGAGCGGCTGAACCTGCCCGACAGCCTCAAATGCCAACACACCGCCAAGCTGACCGCTGGCCACTGCCTGTACTCGGACATGGGCCGTGTGCTGGCCGCCATCACCCGCGACACCTGCGGCTGGAGCGACAGCCTCGGTGGTGTGCTGAACGCCGATGAGGTGCAGGAAAAATACGGCCAGGGTAACTATCAGCAGTTGCGCAACGGCTTCTTTCGCAACGGCGCCGACAACCTGCTGGTGGAAATGGGCAAGTGGCAACTGGGCCTGACCGACCTGTCGATGACCCTCAACCTGTTCAGCCGCGTCGATGTCGACGACAACGGCGGGCTGCATTTTGCGCCAGGCAACAGCAAGGCCGGCGATTGCATCGAACTGTACGCGCCCATGGACACGCTGTTCGTCATCACCGCGCTGCAACACCCGATGGACCCGGCGCCCGAGTACGCGCCCAGGCCGGTGCAACTGACCTTCATGAGCAGTGACGCCAGCGTCGCCGAACACTGCCGCACCTCGCGCCCGGAAAACCAGCGCGGCTTCATCAATACCGATCGTTTGTTTGCTTGAGGAGGCCTTCATGAGCACGCATCTGCACCCTGAAACCGCGATTTACCAGGCCACCATTCCGGCCGGCGAACCCTGGATGACCGAGGTCAAGGCCGGGCAAACCCTGCGCATCCTCGACCTGGAGGGCAACCAGGCCATCGACACGCTGTTCTACAGCGCCGCCAACCCCCACGAGCGTTATGACGTACAACGCACCTTGCGCCGGCAGAACAACGTTTATCTGGGCGTCGGCAGCGTGCTGTATTCCAATCTTGGCCGGCCGTTGCTGACCATCGTCGACGACAACTGCGGGCGCCACGACACCCTTGGCGGCGCCTGTTCCCAGGAAAGCAACACCGTGCGCTATGCGCTCGACAAGCGTCACATGCACAGCTGCCGCGACAACTACCTGCGCGCCTGCTGCCACGACGGCCGGCTGGGCAAGCGCGACATCAGCCCGAATATCAACTTCTTCATGAACGTGCCGGTCACCCCCGAAGGCGGCCTGACCTTTGAAGACGGTATTTCGGCGCCGGGCAAATACGTGCAACTGCGTGCCGAGATGGACGTGATCGTGCTGATCTCCAACTGCCCGCAACTGAACAACCCGTGCAACGGCTACAACCCCACACCTGCGCAGTTGCTGATATGGGCATGAAACCCTGGCTGAACACCTTGCGCCTGTGGCTGTACGCAGTGTGCCAAAGCCGCGCCGGTTACCAGCCGCCACACAACGGCCCGCGCAAGCCCTAGCGACTTCTGGTCTGGGGACGGCCCCGAGACCCACTCGAAAAACTGCGGGACGACCCGCAACCCAGCCAGGGCGGTCATCTGCCGCCTTCGGGGGACTCCTGATGTTTGACACACTGTTGATTGCCAACCGGGGCGCCATCGCCTGCCGCATCCTGCGCACCCTGCGCGAGCTCGAGGTCAAAGGCGTCGCGGTCTATTCAGAGGCCGATCTCGCCAGCCGCCATATTCTTGAAGCCGACCAGACACTGAGCCTGGGCGAGGGCGCGGCGGCCGGCACCTACCTGGCCGTGGACAAGATGCTTGCCGCCGCCAAAGCCAGCGGCGCGCAAGCGATCCATCCGGGCTACGGCTTTCTGTCGGAGAACGCAGGCTTTGCCGAAGCCTGCGAAGCCGCCGGCATCGCCTTTGTCGGCCCGACGCCGGAACAATTGCGCCTGTTCGGACTCAAGCACACCGCCCGTGCCCTGGCCCGTGAGCAGGGTGTGCCGTTGCTCGAAGGCACCGACCTGCTCGACAGCCTCAGCGAGGCGTTGCAGGCCGCCGAACAGGTCGGTTACCCGGTGATGCTCAAGAGCACGGCCGGCGGTGGCGGCATCGGCATGCGTGTGTGCCGCTCGGCGCAGGAACTGAGCGAAGCCTTCGAGACGGTCAAGCGCCTGGGCCAGAACAACTTCAGTGACGCCGGTGTGTTCATCGAGAAATACATCCAGCGCGCCCGCCATCTGGAAGTGCAGGTGTTCGGCGATGGCGCAGGTGAAGTGTTGGCGCTGGGTGTGCGCGATTGCTCGGTGCAACGGCGCAACCAGAAAGTGCTGGAAGAAACCCCGGCGCCGAACCTGCCCGAGGGCATGGCCGACGCCCTGTGCGCCGCTGCGGTACAACTGGCGCGCGCGGTCAATTACCGCAGCGCCGGCACCGTCGAATTCGTCTTCGACAGCGATGACCAGCGCTTCTACTTTCTTGAAGTGAACACCCGCTTGCAGGTCGAGCACGGTGTCACCGAGCAGGTCTGGGGCGTCGATCTGGTGCGCTGGATGGTGCAACTGGCGGCCGGCGACCTGCCGCCGCTCAGCGAGCTGGCCGCCGGCCTGCAACCGAGCGGTCACGCGGTGCAGGCCCGGTTGTACGCCGAAGATCCGGGCAAAGACTTTCAGCCAAGTCCGGGTCTGTTGACCGCCGTGCAATTTCCCGAGGCCGACGGCCAGACGCTGCGCATCGACACCTGGGTCGAGGCCGGCTGTGAGATCGCGCCGTACTTCGACCCGATGATCGCCAAGGTCATCAGTTGGGCGCCCGACCGTGAACAGGCGCGCTTGCAACTGCACCGCGCCTTGGGTGAAAGCCAGTTGTATGGCGTCGAGACCAACCGCGATTACCTGCGACAGATTCTGCTCGATGCGCCGTTCGCCAGCGGCCAGCCCTGGACCCGCTGTCTGGAAAACCTGACGTATCAGGCCTTGACCTTCGAGGTGCTCAGCGGCGGCACCCAGACCAGCGTTCAGGATTATCCGGGGCGTCTGGGTTACTGGGCCGTGGGTGTGCCGCCTTCCGGGCCCATGGACAGCCGCGCCCTGCGCCTGGGCAACCAGTTGCTGGGTAACCCCGAAGGCGCCGCAGGCCTTGAAGTCACCATGAGCGGCCCGAGCCTGCGCTTCAACACCGCTGCCGTGCTGGCGATCACCGGCGCGGTATTGCCGGTGACGGTCGACGGCCAGGCGGTGGCGATGAACACCGCACTGCGGATCGAGGCCGGCTCGGTGTTGAATCTGGGCACCATCAGCGGCGCCGGTGCGCGCAGTTACCTGTGCGTGCGCGGCGGTGTTCAGGTACCCGATTACCTGGGCAGCAAAAGCACCTTTACCCTTGGCCAGTTTGGCGGCCATGGCGGGCGAGCGTTGCGCGCCGGTGATGTGCTGCACCTGGCGCCGCTGGTCGATGCAACGGCAGGTGCGCAACTGGCCGGGCAAGCGCCGTTGCCTGCGCTGCGCCAGATCCGCGTGATCTACGGCCCGCATGGCGCGCCGGAGTATTTCACCGCAGCCTATATCGACACCTTCTTTGCCACCGATTGGGAAGTGCATTTCAACTCCAGCCGCACCGGCGTGCGCCTGATCGGCCCCAAGCCCGAGTGGGCACGGGCCGACGGTGGCGAGGCCGGGCTGCACCCGTCGAACATTCACGACAATCCGTACGCCATCGGCTCGGTGGACTTTACCGGCGACATGCCGGTGATCCTCGGCCCCGACGGCCCGAGCCTGGGCGGCTTCGTGTGCCCGGTGACAGTGATCGAGGCGGACCTGTGGCAACTGGGGCAACTCAAGGCCGGTGACAAAGTACGCTTTGTGCCGACCAACCTGCTGCGCGCCCGTCAACTGGCCACTGCGCCGTTGCTGAGCGAGCACGCCGCCGAGGTGCCTGAGCCCGAACGTCCATCGCCCATCGTGCTGGACCTCGGGCAGGACGATACCCGGCTGGTGGCACGTGTGGCCGGCGACACGCATCTGCTGCTGGAAATCGGCGCCGCCGAGCTGGATCTGGTGCTGCGCTTTCGCGGTCACGCCCTGATGCAGGCCCTGCAAGCCAAGGCCCTGGCCGGCGTGATCGATCTGACGCCGGGCATCCGTTCGTTGCAGGTTCACTATCAGCCCGAGCAACTGCCGCTGGCGCAACTGCTGCAAGTAATCGCCGGCGAGTGGGACGCGGTGTGTGCCGCCAGTGACCTGCAAGTGCCGTCGCGCATCGTCCATTTGCCCTTGTCGTGGGACGACCCGGCGTGCCAGCTGGCCATCGAAAAATACATGACCACCGTGCGCAAGGACGCGCCATGGTGCCCGAGCAACCTGGAATTCATCCGCCGCATGAACGATCTGGCGGACCTGGACGAAGTGCAGCGCACGGTGTTCGACGCCCGCTATCTGGTCATGGGCCTGGGCGATGTCTACCTCGGCGCACCGGTGGCCACGCCGCTGGACCCGCGCCACCGTCTGGTGACCACCAAGTACAACCCGGCACGCACCTGGACCGCCGAAAACTCGGTGGGCATCGGCGGTGCTTATATGTGCGTGTACGGCATGGAAGGCCCCGGCGGTTATCAGTTTGTCGGTCGCACCCTGCAAATGTGGAACCGCTACCGCGATGTGGCGGCCTTCGACGGCAAGCCCTGGCTGCTGCGTTTTTTCGATCAGATTCGGTTTTACCCGGTCAGCGCCGACGAACTGCTGCGCATTCGGCGTGATTTTCCGCTGGGGCGTTTTGATCTGAACATCGAGCAGAGCCAGCTGCGCCTGGCCGACTATCAAGCGTTTCTCGCCAAAGAGGCGTCCGGCATTGCCGCGTTTCGCGAGCGTCAGCAAGCGGCTTTCGCGGCTGAAAGACAGCGCTGGATCGACAGCGGCCAGGCGCATTTCGAAAGCAACGAAGCGGTGGCCGAAGCGACTGAAGAAGCTCTGTTGCCTGCACATCACATGAGCGTCGAAAGCCCGATTGCCGGCAACCTCTGGCAGGTGCAGGTTGCGCTCGGTGAGCAGGTAACGGCCGGCACCGCGCTGGTGGTGCTGGAGTCGATGAAGATGGAAATTCCGGTGCTCGCGCCATGCGCCGGCATCGTGCGAGACATACGGGTAGAGCCCGGCTCGGCGATTCGTGCGGGGCAACGGGTGGTGGTTCTGGAACCGATCAGCGCTACAGGAGAACAAGCATGAACAACGATCTGCAACTGGATGTGCTGCGCGCGGCTTACCTCAGCGGCGAGCAGTCGCCACGCCGCTTGATGCTGGCCCTGCGCGAACGCGCGCAAGCGCTGAATCCCGGGTTCAATATGTTCATTCATGTGCTCAGCGTCGAAGAGCTCGAGCCTTATCTGGCCGCGCTGGAGTCGCGCAGCATCGAGAGCCTGCCGCTGTACGGCGTGCCGTTCGCGATCAAGGACAATATCGATCTGGCCGGCATCCCGACCACCGCCGCGTGCCCGGCCTATGCCTACACACCCGCGCGTACCGCGACCACGGTGCAGAAGCTGATCGATCTTGGCGCCGTGCCGTTGGGCAAGACCAACCTCGACCAGTTCGCCACCGGCCTCAACGGCACGCGCTCGCCCTATGGCCCATGCCGCAACAGCGTGCTGAGCGACTACCCGTCGGGTGGCTCCAGCGCCGGCTCGCCGCTGACCGTAGCCTTGGGGCTGACCAGCTTTGCGCTGGGCACCGACACCGCAGGCTCCGGCCGGGTGCCGGCGGCGCTGAATAATCTGGTCGGGCTCAAGGCAACCAAGGGCTTGATCTCCACCGCCGGTGTGGTGCCGGCCTGCCGTACCCTCGATTGCGTGACCACCTTTACCGCGACTGCGCAGGAGGCCAGCCAGTTGCTGGCGCTGACCACGGGCCTTGACCCCGAGGACGCTTACAGCCGCGCCAATCCCGCCTGGAACGGCGCGACCGCGTTCGGCGATGTGCGGCCATTCCGCTTTGGCGTGCCGCGCCAGGAAGACTTGCAGTTCTTTGGTTGCAACGAAGGGCCTGTGTTGTTCGCCGCCGCCATCGAGCGCTTGCAGGCACTGGGCGGCGAAGCGGTCAGCCTTGACCTGTCGCCGTTTCTGGAGGCGGCCCGCTTGCTGTACGAAGGGCCGTGGGTGGCCGAGCGCTACAGCGTGGTCGGTGAACTGGCGCGTACCCAGCCCGATGCCGTGTTGCCGGTGATCCACGCCGTGCTTGCCAAAGGCCCGGAAGTGACCGGGGTAGAGACCTTTCGCGCCCAGTACCGCTTGCAAGCCTTGAAGGCCGAGTGCGACCGGCTGATGACCGGGCTCGATTGCGTGCTGACACCGACCATCGGCCGCCCGGTCACCCTGGCCGAACTGGCTGAAGAGCCGGTGCTGCGCAACGCCGAGCTGGGTTACTACACCAACTTCATGAACCTGCTCGACTACGCCGCCGTGGCCGTGCCCAGCGCAACGATGGCCAATGGTTTGCCATGGGGCGTGACGCTGTTTGGCCGCGCGTTTACCGATCAATACCTGCTCAGCCTGGGACATGCCTATCAACAGGGCCAGGCAGTGGGGCGCGTGGCGGGGCATGATCAGACCCGCCTGGTGGTGTGCGGTGCGCACCTCGACGGTCTGGCGCTCAACTGGCAGCTCAGGCAACGCGGCGCAACGCTGGTTGAAACCACGCACAGCGCGCCGGCCTATCGGTTGTACGCGCTGGCTGGCGGCCCGGTGCAGCGGCCCGGCATGGTGCGGGTGGCGGAGCAGGGTGTGGCCATCAGCGTCGAGGTGTGGCAGTTGCCGAGTGCCGAGCTGGGATCGTTCCTCAGTGGCATCCCGGCGCCGCTCGGGCTGGGCAAGGTCGAACTGGCCGATGGCCGTTGGGAAACCGGCTTTATCTGCGAGGGCTACGGGCTGAGCGGTGCCGAGGACATCAGCCAATGGGGCGGCTGGCGCGCCTGGTTGGCGTCGCGGGGCTGAACCTGACGGCAGGTGCGGTATTATCCGCACCTGCACGCCCCCCCGAACAGGAAAACCCCATGACCCTGAGCAACGACCAATTGCAAGAATACCTGGCCTTCGCCCACCGCCTGGCAGACGCCTCGGGCACGGCCATCCAGCCTTATTTCCGTGCGCAGATGACTGTGGAAGACAAAGGCGGCGCGCACTTCGACCCGGTGACCGTGGCCGACAAGGCCGCCGAGCGGGTGATGCGCGAACTGATTCTGGCGCAGTACCCCAGCGACGGCATTCTCGGCGAAGAAGAAGAAGCGGTGGCCGGCAGCAGCGGCCTGACCTGGGTGCTCGACCCGATCGACGGCACGCGCGCCTTCATCACCGGCCTGCCGCTGTGGGGCACGCTGATCGCGCTTAACGACGGCCAGCGCCCGGTGCTGGGCATGATGAACCAGCCATTTACCGGCGAACGCTACATCGGCACCCCCGAAGGCGCCTGGTGCAACGGCGTCCCTTTGAAAACCCGCGCTTGCGAGGGGTTGTCTTCGGCGGTGCTGATGTCCACCACGCCCGACATGTTCAGCGAGCCCGGCCAGCGCGAAGCCTTTGACCGCGTGGCCAGCCAGACCCGCCTGATGCGTTGGGGCGGCGACTGCTACGCCTACTGCATGCTGGCCTCGGGGTTCGTCGATGTGATCATCGAAGCCAGCCTCAAACCCTACGATGTCCAGGCACTGATCCCGATCATTGAAGGCGCAGGCGGCGTGATGACAGCCTGGGATGGCGGAACGGCCCAGAACGGCGGCGCGGTGGTAGCGTGTGGCGATCCGCAGTTGCATGCGCAAGTGATCGAGTGGTTGGCCGGGCGGGCGTAATCCGGCGGCGCTGCACCATCACCCGTGCACCATCAGCCGTTGCCTGTATCCGTCTCGGCCAACAGCGCCTTGAGGATGACGATCATCTTGTCGACCGCAGGGCTTGAGCGGTTGCCGGGGTACACAAGATGCAGGTGCCGGCCCGGCACACTGCTGTCGAGCTCGCGGACGGTGATGTCCGCACGGCAGGTGGTTGTCGATAACCTGGGTGCCAGTGCAATCCCCAGGCCGGCGGCAACCATGGCCTGGGTTTCCTGATAATCGTTGGCCGCAATGGCTATGCGCGGGGTGAAATTCACCGCCGCTGAAGAACGATGCAGCAGCTCGGTAATTTCGTGCCCGTCAGAGCGGCAAATCCATGACTCGCCGGCAAGGTGCTCAAGTCGAATGGGCGACGGCGCGTGGGCCAGCGGGTGGCTGGAAGGGATAAGCAAGACCGTCGGATCCGCCCTGAGGGGGCTCGTGGGCAACGACTCCGGCGACCACGGATAGGTCCAGGTAATGGCCAGATCCAGCTCGCCTGCGCTCACAAGATTTCGCAATGCGCTGAGTCGGGCGCTGCGTACATTCAAGGTGATATTCGGGTGCCGATTGCGGAACTCGGTCACGATCTGTGGCAACAGCGATGACGCCAGGGTCGGGAACACGCCCAGCGAAACGTGGCCTGCCTGGCCTGCCGCAATGGCCTCAAGATCACTGCCCAGCAAGCTGATCTGGGCTTCGATCAGTGACACGCGGCGCATCACCACCTCGCCCGCATCGGTTAATGCCATGCCGTGCGGACGCCTTTCCAGAAGCGCCAGGCCAATGGCGGCCTCGACGCGCTGCACGGTCTGCGACACCGCTGAAGGCGTGACATGCAGGCTGCGAGCCGCCGCCGTGATGGAGCCCACCCGACCCACCTGAGCGACTACGCGCAGTTTTTCGATATCAAATCTCATTGCATTGTCACTCAAGTGATTTAAGTAAATCTTAATTCGCGTTTAACCATTTGTCGTTTGAATTAACAACTCATCCACTTTAGTTTTTGTCACACAAGGGCGGATTGCTCACATAAAAACAACAAGGTTGATGACTATGCACCTGCGATTTGAACTACCTCACCGTTGCCAGACCCTGAGCCACTACCGACTTGATCGGGCGTCGACCGGGGGAGGTGAATAACATGCTGGCCGTCCTTGGATTTTCCACGCTTGCGGTATTCATGCTTCTGGTCATCCGCAAATGGATGACGGCGTTTGCAGCAATCATCGTCGCGCCGGCGTTCTTTCTGTTATTCACCGGGCAAGGTGCCGAGTTGGGCAACATGATTGCGGCCGGGATCAAGACCGTTGCACCCACGGCCGTGCTGCTGTTGTTTGCGGTGTTGTATTTCGGGCTGATGATGGATGCACGACTGTTCGATCCGCTCTCGCGCTTCATCATTCGTCTGTCCAAGGGCGATCCGGTGAAGATCTGCGTCGGCACCGCCGTGCTTGCCTGCCTGGTGGCACTCGATGGCGATGGCACCACCAGTTACATGATTGTCTGCTCAGCCTTCCTGCCGTTGTACAAGAAGCTGCGCATCAACCCGTTGATCATTGCGACCATCGCGACGATGGCGTTGGGGACTGTGTCAGGCACAACGCCGTGGGGTGGTGCAGCGACCCGCGCGATCAGTGTTTTGCACCTGGATGCCACCGAGTATTTCTCGGCCATGCTTGGCCCCATGCTGTGTTCCTGTCTGTTCGTCTGTTTCATCGCCTATCTGCTTGGGCGCAACGCCCGCCGGGGCATTGCCCCTGAACATATCGAGCAGTCGGCCAGAGAAATCATGGCCCAGGCCTGCAACCCTGAAACCAGGGCGACCTGGCGCACCTTCGTCAATGCGGGCCTGACCGTTGCGCTGCTGGTTTGTCTGGTCTTGGGCGTCGCGCCGCTGATGGTGTTGTTCATCGCAGGCTTTATCGTCGCGCTCTTTGTGAATGTCCCCAGACCTGCCGATCAGGGCGAGGTCATCCGCGAACATGCGGCCAATGCGGTGCCGGTCGTCATGCTGGTGCTGGGCGCGGGTGTGTTCACCGGCATTCTGACCGAGACCGGCATGACCAAGGCCATGGCCGAGGTGCTGCTGGGCGGTGTGGCGCCGGATATGGGCGCACTGATACCCGTTGCCACGGCAATCATTGGTATCCCGCTCAGTTTCTTCATGGCCAACGATGCTTACTTCTTCGGCATCGTGCCGGTGCTGGCAGAGATGGCCGCTCGTTACGATATTCCCTCGATGGAGATTGCACGGGCATCGGTGATCGGGCAAATGGCCCATTCGATCGGCCCGGCCTCGCCGCCGCTGTGGGCGCTGCTGGGCATCATTCGCGCGGACCTTGGCGACTTCCAGAAATTTGCCTGGAAGTGGGTACTCCTCGGCTCCTTCGCCTACCTGGGATTCGCGATTGTGCTGGGCGCCATCTCGCTTTTCTGACGCTGCTGAATCCGCGCCGGACTTGACCCGGCTTCTTGAAACGACCAACAGGTGACTCCCCGTGTACCTCAGTGAATCCATGGCTGAAAAGATAGTCGGCCTGACCGTGAGCGATCTCACGGTCGATGCCCGGCAGAACGCCAAGACCGTTGTTCTCGATACGATCGGCTGCATGCTCGCCGGCGCGAACGAGCCGGTAGTCAATGCATTGCTGCGCACGCCGGGGCTGTGCAGCCAAGGGACGGTACCGGTGCTGGGGCGCAGCGAGCGGCTCGATCCGTTGTCTGCCACCCTGATCAATGGCGCGGCCGCTCATGCACTGGATTTCGACGACGTCAATATCGCCATGGGCGGGCATCCTTCGGCGCCCATCCTGCCGGCGTTGCTGGCACTCGGCGAGACCCGACAGGTGTCCGGCGATGCTCTGCTGCTAGCGTTCGTGGCCGGGTTCGAGACCGAGACCCGCCTGGCGCGCAGTGTCAATTTTCATCATTACGACAAAGGCTGGCACCCTACGGCGACGCTGGGTGTGTTTGGTGCCGCCGCCGGCTGCGCGAAACTGCTGGGCTTGAGCGCGGCGCAGACCGCCACGGCCCTGGCCCTGTGTGTCTCGCTGTCATCGGGGGTGAAAGCCAACTTTGGCACCATGACCAAACCCTTTCATGTGGGGCATTGCGCCCGCAACGGGTTGATGGCGGCACTCATGGCGCAACAGGGCTTTACCGCGAGCCTGGAAGCCTTTGAGCATCCGCAAGGCTTCTTCAATGTCTTCAATGGCAAGGGTAACTACAGGGCCGAGCGTGCGCTGGCCGACTGGGCGGCCCCGCTGGATATCGTAGAGCCCGGCATTGGCATCAAACTCTATCCATGCTGCGACAGTACGCACGCCGCGCTCGATGCCTTGCAGGCTATTCGTCGTGAGCAAGCATTCTCGGCTGAGGACGTCAGCGCGATCAGTGTCTTTATCCATCCCTTGCGATTGACCCACGTCAACCGCCCGACACTCAGAAGCGCGATGGATGCCAGGTTCAGCGTGCAGTACTGCCTGGCGCGGATGCTGCTGGATGGCCATATCGTGCTGGACAGCTTTGCAAGCAGCGCCTATGAGGACCCGCGCGCCCTGGCGTTGATGAGCCTGGTGCAGGCAAGGCCGCACCCGGACCTTGCGCAGGCCAAACCGGGAAACTACCTGACTGAGCTGCACGTGCGCCTCAAGGATGGGCGTGTATTGACTCGGCAACTGGACCAGCCCAACGGCCGCACGATCGAGCAGCCGGCACCCTGGGCCAGTGTTGAAACCAAGTTCATGCACAACGCCGGCAAAGTGCTTGACCCGGTCACGTCGCGCAAGCTGCTCAACGCGGTCATGAATACCGGCGCGCACACCGCTGTCAGCGACCTCTCGTTTTTGGCCGCGATCAAACATGCAAAACACGCATAGCTGCTAGAACCGACCTTGCGTTGTTGCACAGGCTCCACGGCGCCACCATCGGCGCTGACACAGGAGCCACACCATGACACTTTCCATCACATTGATCGGCTTCGGTGAGGCCGGCGGCATTCTGGGCGAAGACCTGGCCGACTCGGGCCTTGATGTTCACGCCTATGACCGGCTGTACCAAGACCCGGCGACGCGCAAGCGGCTTGAAGAAAAGGCCTTCAAAAGCGGTGTGCATCTGTGCGCCAGCGCGGCGCAGGCCATTGATCTGGGCGACTGGGTCATCTCTGCGGTAACCGCCGACACCGCGCTGCAAGCGGCGCTCGATGCCGCGCCGTTGATGCGACCGGGGCAAGTGTTTATTGATATGAACTCGGTGGCGCCGGCGACTAAACGCGCAGCCTGTGCGGCCATGGCACAACACGGCATTGGCTATGTGGATGCCGCGGTCATGGCGCCGGTACCGCCTCAGCGGATCAAGACGCCGATCCTGTTATGTGGCCATGACGCCGACGCCATTGCCGCCAGGTTGTGTCAGCTGGGAATGAACGTTCGTGCCGTGGGCAACGAGGTCGGCCGTTCTTCGGCGGTCAAGATGTGTCGCAGCATCATGATCAAGGGCCTGGAAGCCTTGACCACCGAGTGTCTGAGCGCCGCCCGCCAATACCGGGTCGAGGATGAAGTGCTCGCTTCGTTGCATCACAGTTTTCCGCAGATGGGCTGGAATCAGGACTTGCCGCATTACCTGATCAGTCGCGTGGCCGAACATGGCCGCCGCCGCGCGGAAGAAATGCTTGAAGTGTCGCAAACGGTCAGCGATGTGGGCGTTCAGCCGTCAATGAGCCAGGCCATTGTCAGTGTCCAACGCAGGCTGGTCGATGCGATGCGTGAAGCGGACATCGAATACGCGACACTTGAGCCTTTTGACTGGAGAAATCTGGTGGATGCCTTATAGGGCAGCACGGCCACCTTGGGTTAAGGTGGCCATTTGGCCGAGTGCGTTACATGGATCTCAAACAGCTGGAGTGTTTTGTTCGCGTTGCCGAGTTCGGCAGCTTTACCCGGGCGGCCGCTGTGTTGAACCTGTCGCAATCGGCGGTCAGCCGCCAGGTCCGGCAGCTGGAAGTCGAGCTGCAAGAACACCTGCTACTGCGCAATGGCCGCAGTGTGCAACTCACCACTTCCGGGCAACGCCTGTTCAACCACGGCAAGGGCATTCTGCGTCAGGTTCAGGTGGCGCGCGAAGAACTGCGTGAACAGCGCGGCAGTCTTTCCGGCAAAGTGGTAGTGGGGCTGCCACCGAGTATTTCCAGGTGCCACACCGTGGCGCTGGTCGCCCGGTTTCGTGAGCGCTTTCCCGATTGCACACTGGGCGTCAAGGAAGGGCTGAGCCATTCCATGCGCGAGTGGCTGCTGCTCGGCCGGCTGGATTTCGCCTTGCTGTTCAATCCCAGCCAGAGTGCGCAGCTGCAATACGAACACGTCCATTGCGAACCCTTGATGCTGATCGGCAGTGCCGAGGCCGCGCTGCCGGAGCGTGTTCGCGTCGAAGACCTGGGCCAATACCCACTGATCACGCCCAGCGAGCCGCACTCGATCCGACGTTTGATCGAAGCCGAGGCGGCGCGTCGTTCGGTGGCCCTCGACGTCTGCCTGGAGATCGACAGCATTCCCTCGGTGCTGGAGCTGATAAAGCTGGGCATGGGCTATGGCGTGCTCTTTCAGTCCGCGTTGTCCAAGCCGGACTTCATGCTCGAAGGCCTGAAAGCGGTGCCGATAGTCGATCCGATGATCCAGACCCACCTGTTCTTCGCCACCACCGAACAACGCCCGTTGTCGCGCCTGGCCGAGAAGACCATGGCGCTGGTGCGCGAGATTTGCACGCCACACGCTTAAAGCAATGTGTGTTGGGCCGCAGGGTGTCGGGTGTGCGCGATCAAGTGATTCTGCTGTTCCTGAACAATCAATTTTTCGAGCTGGTGGCGAAAGCGCAGCGGGCCTGAATCAGAGGCCAGATTGATATTGGGCGTGCGCTTGCTGGCCATGCCTTTATGCACGGCGGCGAGCACTTCGCGGTCTTCGGCAAAGGCATGGCGGACATCTTCATCGAACTGGCGCGACACCTCTTCATTGTCGGTATCGAAGTTACGCACCTGAAACCAGTAATAGCGCGTCGTGGATTCGTCGACCGGGGTCATGAAGTTATACGAGTTCATCAGGAACACCTGCTCATGCAGTTCACCCTCATCGCAACCGGTGCCGGCCGGGGTGAACAGCGCCTTGATAATGGCCTGCGCAGGGTAGTGCACCTCGTAATGCTGTTTACGGTCGCAACGACCGCTGAACTTGACGAACCTGGCATAGAACGGCGCGACTTCGACATCGCGCATCCAGCGCGAAACGATCACGCCCGCCTCGGTGACCGTGGTGTGCAGCGGCTCTTCGGCGCACGCCGCGTTACCAAAGGAGGACGGATGCACCCATGCCACGTGTGCAGGGTCGAGCAGGTTGTCGGTCATGTACAGGTAGTTGCAGGCGATCACCATACTGTCGCCACGATTCAGACCCCAGGCCGGGTCACCCCATTCCGGGACGTGGCAGATCTTCGTTTCGTCGGCCAGGTCAGCATCGCCCATCCAGATCCAGATCAGCCCGTAACGCACGGCCAGCGGATAACTGCGCACCCTGGCACCGTGCGGAATACGCCGGCTGCCGGGGGCGCGTACGCAACTGCCCGAACAGTCGAAGGTCAGGCCGTGGTAACCGCACTCGATGCCATCGCCCTGACGGCGGCCCATCGACAATGGCAGCTTGCGGTGCGGGCAGGCATCTTCGAGGGCGACCGGTGTGCCGTCCTGCTTGCGGTACAGCACAACCGGCTCACTGAGCAGCGTGACGGGGTGCAGATTTTCTCCCAGCTCGGTTTCGCTGGCGGCGACATACCATGCATTGCGCAGAAACATGGGCGTTCTCCTCTAGGCTCACGGTAAAGACAGCGTAAGAGAAGGCCATCAGGTAAGAAAAGATGCCTGAAACTGTTGATTTGTATAGCTGAGCTAAAGTATCAAGCCGTCAGTGACTTATCGGGAGACGCTGATGAACTTGCCTTCGCTGCGCGCATTACAGGTTTTTGAGGCGGTAGGGCGTTTCGGCGGAATCGTCGAAGCCGCACGCCGGCTGGACATTTCCGCAGGCGCTGTCAGTCAGCAGATGCGCCTGCTCGAAGACACGCTGGGCTTGAGCCTGACCTTCAAAGAGGGCAAGCGCATTCGGTTGACCGCGGCAGGCCAGCGCTATCACGACAGCTGCGTGGCGGCGTTCGAAACGCTGCGCATTGCCCAGGTCGAAATCGAGCGGACCAAGAGCGCCAGCAACCTGCGCATCAGTGCCTTGCCGTCGCTGTTGTCAGACTGGTTGGCGCCGCTGATTTACGCGTGGCAAAGCGACCATGCAGAGGTCAATCTGTTTCTTGATGGCAGCCATGCAGAGCCCGCATCCGATGGCTATGAAATCGACTTTCGTGTCACTTACGGCGATCACGGCTCAAGCGAGCACGCCGTCGAACTGTTTCGCGATGACGTGGTTCCGGTGTGCAGTCCGCGCCTGTTGGCTGGCGACAAGCCGTTGCGTACGCCTGCGGATTTATTGGCGTATCCACTGTTGTCGGTCGACTGGCTGCCCAAATTTGCCTCCCCACCTTCGTGGCGCGACTGGTTCGCGGGCCAGCAGGTCGATTGCTCGCAGATCCGCGATGGCTACCGGGTGTATTCCTTGTCATCAATGGCCATTCAGGCGGCGATTGCCGGGCAGGGCGTTGTATTGGCGCAATGCTCGATGATCGCCGGGGCCGTGGCAGACGGGCGTCTGGTCATTGCGTTCGCGCAGGGGCTGAAAATGCCTTCGTCGTATTTTTTGCTGAGCGCCAGGGATGCGTTCGACAAGCCCCACTGCCGCGACTTCCATCGCTGGCTGGTGGCGCGCGGGCGTGATCAGACGGCGATCAATCAACAACTGTTGAGTCAGCCGTAAAACGGCACCCATGTATGCAAAACACGCATAGCAGCTAGAAACCGTGTCCGATTGTTGTGCACCAGCGATGCCGCCACCATCCCACCATCGTTTGCGCCAACAACAAAAAAGGATTCGAGATGAAAAGCTGTCTTGCCCCCGATGCCCATCCCTCCAGGCCCGTCCAGGCGCTGCCCGCCGGCGCATGGGATGCCCATTGCCATGTCTTTGGCCCGGCTGCGCAGTTTCCCTATGCCGATGACCGCAGTTACACCCCGCCCGATGCGCCGTATGACAGCCTGCGTGCCTTGCACGATCACTTGGGCTTCAGCCGTGCGGTGATCGTCCAGGCCAGCTGCCACGGCAGCGATAACCGCGCCATGCTCGATGCCATTGCGCGCAGTGAAGGGCGTTATCGCGGCGTGGCGATCGTCGATGGCAGCGAGTCTGACCGGCAACTGGCCGAACTGGATGCCGGTGGCGTACGTGGCGTGCGCTTCAACTTTGTCGCGCACCTGGGTGGCGCGCCGGACCTTGACGTATTCGACCAGACGGTTGACCGGCTGGCCGATCTGGGCTGGCACGTCGTGCTGCATCTGGATGCCCAGGACATCGTCACGTATGCCGATCGTCTGGCGCGTATGCCGGTGCCGTTCATCATTGACCACATGGGCCGCGTCAAAGCCCAGGATGGCCTGGAACAGCCGGCCTTCAAGGCCTTGCTCGAACTGATGCAGCACCCGCTGGCATGGGTCAAGGTCTGTGGCGCCGAGCGCGTGTCGATCGGCAAGCGACCCTTCGCCGACGCCATTCCCTTCGCCGAACAACTGATTCAGGCCGCACCGGGCCGTGTGTTGTGGGGCACTGACTGGCCGCACCCGAACATCAGCAAAGACATGCCCAACGACGGCGGACTGGTCGACCTGATGTTCGACTTCTGCCCCGATCCTGCCTTGCGTCAACAACTGCTGGTCGATAACCCGTTGAAGTTATACGGGCGTTGACATCAGCCTGCGTGTCCTCGCCGAGCCTTTAATAACAAGACTGCCTGTGAGTAGAAATAATGAGCACCAGCCCGCTATCGACTGACGTCAACACCTCGCCGCCCAGTGCGGTGAAAAGCAAACAGCCCTTTTACCGCGCCATGTATTTTCAGGTGCTGCTGGGCATCGTCGTCGGCATTGTCGTGGGGCATTACTGGCCCACGTTTGCCGCCGATCTCAAGCCGCTCGGTGATGCCTTCATCAAGCTGATCAAGATGATTATCGGTCCCGTGGTGTTCTGCACCGTGGTGACCGGCATTGCCGGCATGCGCGACCTGAAAAAGGTCGGTCGCGTCGGTGGCAAGGCGCTGCTGTACTTTGAAATCATTTCCACTGTTTCGTTGGTCATCGGCCTGATTGGCGGCCACCTGTTCAATCCGGGTGGCGGGTTCAATGTCGACGTCAACAGCCTGGATGCCTCGGCGGTGACCGGCTTTGCCGAAAAGGCCAAGCACATGCACATGGTCGACTTCCTGATGGCGATCATTCCCTCGACCTTCACCCAGGCGTTTGCCGAGGGCAACGTGCTGTGCATCTTGCTGGTGTCGGTTCTGTTCGGCTGCGCATTGTCGGCAATGGGCGAGAAGGGCAAGCCGGTGTACGACATCATCGAAGGCCTGTCGGGCGTGTTCTTTCGTATCGTGCACATCATCGCCAAGTTGTCGGCGGTCGGTGCGTTCGGCGCCATTGCCTTCACGGTCGGCACTTACGGCGTGGGCTCTTTGGTGCCGCTGCTGAAGTTGATCGGCAGTTTCTATCTGCTGTGTGTGTTGTTCATCGTCTTTGTGCTGGGCGGCGTGGCGCGGCTGTGCGGGTTCAGCATCATTCGCTTTATCGGCTACATCAAGGAAGAACTGCTGGTGGTGCTGGGCACCAGTTCATCGGAAGTGGTGCTGCCGCAGATCATGGAAAAGATGGAGCGCCTGGGCTGCTCCAAGCCGGTGGTGGGGCTGGTGATTCCGACCGGGTATTCGTTCAACCTCGACGGCACCAATATCTACCTGACCATGGCCGTGTTGTTCATTGCGCAAGCGTTGAATATCGACCTGACGCTGTCCCAGCAACTGACGCTGGTGGTGGTCGCCATGCTGACCTCCAAAGGCGCCAGTGGTGTCTCGGGCGCCGCCTTTGTGATGCTGACCAGCACGCTGATGGTGGTGCCGATCGTGCCGGTGGCCGGCATGGTGTTGATCCTGGGTATCCACCGCTTCATGGGCACGGGCCTGGCCATGACCAACCTGGTCGGCAATGGCGTCGCGGCGCTGGTCGTCTCGGCCTGGGAAAAAGAGCTGGATCGCAAACAGCTGGCCCTGGAACTCAACCGCAAGCCTTGATTCCACACGCTACAACCCACCTCTAAAAATAATAGCGTCCTGCCCCGTGATTACTCCGGGCAGCGACGCCCTGCGTCAGGACAATAATAAAAATGAATCGCACAGTGTATTGCGTGATCCTCGGTTGCAGTCTGCTCAGCCTCGAAACCGGCATGGCAGGCGGCTTTATCGAAGACAGTAAAATGCGCCTTGAAGCCCGCAACTTTTACTACAACGGCGACTTTCGCGACGGTGTCGGCGTGGCCAAGCGGGAAGAGTGGGCCCAAGGGTTTCTGTTGAACTACGAGTCTGGATTTACCCAGGGACCGGTTGGTTTCGGTGTAGATGTGCTGGGGTTTGCAGGCTTTCAGCTGGATTCCAGCCCCGACCGCAGCGGCAGCGGCCTGTTGCCCCGGCGCGCATCGGGTGAGGCGGCGGACGAATACGCCAAGGCCGGTGGCGGGGTCAAATTCAAAGTCTCGAAAACCACCCTGCGTTATGGCTTGTCATTGCCCAGGACGCCGGTGCTGCAATTCAATAACAGCCGGTTGCTCCCGCAAACGTTTCAGGGTTTGCAGGCCACCTCGACAGACATTCAAGGCCTGACGGTCAATCTGGCGCAGTTCGACAAGACCATCACGCCGGACTCCACCAACCTGCAAGACATCAGCCTGGCGGTCAAGGACGGCCGCTACAGGGCGACCGGCATCGGTGATTACTATCGCTATGGCGGTGGCAACTACGCGCTGACGCCGGCGCTGTCGGCCAGTTATTACTACGGCGAACTGGATGATGTGTACCGCCAGCAGTTTCTCGGCCTGACCCATAACACGCGAATAGCCAAGGGCACGCTGAGCACCGATGTACGCGCATTCGCCAGCAAGGAAATCGGCGCTGCCAAAGTGGGCGAGGTCGATAACCGCGCTTACGCAGGCGCGCTGACATACACCTTCGACACCGGCCATAGTGTGATGGCGACCTACCAGGTCATGAAAGGCGCGACGGGCTTTCCTTACATCAACAACCCGTTTTTGCCCAACTACGTTCAGTACCACGACTTCGGCAGCGCCGGTGAGCGCAGCTGGCAACTGCGCTATGGCTATGACTTTGCCGGCCTGGGCATTCCGGGGCTGACGTTTTTCACGGCTTACATCAAGGGTGACCACTTGAAAAAGGCCGGCGCCGAACAGGAGTGGGAGCGCGATATCGATGTGAGCTATGCATTCCAGAGCCAGTTGAAAGGCCTGTCGGTACGCTGGCGCAATGCGACGTACCGCAGTGATGACGGACGCGATATCGATGAGAACCGCTTGATTGTGAGTTACCTGATTAACGCGCTGTAGGCAGGAGCCTGCGGGCTGTAGCAATCCAGCCCGCAGATCGTTTCAGAGTTGGTCAGCAAAACCCCTCGATTTATCTCCCCCGGCCAATGTGCCATCTCCCTCTTGACGACATTCCCGATTAGGGAAATACTTCGCCTCACATTCATATATATGACTAGATAACTATAACAATGACAGCCCCTATCCCCGACGACCGTCTACCCCGTTACCAGCGCCTGCGCGATGAGCTGGCCTATCAGATCTCGATGAATCGCTGGCGCCCAGGCGAGGCCATTCCGACTGAAGCGGCCTTGGCCAGTGAGTACGCCATTTCGGTGGGCACCGTGCGCAAGGCCATCGATGCGTTAGTCAGCGAGGGCGTGCTGGAGCGCCAGCAAGGGCGCGGCACGTTTATTCGGCGTCCGCAGTTCCAGTCTTCGCTGTTCCGGTTCTTCCGCTTTCAAGGCCCCAATGGCGAGCGTCTGGTGCCTGAAAGCCGGATCCTGACCATTGAGTCGGTCGAGGCGCCTTCGGCCGTCAGCCAGGCGTTGGCACTGGCGCCGGGTGCCGAGGTGATCCGCTTGGTACGTCTGCGTTTGCTCGACTCGACGCCGGTGCTGGCCGAGGAAATATGGCTGCCGAAAAGCCTGTTCCTGCCGCTGCTGAGCGTCGATCTGGATCGTCAGGGGCCGTTGCTTTATCCCATCTACGAATCGCTTTGCGGCCAGGTCGTGGCCAGCGCCGAAGAAACCCTCACCGCAGAAGCCGTGAACGAGGTTTATGCACGCTTGCTGAACATCGATGTGCACAGCCCGGTGGTGGTGATCGAGCGTCTGGCCCGCGACTACGCCGGTAAACCACTGGAATGGCGGCGTTCGCGCGGTCATGCCAGCCATTTCAGATACAGCGTCGACATCCGCTGATTGCAGCGCCCTTACATCCCGATATAAGGATAAAAATAATGTTTAGTTGGTATCGCGACATCACCGCCAAAGAGCGCAAGACGTTCTGGGCCTGTTTCGGCGGCTGGTCGCTGGATGCGCTTGAAGTGCAGATGTTCGGCCTGGCGATTCCGGCGTTGATTGCCGCCTTTGCGCTGACCAAGGGCGATGCGGGCCTGATCAGTGGCGTGACCCTGGTCACCTCGGCCATCGGTGGCTGGCTGGGCGGGACGCTGTCGGACCGTTATGGCCGGGTCAGAACCCTGCAGTGGATGATTCTCTGGTTCTCGTTCTTCACCTTCTTGTCGGCCTTCGTCACCGGCTTCCACCAGATGCTGATCGTCAAGGCCCTGCAAGGCTTCGGCATCGGTGGCGAGTGGGCGGCGGGTGCGGTGCTGATGGCTGAAACCATCCAGGGCAAATACCGCGGCAAAGTGATGGGCGCCGTACAAAGTGCCTGGGCATTTGGCTGGGGCGCGGCGGTGGGCGTGTTCACGCTGGTCTACACCTTTGTGCCGGAAGATATCGCCTGGCGGGTGATGTTCCTGGTCGGTCTGGCGCCGGCGATCCTGGTGATCTATGTGCGCAAGAACGTCGAAGAACCCGACGGCTCGGCGCAAAAGCGCAAAGTGGCGTCCGAGAAAAGCTTTTTCGCCTCGATGGCCGGGATCTTCCGCCCCGAGTTGATCCGCGTGACCTTGCTGGGCGGCATTCTGGGCCTGGGCGCACACGGCGGTTATCACGCGGTCATGACCTGGTTGCCGACGTACCTGAAGACCGAGCGCAATCTGTCGGTGCTCAGTTCTGGTGGCTACCTTGCCGTTATCATCGCCGCCTTCTGGCTGGGTTGTATCGTCAGCGGCCTGTTGATCGACCGCATTGGCCGGCGCAAGAACATCATTTTTTACGCGCTGTGCTGCGTGATCACCGTGCAGTGCTATCTGTTCCTGCCGCTGAGCAACACGCAGATGCTGTTCCTCGGTTTCCCGCTGGGCTTCTTTGCCGCCGGTATTCCTGCCAGCCTCGGTTCATTCTTCAACGAGCTGTACCCTGCCGATGTGCGCGGGGCAGGGGTTGGTTTCTGCTACAACTTCGGCCGTGTGCTGTCTGCCGTGTTCCCGTTTCTGGTAGGCCACATGAGCGGCTATATGTCGCTGGGCAGCGCCATCGGCATCGACGCCGGTATCGCTTATGGCGTGGCGGTACTGGCCGCGCTGGCCTTGCCTGAAACCAAGGGCCGTAACCTGAACGATGCGGTTGAATCTGCAAGCCCCGACACGTCTGCGCAGAAAGCCTGACCATTGAAAGAGAGACTCATGCCCCCGATTCACTCCGCCCCCAAGACGCACATTGACGGCCATGCCCATGTGTTCGAGCGTCGCCTGCAACTGGCCCAGGCGCGCCGTTATGCACCGGACTACGACGCCACCCTGGCCGATTATCTGGCGCAGCTCGATGAACATGGCTTGAGTCACGGGGTGCTGGTGCAACCCAGTTTTCTGGGCACCGACAACCGCTACCTGCTCGATGCCCTGGCGCAAGCGCCCGAGCGGCTGCGCGGTGTGGTGGTGGTCGACCCTGAAACTCCGGCGCAAGCGCTGCAGCGCATGCATGCGCTGGGTGTACGCGGTGTGCGCCTGAACCTGGTCGGGCGGGAACTGATCGATCTGGGCGAGGCGCGCTGGCAAGTTTTTTTCGAGGTGCTGAACAGCCTCGGCTGGCATGTGGAATTGCACCGTCAGCTTGAGGATATTCCGCTGTTGATCAAGCCGCTGCTGGCGGCCGGCTGCAAGGTCGTGGTCGATCACTTTGGCCGTGCCGATGCGCGCCTGGGCCTGGACCAGCCGGGCTTTGCGCAACTGCTGACACTGGGCCGCGAAGGCAACGTGTGGGTCAAGGTGTCCGCGCTGTACCGCCTGGGCGGCAGTCAGGGCGAACAACAGTTTTTTGCCGAGCGGGCGATGGCCGCGCTGCGTGAGCATCTGGGCGCCAATCGCCTGTTGTGGGGCAGCGACTGGCCGCATACGCAGCATGAGCAACAGGTCAATTTCGGCCAGTCACTGGCCACTATGCGCCGTATTGCCAACGATGCCGGCGTGCTGCAATCGGTATTTAGTGACAGTGCCGCCGAGCTGTTTGGAATTGATTAATGGCGGCCGGACTTAGGCCGGTGCCATGGCAAAAAAATGCGTTGAAAGTTGATTGCCAAGTTGCAGCTCAGACCCGCTTCGAGGCAAGGAAGTTTCAAAGCAATCAAGTTTCAAAGCAATCAAGGTTAAAAACCAGGTTGGCTATAGAAATAGCACCTAGACAGGGCTCGATAGTGGGCAAGGGCGTTGTTGTCGGCCAGTCAGGACGTTACCTGACTGGCTGCACTATGACGCCGGTGCGCCTTAGTGCACCTCTGTGCGGACTTTATCGGTGGCGTACATCCAGCGCATCAAGGAGTGCCGCCCGCCGATGCCCAGTTTGATCGACGCCCGCTTGAGATAGCTTTCGACCGTGTTGACCTTGAGGTGCAATTGCTCGGCCAGTTGCGGAGCGGTCTGGCCGGCAAGCAGGCCGACACAGACTTCAAGCTCGCGGTTGGACAGTTCAAGCCCCGACTGGCGCAGGCGTTCGACGAAACACAGGCGCAGGTCTTGTGGCTCGCAAGCTTCATCGGCGGTGTGGGGCAGGGCCGTGGCCGGTTGCAGGGCACTGATGTGCTTCTCGACCATTGGCAGCAGCAATGGCGAAATATCCTGCAGCAGGCTGCGTTCTCGGGACGAAAACCCGTGCGGCTGGCCGGCGCGGTACACCGATATCTCGTAGCGATAGCCTTCGCTGTGGCGTGACAGGTGCAGTTGCGCGGCCTCGTCGGGCAGCGGTGCGTGCGTGTCCTGTTCGCAGAAGGCCGCCTCGGAGAGGATCGCCATTTCATCCCTGGGTGAGGACCGGTTTGACGGTTCTGCCTGCAACTGGCGGATGTGCGTGGCGTCCACCGACAGCTGGGTCTGGATCAGGTCATGCAGCAGGCGCGGGAAGTGTCGGCTGCCGGTGCTGGCAATGACTTTGCCGATATGCGGGAAAAGTGTGTGTGCGTTCATCGTGTCATCCATGAGTTTTAAAAGTGAAACATCACCCTGATGGGACCGTTATCCGTACTCCTGGGTAAACGGTGATCGTTCAGAGACTGCAGTACTTCTTGAGTCGACCTTGAGCACAAGCCTGAAGTCGACTGCGATTCAACTTTCACCTCCATGGTAGCGGGTTCCGATGACAGGTTTGTCACCAACGTTGGTCTAAGCATATGCCCGTTAGTCCATTGATTTGCCTGCCTTTGTATAAATCAGTCGATGTAAGGAAATGTGTACGCGGTGGCAGCTTTGAACTAATGGACGAGTGTGGAGGGCAAATAATCAGGTGTCTTGTAGGAAGCTGCGTTTTGTCGCTCACACCCACTGTTGCCCGACCTGCCGGGGAACGGGCGGGCATGAGGCAGCAGGCGATCAAAAAATGACGTCAAAAATAGAACATCCGACGAATGACACTAATGGCATATTGCCTTGGTGATAGCGCAATGACATATTTGCGCCACCTCCAACCCATCCCCCCAAAATGTGAGCCGCATGAACCTCAAGTCACTTCTGGCAGCCTGTGCGCTGATCAGCGGGTGCAATGGAATGTCCACCGCGTACGTTACGGAACCTGTTCAAGACCAAGCATTTGTCGTCCACGCCGGAGGTCCACTCGCCTTGGTGATGATGGCCAGCGCGGTACAGTGGAACGATGAATACGCCGTAACGGTCAAGCATCTGCCCTATGTATCAGGGTCGGTTTTCCAGGGGCGAGGCGATGTTCAATTCTTCCGCCACAAGGCGGACCAGCGCGCACCGCTGTGGCGCCAGTACCGTCCGGGCGAATCGCTCACGGCGGTCGGTTATAACTCCATGTACATGAAGAGCGAAGCCCGCGGCCGCGCACTGAGTGCGATGGTGCGTCTGGACGCCAAGGACGGGGGCGTGATGTACGGCACCCACGATGGCACCACCGTGCAAGGCATGTCGGGCGGCCCGGTGTTTGCGGCTGATGGCACTGTTGTCGGCATCAATGTCGCCTACCTTGAGCAGGACGACCTGAAAAGACTCAAGCGCGCCGACCTGCCAGTGCAGGAACAGGTCAGCATCTTCCTGCCATACGCCGAGATCAGCCGCGAGTGGCAGCGTTATTCGACCCAGAAAGGCGGCGGCAGAACAGTGCCCGCACCGGTCGGTATTTCAGTCGCTACGGCGCAATGATTAACGCTCACGCAGGGCCTCCTTGGCTCTGTTCAGCGGCTTGATCAAGTAATCCAGAATCGTCTTTTCTCCGGTACGGATGTCGACAGTGGCAACCATGCCGGGAACGATGGCGAACGACTTGCCGGCCTTGTTGTACAGCACGTCGGCATCGGTACGGATGAACACCCGGTAGTAGAAAACCTCTGGCTTGAACTCGTCCTGGATCGTGTCGGGCGAGATGGTCACGACCTTGCCCTCCAGGCTGCCGTAGATGGAGTAGTCGTAAGCGGTGATTTTTACCTTGGCGACCTGATCGGGGTGGATAAAGGCGATATCCCGGGGGGCGATACGCGCCTCGATCAGCAACTGGTCATCCTGCGGCACGATGTGCATCAGCTTGCCGTTGGGCGGTATGACCCCGCCGATCGTGGTCACCTCGATGTCCTTGACGATGCCGCGCACCGGCGAGCGCAAGGTCAGGCGCGTCAGTGAGTCGGCACGGCCGCGCACCACTTCAGCCAGCGAATCGGCTTCGGCACTGGCCTTGGCCAGGTCCTGGCGGGCCTGCACCATGTAGTCCGAGCGCGCCTCGCTGGCCTTGAGTTCCAGCTCCGAGCGCTGGCGATTCAGGCGGATCACTTCGACCCGGCTGGAGGCGCCGGCCTTGGCCAGGTTTTCAGTGATGGTCAGCTCGCTGCGCACCAGTTTCAGCGACTGATCGATGCCGGCCAGGGTTTCCTTGAGGCCGCGCTGGCGGGTCTGGTACAGCTCGGTCTCGGCGCGGATCAGCTCCGGCCAGGCCTTCAGCGACTCGGCAAACACCAGTGGCTTGCCGCTGACTTCGGCCTGCAGACGGCTGACACTGGCCTGGGTGGCGCGGTATTTGGCTTCGCTTTCGCCGACGTTGGACTGGGTCTTGATCGGGTCCAGCTGCGCCAGTATATCGCCCCGCTCGACGCGCGAGCCTTCGCTGACATTGACCTCGGTAATGATCCCGCCTTCAAGCGACTGGATCACTTGTTCGCGCGAGCTGGGCACCACCTTGCCGGTGCCGCTGGACACCTCGACGACCTGAAAAAACGCTGCCCAGAGTAAAAAGCAGCCGAGCATCAGCGCGCAGACCCACACCACGCGGGTGGCGCGCAGCACCTCGGATTCGTCGGCACCGTCCAGATACGAGGCGGGCGCGTGGGGCATGTGCATCGCAACTTCGCGGCTCATGTGCGGACTCCGTTGGGTTGTCTGAGTTGCGCCAGGGCGACTTCACGCGGGGCGTCGATGACGATGTGGCCGTTGTCGACCACGATGATCCGTTCGAGCCGTTGCAACACGCTCAGGCGGTGGGTCGCCATCACCAGCGTGCGGCCTTCGCACCACAGCAGCAGGTCATCGAGCAGGCGTTTTTCAGTGACATCGTCCAGCGATGCGGTCGGCTCATCGAGCAGCAGCACTTGCGGCTGGCGCAGCAGCAAGCGCGACAGCAGCAGGCTCTGGCGCTGGCCACCGGACAAGCCCAGGCCGCCTTCCAGAATCAGGTGATCCAGGCCTTTGGGCAGATGACGGATGAACTCCAGGGCACCGGTAATCGACAGCGCCGCCAACAGTTCCTGATCACTGGCGCGCCCGGCGCCGAGCACCAGGTTGTCGCGCAGGGTGCCGTGGAACAGCCGCGCGTGCTGTTGCAGCAGCCCGACATCGCGGCGCAGGTCGGCAGGGTCAATGTGGTTCATGGCAATGCCGTCGATGCTCAATTCGCCGGTGGCCAGGTCCATCGCGCCGCCCAGCGCCTGCAGCAGGGTGGATTTGCCCGCGCCGTTGCGCCCCAGCACCGCGATGCGCTCGCCGGGACGAATGCGCAGCTCGCTGATGTGCAGCGCGACCGGCGCCATCGGGTCATAGCGCAGGGTCGAGTCCTTGATGTAAAAGTCGCCGCGAATCACCGGCATGTGCACCCGCTTGCTGTTTTCCGGGTGATCGACCGGCAACTGCATCAGGTGGTTCAGGCCCTTGAGTGCGACTTTGGCTTGTTGCCAGCGGGTCAGCACATGGTTGAGCTGGGCCATCGGCGCCATCATCCGCGAGGCCAGCATCGAGGCGGCAACCAGGCTGCCGGTGGTCAGGTCGCCGGCAATCACCATCGGTGCGCCGAACACGATCACAAAGGCAAACACCGCGCCTTGCACGCTTTGCGTCCAGGTCACCAGGCCGTTGGTCAGGCTGCGCAATTGCAGGCCGGTGTCGGCGGTGGTGGCGTTGAAGCGGTTCCATTGTTCCTGAAAACGCTGCTCGGCCTGCAAGGCCTTGATGTCGTCCATGCCCTGAATGCTTTCGACCAGCATCGCATTGCGCAGCGCCGACTCGCGCATGTTGGCATTGGCCAGCCGCGCCAGCTTGCGCTGGTACAACAGGCCCGGCAGCAGCATGAACACCAGCGCCACCAGCGGAATGGCCACCAGCGGTCCGGCGATCAGCCAGAACACCAACAGGAACAGAAAGAAGAACGGCAGGTCGGCCAGCGCCGTGGCGGTGCTGGAGGTGATCATGTCGCGCACTTGTTCCAGTTCACGCAGCTGGGCAATGAACGAGCCGGTCGAGCGCGGCCGCACCGAGTTGCGCAGGCGCAGCGCGTGGCCATACACGAGGTCCGAGACACGCAGGTCGGCGCGCTTGCCCAGCAGGTCGGTGATGCGCAGGCGCATGATGCGCAAGGTGAAGTCGAACAATACCGCCAGCAGCACGCCTGCAAACAGCACGTACAGGGTCGGCAGCGATTCGGCCGGAATCACCCGGTCATAGACCTGCATCGAAAACAGCACGCCCGCCATCGCCAGCAGGTTGGCGACCAGAGAAGCGATCATCACGTGGCCGTAAGGCTTGAGGTCACGGATCACGATGCGCCGGAACCAGTGCTCATCGAACGGTTGCACATAATCGTCGGTGCGCACATCCGACAGCGGCCGGGCCGGGCGCATGATCACCGTGCGCCGCAGCCGTTCGCCCAGTTCCTGCAAGGGCATGCGTTGTTGCAGGCCCTGATCGCCGGACAAGGCGATGCCGACTTCGCCGTCGCTCAGGCTTTGCACCACGCCGATCTGGCCGTCTTGCAACTCGACCACCAGCGGCGTGCGCCAGCGGCCGATGTCATGGGACTTGCGGCCGCCAAACTTGATGGTCAGCCCGGCCTGGCGGGCCATCTGGCGCACCACGTCCTCGACATCGCGGTCGGGACGCTGGGCGGCGATGCGCACGGTCTCGATAGAGACATCCATGCGGTAATGACGCGCCACCAGCAAGACCGCTTCCATCCATTGTTGATAATCGGGCGGTTGTTCGCCCTGGCCGGCATCGGGGGTGGTGATGATCACGGCGTCGTTCATGGCAGTATCCTCACGCCCTGTACCGTGCGCGCTTCAAGGTCGAAGGCACGACGCAGGCCGCCGCTGTTGTACAGGCAGTCGATCTGCAGGCGGCGCATGTCCGCCTGGGTGCCGGCCAGCTCGAAACGTGACTGGTGAATTTCCTGCTCGGCGTTGAGCAAATCCAGCAAGGGCCGAGTGCCCAGGTCCAGGTACTGGCGGCCATACAGCTCGCGCGCCTCGCTGATGCTGCCCTGGCGCCGTTGCAAGGCACTCTGGCGCAGCGCCAGGCTGGCGGTTTGCGCGCGCGCTTCGGCCAGGCTTTGGGTCGCTTGCAGGGTGGCCACGTCTTGCGCCGCATCGGCGGCACTCAGGGCGTGGCCGGCCGCGCGGCTGCGGGCACTGATCGCGCCGCCCTGGTAAATCGGCACCTCGAAGTTCAGGTAAATACCGGCCTGAGTGCGTTTTATCGCCGGGTTGTTGTCGTTGTAGCCGCTGTCCAGGTAGTGGTTGACCGTCGGTTCCAGCGACAGGGTCGGGTAGGCCTCGGAGCGGGCGCTGGCCAGTTCGGCCTGAGCCTGGGTGCGCTGGGCCTGGGCGATCAACACGGCGGGCAGAATATCGCTTGAACGTTGCGGCTGCGCACAGGCGGTAATGGAGTCTTGCGGGAAGTCCTCGGTCACCTCGACCGTGGTGGTGCGGCCCATCAGGCTGCTCAGCGCCGCCTGCCAGCGGGCATATTGCGCCTTGTAGTCCTGCAAGGTGGCCATCGCGCCCTCGGCCCGCGACTGGGCCTGCACCAGGTCAGAACGGGTGCTGGCACCCATGTCGCTGCGCTGGCGGGCCAGCTCGACAATGTCGCCGACGCCTTCGATCTGCTTGCGGGCGATTTCGCCCAGGTTGCGGTAACGCTGCACCTCGACCCAGGCATAGGCGGTGTCGCGGGCGATCTGGTCGATGCTCAGTAGAATCTGCGCCTGGCTGCGAGCCACCCGGGCCTGGGCGACCTGCACCGCGTTGTCGACCTTGCCAAAGTCATACAGCATCTGCTTGAGCGAAATGTTCAGCGCCTGGGTGCTGGAGTCGCCGCCGTAACCGGTGTTCAGGCCGCCGCGTACGCCGCCGCTGATCTGCGGGTAGTAGCCGGCTTCGGCGACATTGATGCCTTCGCCTTGTTGATACAGGGTGGACACCGCCTGGGCAATGTCAGGGTGCCAGGCCACGGCCTGACGAATCGCTTCGTCGAGCGACAGACGCTGGCCGGTCGGGGCGCTGTCGGGACGTTGCGGAGCTGCGTTGAGTGCCGGTAACGGGGTCGCCACTTTGGGCGCAGGTCGCGGGGCTGCTTGAGGTGCCATCCGAGGCGCCATTTGAGGTGGCGGTTGCGGCGCTGCTTGCGGCGCTGGTTGAGGTTCTGATTGAGGCTTTGATTGCGGCGTTGGTTGAGGCTCTGGTGGAAAGACAGGTTGCGCGGCTGGCGCAGGTGCAAGCGAGCCCTGGTCCTGAGACGGCTTTTGTAGCCGGCTAGGGCTGACCTCTAACAAGGCAGGGTCTATCGGTGGTTCTATGACGCGGGCCCGGTGCCGGTCAAGCAGCGTGGCCATGATGCCTTCGCCTTGCTGGTAGATAGCGGACACGTCCTGGACGGTATCCGGCTGTTGCGGTGTGGCTGGAGATGGAGCGGCTGTCGGTGGTTGTGCGCCGACGGCGGTATGGCTGTTGAGCAGCGTGGCCATCGCCAACAGGGCGACGGGCGCGTGTCGGGTAATGCAGGCATAAGCTGGCTTCACAATATCCCTTACTGATTAATACCGGCGCACTGCCCCCGCAGTGCGCCGTGTCCTTGCGTTACACCACGTGAATACCGTTCTGCACCCAAAGGTGATGAGTCGGATCCTCCTGTGGTGTGTACTGGGTGTATTGAAGACCATCAGCCAGCTGTGTGCCATCAGTCGCCCATGTTCCGCTCAAATGCACGCTGTCCTGAGCGCTGCCCTTGATCAGCAACGTGCTGTTATCGGCGTCCGTGACCGCCACCAGATCGGCCAGGTTCAGGGTCAGGTTGACCGAACTGGTGGTGTTGAGGTCGATCACCTCGATGTTGCTCAACCGGCCGTGCAGGTTGGCCAGGTTGATGCTTGCATCGCCACCGGCCCAGAGCAGGGTATCGGTGCCGGTGCCGCCATCGACCGAAGCAAAGTTCAGGTCGCTGATGATCAAGGTGTCGTTGCCGGCCCCGCCATGCAGGGTCACCGCGCCACCGGCCGAACCGTCGAGGGTGTCGTTGCCGCTGGTGCCGATGTGTTCCTCGGCACCGGTGCTGGCTGCCAGCGTGCTGGCCGACAGGTCATCGGTATCGGCACTGGCCAGTGCCATGCGTGAACTGACCGCACTGGCCTGATCCAGGTCGATGGTCAATGTCGCGGTATCGCTGCTGCCGTTCGGATGGGTCAACTTGTAGGTGAACGTTTCCTCCTGGCCGATCACCGCATCGGTCAGTCCCGGTTTGAGTGTGTAGGTGTAATTGCCGTTGGCCTGGACCAGCAGGGTGCCGTAGGTGCCGGTGATGCTGGTGCCGTTATAGCCCGGTTGCACATAGGTATTGGCCGCCGCCAGCACGCTCAGCACGGTGAGTGCCGAACCCAGCACATCGGCACCACCGCCTGCGGTGTCGGTGAGCAGGTTGCCCGAGACCGGTGTATAGCTGCCGACCACGAACTGGTTGTTATAGGTCACGGCGTTGATCAGCCCGACGCTCACGGTGCTGACCACCGACAGGCCGCCGACGCTGAGGTTGACCCGATAGCTGCCAGGCGTCTGGTCTTCGACGGTGACGCCATACACGCCGCCGCCCAGGTTGATCAGTGCGCCGCTGCCGGTCCAGTTCTTGACCAGCACATAGCTGCCACTGGCGTTTTGTTTGTACAGGCTCAGGTTGGTCGAACCCAGCAGCGACAGCAGGTTGCTGGAGGTGAGGGTCAGGGTCAGGTCACTGGTGGTATCTCCCGCTGCAACGTTGAAGAAATACTGACCCGAACCGCCCAGGCCGACCACCGAGGTCACCGAGCCCAGCGTCGAGGTGTTGCTGCCGGTCAGGTTGGCCAGGGTGATGTCGGTGCTGGCCACATCATTGCTGGCATCCAGCAGCAACGCCGGCGCCGCCAGGTTGGTGCTGCTCCAGACCTCGGTGGCCTGCGGGCTGTCGATGCGCACGTACAGCGTGGCGGTGTCGGACAGGCCATTGACCGGGTGCAGCAACTGATAGTTGAACACATCGACCTTGCCCACACTGCTGGCACTGCCGCTGGCCCGATAGCTGTAGTTGCCTTGTGCATCGATGGTCAGCGTGCCGTACAGGCCCTGAACCACCAGCCCGGTGCCGGCATTGGTATAGACCGGGTTGCCGTTGCTGGTGCTGGTCTGGATGCGCACCACGGCGGCGCTGTCGGGGCCGGTGATATCGGTGGTGCCATCGGTGCCGATGTCGCTGATCACGTTACCGGTGACGGCGGCACCCGCTGCGCCGTTGAACTGGCTCAGGCTGTTGATATCCAGCTGCAGCGTACTGTTGATGGTGGTCAACAGGGTCAGGCTGTTACTGGCCACGGTCAGCCGGTAGCTGCCGGCCAGCAGTGTGCCGATATCCACGCGAACACCGGTGGACGACAGCACATCCAGGTTGATCAGTCCGCCACTGGTGGCGGTGCTCAGGGTTACCCAGGCACCGCTACTGTCCTGTACCTGCAAGGTGAAGGTGGCCCTGGCGCCCAGGTCCAGTACACCGCCGCTGGTCAGGGTCAGCAGCGGGTCGCCGGTGGTGCCGCTGTCGACCGTGAAGTTGAAGGTGTGAGTGAAGCCCAGGCCGACCAGGCTAGGGAACGACTCGGTGAAGGTGCGTGTAGTGGTCACCGCCGCCAGGTTGACGGTGGCGGTGGTCAGGTTATCGCTGGCCACCACCGGCAGGTTGACGTCGATATCGGCGGCGATCAGGGTCACGTTCGGTGCCTGGTTGCCACTTCTGTCGGCGACGCCGACGGTCAGGGTTTCACCGTTGATCTGCGCCCCGGACAAGCCAACGGTAAAGCTGCCGTCGGCCAGCGCGGTGGTGCTGCCCAGGCTGACGCCGGCGGCGTTTTTCACCGTCACGGTGGCGAAGGCCTCGGCGGTCCCGGTCACGCTCAGGCCGTCGACCGACAGCGCAATACCGCTGGCTGCCGGAGGCGGGGTCAGGTCCGGTGCGGTCACGGTCAGCGCCGGCGATGCGTTATTGGCAGCGTCCAGTTGAGTGACGCTCAACACCTGGCTGTCGATCAGTGCCGGGCTGAGCACCAGCGACCAGCTGCCGTCGGCGGCCACCAGTGCCGTGCCCAGCCGGGTTCCGCCGGCATTGCTCACCGCGATGCGGTCGCCGGCAATGCCGGTGCCGCTGATCAGGCTGCCAGTGGTGTTGATCACCGCTGTGGCCGGTGCAATCGGCGGCGTGGTATCGGGTGCGATGACCGTGGCCGGCAGCGAGACGTTCTGGGCGGCGTCGGTGAGCCGTACGCTCAACACCTCGCCATCGGTCTGCGCAGGATTGAGTGCGATGGTGAACAAACCATTGCTGCCGACCGTGCCGCTGCCCAGCAGCACATTACCGGCATCGCGGACTTCGACCCGCGCACCGGCTTCACCGTTGCCGCTGAGGCTGGCGCCACCGGCGGCGACCACCAGGTTGCTGGCAAGCACTGGAGCAAGGGTGTCGCCCGCCGTGGCGGTGATCACCGGCGACGAATTACCCGCGCCATCGGCCTGGCGCACACTGAGCACCTGACCGTTGAGCTGCGCGGTCGAGAGCTGCACGCTGAAGCTGCCATCGCTGCCGACCACGGCATTGCCCAAGGCAGTACCGAGCGCATTGGTGACAAACACCGTGGCGCCGGCTTCGCCGTTACCGGTCAGTTGCAGGCCGCTGCCGACGATGGCCAGGTTAGTAGGAACGGCCGGGGCTGTGACATCCGGCGCGGTCACGCTGGCGGTGGGCGAGACGTTTTGCGCCGCATCGGTCAGGGTGACCCGCAACACTTCGCCATTGAGCTGGGCCGCGCCGGTAAGTGCCACGCTGAAGGTGCCGCCGGCAGTGACGATGCCAGTGCCGATGACGGTGCCCGCCGCATTCAGCACCTGCACACTGGCGCCGGCTTCACCGTTGCCGGTCAACAGGGTGCCAGCGCCGGTGACCGCCAGGTTACTGGCCAGCAGCGGAGCGATGGTATCGATCGCGGTGACCTGCACCGGGGTCGAGCTGTTGCCGGCCGCGTCGGTTTGCACGGCATCCAGTATCTGGCCATTGGTCTGGGCGCTGCTCAGGGTCGCGCTGAAGCTGCCATTGCTGGCCACTGTCGCCCGGCCCAGTTCCACACCGACCGCATTGCTGATAATCACGGTCGCGCCGGCTTCCCCGGTGCCGGTCACGACGGTGCCGGCCGGGTTGAGTGCCACGTTGGCCAGCGGCACCGGATCGGTGTTGTCCAGCGCATTGACGAACACCGGACTGGAATCGCCACCCACGGCCAGGTTGGCGGTGACCTTGATCTGCTCACCGTTGACCTGTGCCGGCAAGGTCACGCTGAAGCTGTTGTCGGGCAGCACGATGGTGGTGCCCAGCAGCGTGCCGTCGGCGGCGTTGACATTGATCCGCACCCCGGCCGTGCTTTGCCCGGTGAGAAGGGTGCCGTCGGCCGACAACTGCACGTTGATCGGCGCTTGCGGTGGTGGAATCAGCGGCACGATCAGCGTGACTGGCAGCGACACATTGGGCACCGGTGCGGTGTCGGCCTGGGTCACGTTCAGCACTTGCAACGGCGACGCAGCGGCGTTGAAGGTCACGGTAAAGGTGCCATCGGCGGCCACTAGTGCAGTGCCGATGACATCGCTGCCGCGAGTAACCGTAACGGTGGCGCCGGCTTCGCCCAGGCCCGAAAGCTGGGTGTAGCCCGAGTTGAGCGCCACGTTGGAGACCAGCAGTGGCGCGGTGGTGTCCACCGAATTGACGGTCAGGGTCGCCGCATTACCAGCAGCATCGCTGGCGATCACGGTCAGTGGCGCGCCGGTGATCTGTGGCGAACCCAGGGGAATCACCGTCGCACCCGGCACGGTAATCAGTGCCGAGCCCAGCGTCGTGCCGTCGGCGGCCTTGACCGTCACGGTGCTGCCGACCTCGGCAATCACGCTGACGGTGGTGGCGGTCGGCAGGCCGACAATCGCCAGGTTCGGTGCGGTGATGTCTGTCGCGGTCAGGGTCACGGCCGGCGAGGGCAGGTTGGCGCCGTCGGTCTGTACCACGCTGAGCAACTGGCCGTTGAGCTGTGGGATGCCCAGGTTGACGCTGAACGTGCCGTCGGCGCCGACCACGGTTGAACTGCCCAGCACGGTGCCACCGACCTGGACCACCACGGTGGCACCGGCTTCACCGGTGCCGGTCAGCACCAGGCCATTGAGGCTCAGTGCCAGGTTGGCGACTGCGGCGGGCGGGGTGATGTCCGCCACCGGCAAGGTGGCATCGGCCGAGACATTGCCTGCCACATCGGCCTGGCGAACGCTCAGCGCGCCGCCATTGAGCTGCGGCGCACTCAGGCCAATGCTGAAGGTGCCGTCGCCGGCCACGGTGCCGATGCCCAGTACGGTCTGGGCAGCATTGCGCACGGTCACCGTGGCGCCAACTTCGCCGACGCCGGTGACGGTCAGGCCGTCGACACTCAGCACCAGGGTGCTCGGGGCGTTCGGTGCCGTGGTATCGGGAGCTGTCGTGGTGGCGCTCGGCGAAGGATTACCCGCCGCATCGGTTTGCACCACGGTCAGCAGCTGGCCGTTCAGTTGTGGCGTATTCAAGCCCACGTTGAAGGTGCCGTTGGCGGCCACCAGCGCGGTACCCAGGCTGGTGTTGCCATTGAACACCTGGACCGTCGCCCCGGCTTCACCGGTGCCGGTCAACTGATTGCCCTGGGCGTTGACTTGCAGGTTGGTCACGGCGGCCGGCGGGGTAAGGTCCGGCGCGTTCAGGGTCAGCACCGGCGAGATGTTTTGCGCGGCGTCGATCACCACCACCTGCAACGGTTCTTTATTGATCAGCGGCGGATTGACCGCGATCACGAAGCTGCCGTCAGGGTTGGCGGTGACACTGCCTACCAGCGTGCCATCGGCACGGGTGACGCGCACAGTGGCGCCGGCTTCGGCGACACCCGTGATGGCGCTGCCGGCGGCATTGATTGTACCGGTGGCCACTGCCGGTGGCGTCAGGTCCGGTGCCACAGGGTTGCTGACCGGGCTGAGGTTGCCAGCGGTATCGGCCTGCTGAACGCTCAGCACTTGCAGATTGATTTGCGCAGGCGTCAACGACACGCTGAACGAGCCGTCGGCGAGCACGGTGGCGGTGCCCAGCACGGTGCCGCTGACACTGCGCACGGTCACCAGCGCCCCGGCCTCGCCGTTGCCGGTGACCCAGGTGCCGGTCGGGTCGACCTGCACGTTCTGCAAGCCCAGCGGGGCGGTGCTGTCCGGTGCGGTCAGGCTGCTGGCCGGCGAGACATTACCGCTGCTGTCGGCCTGGGTCAGGCTGATGGTCTGGCCATTGAGCAACGGAGTGGCGAGCACCAGGGTAAACGCACCGGTCGGGCCGACGACAACGCTGTCAGCGCCGTTGCCCACCCTTACCGTGGCGCCGGGTTCGCCGCGTCCGGTGATGGTCACGCCATCGCTGGCGAACACCAGATTGCTCAAGACCAGCGGGGCGATGCTGTCCGCAGCGGTCAGCGCGGTGACCGGCGATACGTTGCCTGCCGCATCGGTCAGGGTCACGGCCAGTTGTTCGCCATTGAGCTGCGGTGTATTCAGGGTGATCTGGAAGGTGCCATCGACGCGGACCACGCCGGTGCCCAGCACGGTGCCGGCGCCATTGCTGACACTGACGGTGGTGCCCGCTTCGCCGCTACCGGACAACTGCGTACCGGTGCTGCTCAGGCTAAGCCCGGTGGCAGCCAGAGGCGCAATGCGGTCGGCGGCGATCAGGCTGACCGCGACCGACTCGTTCTGGGCCGCATCGGTCTGGGTCAGGCTCAACACCTGGCCGTTGAGTTGCGGGGCCGACAGGGTGGCGCTGAAAGTGCCGTTGGCGGCCACAATCGCGGTGCCCAGGTCTGCGCCATTGGCGGCGCTGATGGTCACCGTGGCGCCGGCTTCACCGCGGCCGGTGACGGTCAGGCCATCCGCCGACAAGCGATAGTCGGTCAGCGCGTTCGGTGCGGTGACATCCGCCGCCAGCAGTTGGGTCGACAGCGAACTGTAGCCAGCGCTGTTGCTGGCCGAAACGTTCAAGGTCTCGCCATTGAGCTGCGCGGTGCTCAGCGTCACGCTGAAGCTGCCGTCGGCGGCCACCAGCGCGGTGCCCAATACCTGGCCGTTCAGGCCAAGCACGGCAACGGTCGAACCGGCGGTGCCGGTCCCGCTGACGGTCAGGCCATTGGCGCTCAGGCTCAGGTTGCTCGGGGTGTCGGGCGCCAGATTGCCCGGTGCTGTGACACTGGCAGTGGCCGAGTCGTTGCCGGCCGCATCGCTCTGCACCACGCCCAGTACGCTGCCTGTGGCGGCCGCCGGGCTCAGGGTGACGCTGAAGGTGCCGTTGGCCGCCACGGTGGTGGTGCCCAGCACGGTGCCGCTGGCGTTGGTCACCGTGACCGTTGCGCCGGCTTCACCGAGCCCGGTCAGGGTGGCGCCGTTGGCCGCTACGGCCAGCGCAGAGACCAGCGCCGGCGGGGTCAGGTCGGCGGCCAGCAGGCTGGCGCTGGCCGAGACATTGCCCGCCGCATCGCGGGCATTGACGCTCAGGGTCTGGGCGTTGAGTTGCGCCTCGTTCAGGGTCAACTGGAACAGGCCGTTGGCAGCCACCACGGCGCTGCCGAGCAGCCGGCCATTGGCATCGCTGACATTGATGGTGCTGCCGGCTTCGCCGCGACCGGTCACTTGCAGGCCGGTGGCGTTGAGCACCAACAGATCCGGAGTGGCTGGCGGGGTGATGTCGGGCGCGGTCACGTTGACCGATGGGCCTTCGTTGCCCGGTGGGTCTTCCTGGTTGACGGTCAGCAACTGAGCATTCAGTTGCGCGCTGGTCAGGGTCACGCTGAAACCGCCGTTGGCGCCTACCAGCGCGCTGCCCAGCACGGTGCCGCTGACATTGCGTACGAACACGGTAGCGCCCGGCTCGCCATTGCCGCTCACGGTCAGGCCGTCGGCATTGATCGCGACATTGGCCAGCGCGGCGGGCGGGGTGATATCCGGGGCGTTGAAATTGACCTCGGGCGACACATTTCCGGCCGCGTCGGTCTGGGCGACTTCAAGGGTCTGGCCATTGGTGGGCGCAGGGTTGAGGGTCACGCTGAAGCTGCCGTTGCTGGCCACAGTCGCGCTGCCCAGCACGTTACCGTTGGCGTCTTGCACGCGCACGGTCGCGCCGGCTTCGCCCCGGCCGACCAGCGAGGTGGCATCGGCGCTCAAGACCAGGTTGGTCACCGCTGCCGGTGGGGTCTGGTCCACGGTGGCCAGGCTGGCGGCCGGTGAAACGTGGTTGGCCGCATCGGTCAATTGCACCTGCAAGGGCGCACCGGTCAGTTGCGGTTGCGGCAGGCTGATCTGGAAGTTGCCGCTGCCATCGACCACGCCACTGGCCAGCAGCGCACCGTTGGCATCGCGGATTTGCACGGTGGTGCCGGCTTCGCCCTTGCCGGTCACCACGGTGCCGGCGGCATTGATGGCCAGGTCGGTCGGTGCGGCAGGGGCTTGCAGGTCCGGCGCACTGGTGGTGGCCGCCGGCGAGGTGTTGTTGCCGCCGTCGGTCTGGGTCACTGACAGCGACTGGGCGTTCTGCGGTGCAGGGTTGAGGGTGGCGGTAAAGGTGCCTGTGCTGCTGGCGATGGCGGTGCCGAGCACGCTGCCATCCGGGCCGCGCACAGTGATGCTGGCACCGGCTTCGGCACGCCCGGTGATGAAGCTGCCGTCGGCGCTGACCACCAGGTTGGTCGGTGCATCGGGTGCGGTGGTGTCGGCGGCGAGCAAGGTTGCAGGCACCGAGTCCTGACCACCGGCACTGGCGATGGCCGACAGGGTCTGGCCGTTGGTCTGCGCCTGGGCCAGGGTGATGCTGAAGCTGCCGTCGGCACCGACCACCGCCGAGGTGCCGAGCAAGGTGCCGCCGCTGCCGGTGACCCGCACCACGGTGCCCGCTGCGGCCACACCGGTCAGGGTCAGGCCATCGGCCGACAGTTGCAGGCCGGTCGGGCTGGCGACGCTGTTGGCGTCGGGACCGGCCAGGGTTACAGCCGGTGATGCATTGCCGGCGGCATCGCTGGCCACCACGCTCAAGGTGTCGCCGGTGACCGCCGCGCTGGCCAGGGTGACGGTGAAGGTGCCGTTGCTGTCGACCGTCGCGCTGCCCAGCGACACGCCATTGCGCGTCACGTTGACAGTCGAACCGGCCTCGCCAGTCCCCGACACGGTCAAGCCGTCCGGGCTGATCGCCAGGTTGCCGACCGCCGCCGGTGGCGTGCTGTCGGGGGCGGTGTATTCCAGCGGCGGCGAGCTGCGGCCATTGCCGTCGCTGACCACCAGTTCCAGCTGTTGGCCGTTCAGTTGCGCGCTGCCCAGGGTCACGCTGAAGCTGCCGTCAGGTTGCACCACGGCACTGCCCAGCGAGCTGCCATTGGCGGCATTGACCTGCACGGTGGTGCCCGGCGCTGCGGTGCCGGTCAGGGTCAGGCCGGTGGCATCGATGGCCAGGTTGTCTGGCTGATCCAGCGCGCCAAGAGTCGGCGCAGCGATGGTTTGCGCAGGCGAGACGTTATTACCGCCATCGGTCAGGGTGACGCTGAGCAACTGGCCGTTGAGCTGCGCAGGACTCAAGGTGACCGAGAAGCTGCCGTTGGCAGCCACCAGCGCATCGCCCAGCGACACGCCGCCGGCGCCTGTGACCTTGACCGTGGTGCCGGCCTCGCCGGTGCCGGTCAGGGTCGCGCCATTGGCGCTGATTGCCAGATTGGCCACGGCCAGCGGGGCGGTGCTGTCCGGGGCGAGCAGGGCGGTGGCCGGCGACTGATTATTGCCGCCATCGGTCTGGATCACGCTCAGGCTCTGGCCATTGAGCTGTGCAGTCGTGAGGGTCAGGCTGAAGGTACCGTCGGCGGCAACCACGGCGGTGCCGATTTCAGTCCCGGCCGCGTTGCGCACGCTGATGGTTGCACCGGCCTCACCGGTGCCGGTCAGGTTCAGGCCATCGCTGGCCAACGACAGGTTGCCGGGCGCTGCCGGTGGCTGAATATCCGGTGCATCGAGGCTGGCGATCGGCGAGATATTACCGGCGGCATCGGTCTGAGTCAGCGTCAGAACCTGGCCGTTGCTTTGCGCCGGGTTGAGGCTGATCTCGAAGCGGCCATTGAGGCCGACCAGCGCGGTGCCAATCTGCACACCCGACTCATCGAATACCAGTACCCGGGCGCCGATTTCACCGTTGCCGCTGACCACGCCGCCATTGGCCGAAATCGCCAGGTTGGTCAGCAGATCAGGCGCAGTGGTGTCCACCGGCACGGTGGTGACCGGGTCGGAAATATTGCCGGCGGCGTCGGCCTGGACCACTTGCAAGGCTTCGCTGGCGCCCGGAACGGGCGACAGGGTCACGCTGAAGGTGCCATCGGCGGCGACCACGGCGGTGCCGAGCGAGGCACCACTGGCATCGCGCACGGTGACCCGCGCGCCGGGTTCGCCTTCACCGGTCAATTGCGTGCGATCGGCATTCAGCACCAGTTCGCTGACCGGTTGCGGTGCCTGGGTGTCAGGCACCTGGAATGTCACCGGCGTCGCATTTTCGCCGGCGGCCGAAACGGCACTCACCTCCAGCACCTGGCCGTTGTTCTGCACGCTGGCCAGGGTCACGCTGAACGTGCCGTCGGCGCCGACGATAGCGGTGCCCAGCACGTTGTTGTCCTGGTCGGTCACGGTAATGGTCGAGCCGGCCCGGCCGCTGCCGGTGAGCAAGGTACCGCCCGCATCCAGCGCCAGATTGGCCGGTTGCAGCGGCGCTTGCAGGTCCGGTGCGGTAATGCTCGACGGCGTGGAGGCATTGCCCTGCGCGTCGGTCAGAACGATTTGCAGGACCTGGCCCTGATTCTGGGCGCTGGCCAGCGGCACCGAGAAGCTGCCTGTGGCACCGACGATGGCCGAACCGAGCAGATTGCCGTCGGCATCCCGCACCGTCACGGTGGCGCCCGGTTCACCGCGGCCGCTGATCACCAGGCCATTGGTGTTGATGACCAGGCTGTCCGGCTGCGCTGGTGCGGTGGTATCGAATGCAGTCACTGCTGTCGGGATCGACTCGGCCCCGTTTGCGATCACCACGACATCCAGCACCTGGCCGTTGGTTTGTGGCGTGCCCAGCGGCACGCTGAAGGTGCCATCGGCGGCGACCACGGCACTGCCCAGCACGTTGCCATTGGCATCGCGCACTTCAACGGTGGTGCCGGCAACCCCGGTGCCGCTGACCACAGTGCCTTGCAGGTTGATGCTGACCGAGTCCGGTGCAACCGGGCCGCTGCCATCCGGGACGGTGACGGTGCTGTCGGGCGAGGTCAGGCCTGAGGCGTCGACTTGCGTCAGGTGCAGCACCTCGTTTTCAGCCACCGCCGGGTTCAGGGCAATGACGAAGCTGCCGTTGGCCGCGACCACACCGGTCGCCAGCACAACACCATTGGCATCGCGCACGGTCACGGTGGCGCCGGCCTGGCCTTTACCGGCCACGCTACTGCCGTCAGGGCTGACCACCAACGCGGTGACCGCCGCCGGCGCCGTGATGTCCGGTGCTGAAACCACCACGTTCGGCGCACTGTTGCCCGCCGCATCGCTGGCAGTCACGTCGAGCAGTTCACCATTGGTCTGACCGGGGGTCAGGGCCACGCTGAAGGTGCCGTCGGCATCGACGAGAGAAGAGCCGAGCAACAGGCCCGAGGCCGTGCGTACAAAGATGCGCAGGCCGGCAAAGGCCCGGCCGGTCAGGAACAACCCGTCGGCAGACACCGCAAGATCGACCGGTGGGTCTATCTGACCCAGGTCGGGCGCGGTGACCGTGACGCCGATCGAGGCGTTGCCAGCGGCGTCGGTGAGCACCACGCTCAGCAGTTGCCCGTCATGCTGGGCCTGGTTCAGGGTGATGCTGAACGTACCGTCGCTGCCGACGGTGCCGCTGCCCAGCAAGATGCCGGCGGCATTGGTGATCGCCACTTGTGCGCCGACCTCGCCACGCCCGGTCAGCACGGTGCCGTTGGTATTGATCACCAGGTCAAGCGCCGGGGCAGGCGGTGTGGTGTCGACCGGCGCGTCCGGTGCGGTGACAGTGCTGATCGGCGAGACATTGCCCGCCGGGTCGCGAGCCGACACGCTCACTATTTGTCCGTCGTCCAGCGCCGGGCTGAGGGTGATGGTGAAACTGCCGTCGGCGGCAGCCACGGCACTGCCGATCAGCGTACCGTCGGCGGCCCGAACCTGTACGGTCGAGCCGGCTTCAGCCTGGCCGCTGATCTGGCTGCCATCGGCATTGAACTGCAGACCGGCCGGTGCCACCGGCGCGGTGACATCCGCCACGGTCAACGACGTCGACGGTGAAGTGCCGCCGGCATCGCTTTGCACCACGCTCAGGGTTTCGCCGTTCAGCTGCGCGTTGCCCAGGGTCACGCTGAAGCTGCCATCGGCGGCAACCACTGCGGTGCCCAGCACGGCACCATCGGCGCCACGCACGGTAACGGTGGCACCGGCTTCGCCCGTCCCGGTCAGGGTCAGGCCATTGGCGCTCAGTTGCAGGCCGCCGGGTGCGGCGGGTACATCGACGCCATCGGGGGCGGTGGCCGAGGCCACTGGCGAGAGATTCCCGGCCGCGTCGGTCTGGCTGACCGACAGGACCTGGCCATCAAGCTGCGCTGTGCCCAGTGCAACGCTGAACGTGCCATCGGCGGCCACGACCGCGCTGCCCAGCACGCTGCCATCGGCCGCACGCACGGTGACGGTGGCGCCGGCCTCACCGGTGCCGCTCAGGGTCAGGCCATCGGCGCTGACCGACAGGCTGGCCGGCGCCACAGGTGCAGTGATGTCCGCCACGGTAATCGGTGTGGCCGGCGAAGCGCCGCCGGCATCGCTTTGCACCACGCTCAGGGTTTCGCCGTTCAGTTGGGCGCTGCCCAGCGTGATACTGAACGTACCGTCGGCGGCGACCACCGCGCTGCCCAGCACGCTGCCATCGGCCGCGCGCACGGTGACGGTGGCGCCGGCTTCACCGGTGCCACTCAGGGTCAGGCCATCGGCGCTGACCTGCAGGCCGGTCGGTGCAACAGGCGCGGTCACATCGGCGGCGGTGAACGAGGTCGAAGGCGAGGTGCCGCCGGCATCGCTCTGAACGACCGTGATCGTTTCGCCATTCAGTTGCGCGCTGCCCAGCGTGATGTTGAAAGTGCCGTCGGCCGCAACCACCGCGGTGCCGAGCGTTGCACCGTTTGCATCGCGCACAGTCACGGTGGCGCCGGCTTCGCCGGTACCGGTCAGGGTCAGGCCGTCTGCACTCAATTGCAGGCCGCCCGGCGCGGTGGGGACATCGACACCATCCGGTGCGGTGGCCGAGCCAACGGGCGAGACATTACCGGCGGCATCGGTCTGGACGACGCTCAGGGTCTGGCCGTCCAGTTGTGCGCTGCCCAGGGTGATGCTGAAACTGCCATTGGCCGCGACTACGGCGCTGCCCAGAACGGTGCCGTTGGCATCGCGCACGACGACGCTGGCGCCGGCTTCGCCTGTACCGGTCAGGGTCAGACCATCATTGCTGACCAGCAGACTGCCGGGTGCAGCAGGTGCGGTGACATCGGGAGCAGTCAAGGAAGTGGAAGGCGAAGTGCCGTCGGCATCGCTCTGAACGACACTGATTGTTTCGCCGTTCAACTGAGCGGCGCCCAAGGTAATGCTGAAAGTGCCGTCGGCCGCCACGACAGCGGTGCCCAGGACATTGCCATTGGCATCACGCACGGTGACGGTCGCACCGGCTTCGCCAGTCCCGGTCAAGGTCAAGCCGTCTGCGCTGAGTTGCAGGCCGGTCGGGGCGGTGGGTGCATCAACGCCATCTGGTGCGGTGGTCGAAGCAGTTGCCGAAAGGTTGCCCGCCGCATCGGTCTGGCTGACAGACAAGGTCTGGCCATCCACCTGAGCGGTGCCCAAGGTGATGCTGAAAGTGCCGTCAGCCGCCACAACCGCGCTGCCCAGCACGCTGCCGTCGGCTGCACGCACAGTAACGGTGGCGCCAGCTTCGCCTGTACCGGTCAGGGTCAAACCATCGTTGCTGACCAGCAGACTGCCGGGTGCAGCAGGTGCAGTGACGTCTGGAGCGGTCAGCGAAGTGGAAGGCGAGGTGCCGTCGGCATCGCTTTGAACGACACTGATCGTTTCGCCATTCAACTGAGCGGCGCCCAGCGTGATGCTGAAAGTGCCGTCGGCCGCGACGACAGCGGTGCCCAGGACATTGCCATTGGCATCACGCACGGTGACGGTCGCACCGGCTTCACCGGTACCGGTCAAGGTCAGGCCGTCTGCGCTGAGTTGTAGACCGGTCGGTGCAGTGGGCGCGTCAACGCCATCTGGCGCGGTGGTCGAGGCAACTGGCGAAAGGTTACCGGCCGCATCGGTCTGGCTGACGGACAAGGTCTGGCCATCCACCTGAGCGGTGCCCAGGGTGATGCTGAAAGTGCCGTCAGCCGCCACAATCGCGCTGCCCAGCACGCTGCCGTCGGCAGCGCGCACGGTGACAGTGGCGCCGGCTTCGCCTGTACCGGTCAGGGTCAGGCCATCGTTGCTGACCAGCAGACTGCCGGGTGCAGCAGGTGCAGTGACATCGGGAGCAGTCAAGGAAGTGGAAGGCGAGGTGCCGTCGGCATCGCTCTGAACGACAGTGATCGTTTCGCCGTTCAACTGAGCGGCGCCGAGGGTGATGCTGAAAGTCCCGTCGGCCGCGACGACAGCGGTGCCCAGGACATTGCCATTGGCATCACGCACGGTGACGGTCGCGCCGGCTTCACCAGTCCCGGTCAGGGTCAGACCATCGGCGCTGAGTTGCAGGCCGGTCGGGGCGGTAGGTGCATCAACGCCATCTGGTGCGGTGGTCGAAGCAACTGGCGAAAGATTGCCCGCCGCATCGGTCTGGCTGACAGACAAGGTCTGGCCATCCACCTGAGCGGTGCCCAAGGTGATGCTGAAAGTGCCGTCAGCCGCCACAATCGCGCTGCCCAGCACGCTGCCGTCGGCTGCACGCACGGTGACAGTGGCGCCGGCTTCGCCTGTACCGGTTAGGGTCAGGCCATCGTTGCTGACCAGCAGACTGCCGGGTGCAGCAGGTGCAGTGACATCGGGAGCTGTCAAGGAAGTGGAGGGCGAAGTGCCGTCGGCATCGCTCTGAACGACACTGATCGTTTCACCATTCAACTGAGCGGCGCCCAGCGTGATGCTGAAAGTGCCGTCGGCCGCCACGACAGCGGTGCCCAGGACATTGCCATTGGCATCACGCACGGTGACGGTCGCGCCGGCTTCACCGGTCCCGGTCAGGGTCAAACCATCGGCGCTGAGTTGCAGGCCGGTCGGGGCGGTAGGTGCATCAACGCCATCGGGCGCGGTAGTCGAAGCAGTTGCCGAAAGGTTACCGGCCGCATCGGTCTGGCTGACGGACAAGGTCTGGCCATCCACCTGCGCGGTGCCCAGAGTGATGCTGAAAGTGCCGTCAGCCGCAACAACTGCGCTGCCCAGCACACTGCCGTCGGCAGCGCGCACGGTAACGGTGGCGCCAGCTTCGCCGCGCCCGGTCAGGGTCAGGCCATCGCTGCTGACCAGCAGGCTGGTCGGTGCAGCCGGCGCGGTAACGTCGGCGGCGGTCAGCGAGGCGGACGGTGAGCTGTTGCCCAGCGCGTCGGTCTGCACGACGCTGAGGATTTCACCGTTCAGTTGTGCGCTGTTCAGGCCAATGCTGAAGGTGCCGTCAGCGGCAACCACGGCGGTGCCCAGTACGCTGCCATCGGCATTGCGCACGGTCACGGTGGCGCCGGGCTGGCCGGTGCCGGTCAGGGTCAGGCCGTCGCCGCTCAGTTGCAGGCCGGTCGGTGCGCCCGGGGCAGTGGCGCCGTCCGGGGCGGTGGCGGAGGCGCTGGGTGAGAGATTGCCGGCGGCATCGGTCTGGCTCACCGACAAGGTCTGGCCATCGGTCTGCGCGGTGCCCAGCGTGATGCTGAAGGTGCCGTTGGCCGCGACGATCGCGCTGCCCAGAATGCTGCCGTCGGCGGCACGGACGGTGACGGTCGCACCGGCTTCGCCACGACCGGTCAGGGTCAGGCCGTCGGCGCTGACCTGCAGGTTGCCCGGTGCATTGGGGGCGGTGACATCGGCAGCGGTAAAGGCCGCTGCGGGTGAGGTGCCGTCGGCGTTGCTTTGCACGACGCTGAGGGTTTCGCCGTTGAGCTGCGCGCTGCCCAGGGTAAGGCTGAAGGTACCATCGGCGGCGACGATGGCGGTGCCCAGCACGGCGCCATTGGCACCTCGCACGGTGACGGTGGCGCCGGCTTCACCGCGACCGCTGAGGGTCAGGCCATTAGCGCTCAGTTGCAGATTGGTCGGTGCATCGGGCACGTCGGCATCGTTGCCGTCGGGTGCCGTGGTCGAGGCTGCCGGCGAGGCATTGCCGGCGGCATCGGTCTGCACCACGTTCAGGGTCTGGCCATCGAGTTGCGCACTGCCTAGCGCCACGCTGAAGGTGCCGTTGGCCGCGACGATGGCGGTGCCGAGTACGGCGCCATTGGCGTCGCGCACAGTAACGGTGGCGCCGGCTTCACCGGTGCCGGTCAGTGTCAGGCCATTGGCGCTGACTTGCAGATTGGCAGGTGCCTCGGGCGCGGTGCTGTCGGCGGCGACGACCGACGCCTCGGGCGAGACATTGCCGGCCGCATCGGTCTGCTCGACGGTCAGGGCCTGGCCGTTCAGTTGCGCGCTGCCGAGCGGCACGCTGAAGGTGCCGTCGGCACCGACCACGGCGGTGCCCAGCACATTGCCATTGGCATCCCGTACGGTCACGGTGGCGCCGGCTTCACCGGTACCGGTCAGGGTCAGGCCGTCGGTGCTGACTTGCAGGTTGGCGGGCGCGACCGGGGCACTGGTGTCCGGTGCGGTGATCGGTGTGCCGGTTGAGGTGTTGCCATTGGGGTCGGTCTGATCGACCACCAGTGGCTCGCCATTGTTCTGCGGGGTGTCCAGCGGCACGGAGAAGTTGCCGTCGGCGCCGACCACCGCACTGCCCACCACGGTGCCGTCCGGGTTGCGCACGTTGACGGTCGCGCCCGGCGTACCGCTGCCGGTGAGGGTCAGGCCATCGGCCGACAGGCTCAGGTTGCCAGGTGCATCGGGGGCTGTGGCATCACCACCGCCGCCTCCGCCACCACCGCCGCCACTGGCTGCAGCGGCAGCACCGCCGGCACCGAGCAGGCCGAGGCCGGCAAAGGCGAAGGTCCTGGTCTCGCCGTCGACAATACCGGCGTCGGCAATCAGGCTATCGATCGAGGGAACTTCGGCAAAGGTGAAACCATTGAAAGGTTCGGCGCTGTACTGCGCCTGCCATAGCACGCCGTCCTCACCGACGAAGACGATGTCGCTGTGTGCACCCTCAGCGGCGGTGACAAAGAAGTTGCCGATGGTGACTTTCTCACCGGACTTCAGGGTCACAATCAGGTCCTGCCCGTTGCGATTGACCGACGCTATTTGCGAGGGCGCCACTGGCATCTGAATGACGCCAGGCTGTGCCATCTGAAAGCTGCCCCATTCCTTGGCGGCGATCTCGGAAGTAGCTTTGTCGGTAACTACGATATTGTCCATAACAACTCCTGTCCTTCCCCGTGTCCCCCTGTGGTCAGGTGTCAACTTTATCCAGCGTCACCAGACGGTGCAGTGTGCATAAGCCTGAGCAACGCTTGCGTGAATTCCCTGACGACAAGAGGTGTTCGATAACGCTCTGGATGGCTTCGGTATAGCAATGGAAATCAATCTTGTCAGAACAGTTTCAAGCACTTAGGTGGTGTAAGAGAGGTTTTGAACAATCGTCACTCACGGCAAACATCCACAAACACTGGGTTAATGGCATGTTGATATACAACTGACCGTTCGTCGGTTCGATATTTGTATAAAGAAGGAACTTTCAGTGAATCGATTAAGGCATTAATACTTTGGCGGTGAGCCAACTTGTCGAGTCGTGGCGCGCCGAAAATGGACTAACACCATGGTGTTATCACTTAAGTATTAATGTCGGTCGCGTAAAGGTGTACAGAAGTAAGGTCATTGACCGTACAGCATGAAAGCTGCACGGCATCCAACGTATTAATACTTTGGTTATAGTGCGGAGGCGGGAGGCGATACCTGAAAAATGACTTGCCCGGTCGATAATCAGCGACTACGTTTATTGAAGTCCTTATTTAACGCAAGGACTTCCATGGGCCACTTTATTATTAATACGGCGCGTCACCCAGGATCGTGGCGCGGTGCATGATGCGCCGCTGAGGGCGATAGTCGTCGATGGCAAAGTGTTGGGTGATGCGGTTATCCCAGAAGGCGACATCGTCCTGCTGCCACTGCCAGCGCACGGTGAATTGCGGTTGCGTGGCATGGCTGAACAGCAGCTTGAGAATGGCTTCGCTTTCAGCCTCCGGCAGTTCGTTGATGTGCGTGGTAAAGCCCTCGTTGACGAACAGGCCCTTGCGCCCGGTGACCGGGTGAGTGCGCACCACCGGGTGGCTGTGCGGCGGGTTGTTGCGTTTGGCGTGCTCGAAGCGTACCTTTTCGTCGTCGGTGATCGCAAAGCGTGATTCCGGGAACGACTTGCTCAGGTCGTGGCTGGCGGTCAAACCGTCGAGCAGGCGCTTGAGCGGCTCGGACAGCGCTTCATATGCGGCGCTGCTGCTGGCCCACAAGGTGTCGCCACCGTAAGGCGGCACCTGTTTGGCACTGAGCACCGCACCCAGCGCCGGGGTTTTCAGAAAGCTCACATCCGAATGCCACAAGGCGTTGTCGCGCAGGTCGGTCACCGCCGTATCCAGAATCAGCACCTGCGGCTGTTCGGGCACATTCGGGTAGATCGGGTGAATGTGCAGGTCGCCGAAATACGCCGCCAGCCGCGCCTGTTGCGCAGGCGTGAGCGGCTGTTTGCGAAAGAACAGCACTTGATGATCAAGCAGTGCCTGGTGCAGTTGCCGGTGATGCGCTTCGCTCAGCGGCTGGCTGAGGTCGACGCCCTCGATGCGTGCGCCGAGTGCCGGGCTGATGGGGGTGATAGTCAGGCTCATGAGTTGTCTCGTTAGTGGCCACGGCCGTGCCAAGGCACGAGTTTGCGTTGCAGGGCACGCAGGCCCAGTTCTATGGCGAAGGCAATCAGGGCGATGACCAGAATGCCCAGCACCACGACGTCGGTGACCAGAAATTGCGCCGCCGACTGGACCATGAAGCCCAGGCCGCTGGTGGCGGCAATCAGCTCGGCGGCCACCAGGGTCGACCAGCCGACACCCAGGCCGATACGAATACCGATCAGGATGTCCGGCAAGGCACCGGGCACGATCACATGGCGGATCAACTGTCGGCGCGTGGCGCCCAGCGATTGCGCGGCGCGGATTTTGGCCTGGTCGACATTGCGCACGCCGGTGGCAGTGGCAATGGCGATGGGCGCGAAGATCGCCAGATAGATCAGCAGGGTCTTGGACAACTCGCCGATGCCGCACCAGATCACGATCAAGGGCAGATAGGCCAGCGGCGGAATCGGCCGGTAGAACTCGATCAGCGGGTCGAGAATGCCTTGGGCAACACGGTTATGGCCGATGGCAATGCCCACCGGCACGGCAAACAGGATGGCGGCCACCAGCGCCAGGCCGATGCGTTGCAGGCTCGCGCCCAGGTGCTGCCACAGGGTCGACTCCATGTAGCCGTCGGTCACCAGCAGCCAGGCTTTTTGCAGCACGGCCGAAGGCGGCGGCAGAAACAGCGGTTCGATCAGCTCGGCGGCGGTCACTGCCCACCACAGGCTTAGCAGGACGATGAACGTCAGGCTGCTGATGGTGCGCGTGCTGATCGTTCGTGCCCGGCGCGGCGTCGCTGTGGCCTGACGGTTCAGTTGCTCAAGGCCGGATTCGCTGATGCGTGCGTCGCTCATGCTGACTCCTTGCGCGCGGCGGCGCTGCGCTGCGAGAACACCCGCTCCAGCACATGCTCGCGGGTGGCAATGAATGTGGGATCTGACTTGATGGCGCGCGCCGATTCGCCAGCGGCGTAGCGCAGGCCAAAATCCAGTTTCAGGTGCTCGTCGACCCGGCCGGGCGAGGGCGCCAGCAGGATCAGGTCGGTGGCCAGGAACACCGCTTCCTCGATGTCGTGGGTGATCAGAAACACCGGCTTGCGGGTGCGTTGCCAGACTTGCAGCAACAGCTCCTGCACCTGCTCGCGGGTAAAGGCATCCAGCGCGCCGAACGGCTCATCCATCAGCAGCACGCGCGGGTTGGCCGCCAGCGCGCGGGCCAGGCCGACCCGTTGGCGCTGGCCACCGGACAACTGCCAGATCTGCCGGCTTTCAAAACCGGCCAGGTCCACAAGCGCAAGCATCTCGCGCGCGGTCTGCTCGCGTTGGTTGCGCTCGATGCCGGCCAGTTGCAGGCCGAAGCCGACGTTGTCGAGCACATTCAGCCACGGCAACAGGGCATCGTCCTGAAACACCACGCCACGCTCGGCGCTCGGGCCGTGCACCGGCACACCGTCCAGAGTGATGCGCCCGCCGCTGGGTTCGACAAATCCGGCAATCAGGTTCAGCAGAGACGTCTTGCCACTGCCCGACGGACCCAGCGCCACCAGCAATTGCTGCGGGCCCAGGCTCAGGGAAATGTCCGCCAGCACCGCTTCAGCGGCGCCAAGGTAATGAGCGCTGACGCGCTCCAGTTGTAGCAGGGCCATGCGGCGTCCCTCCAGAATGATTGCGGCGCGTCCGGATCAGTTATTGATGTACTTGGCGCTCACGTACGGGCTGTAGTCGCCCAGCACGGTTTCGACCTTGCCTTGTTCCTTGAGGAAATTGGCAGTGTTGCTGATCGCGGTGGCGGTGCCGCCGTCCAGCAGGGCGCTGGAGCGCTGCGCCTGGGCATCCGGGTATTCGGAGCCGGCCAGCAATTCAGGCACATCTTCGGCATTGGAGCCGGTGAGTTTGGCGATCTTTTTCACCTGCTCGGAATCGGCGGTCCACTTGGCCTTGTTGGCTTGATAGTCAGCAAACGAGTCGAGGGTGACCTTGGCGAATTTGGCGATGACGTCCGGGTTCTTCTCGGCGTAGTCCTTGCGGGCGACCCAGACCTCGAAGGTCGGCGCGCCCCATCTGCCGACTTCGGCCGCATCGGTCAGCACCTTGCCGGTCTTGCGGATCTCGCCCAAGGCTGGCGACCAGACAAACGCGCCGTCGATGTCGCCACGCTTCCAGGCCGCGGCGATCTGCAGCGGTTGCAGGTTGACCACCTTTACCTTGCCTTCCAGGCCCCACTGCTTGAGCGCGCCGAGCAGGCTGTAGTGCGAGGTGGAGACGAACGGGGTGGCGATGGTCTTGCCGACCAGGTCTTGCGGGTTGACGATGCCGCTGCCGTTACGCACCACCAGCGCTTCGGCGGAGTTGATCTGCGCCGAGACAATGAACGCCACGATCGGCAGCTTGCGCGACGCGGCGGCGGCCAGCGGGCTGGAACCCAGGTTGCCGATCTGCACGTCACCGGAGGCCAGTGCGGTCACCACTTCCGGGCCGCTGTTGAAGCGCCGCCAGTCGATCTTTTCACCAATGGCTTTTTCATAGGCGCCGTCGGCCTGCGGCACTTTGCTCGGATCGACGCCGGTCTGGTAACCGACGATCAGCGGCGCGGCCTGAACATTGAAGGCCAGCAACGAGGCTGCCAGTACGGAGAGCAACGGACGAACGAACGCTTTATGAGCCATGACGATTCTTCTTGATAGGGTGGTGGCGGGTTGGGCGTTGCAATATTGAGGTTATAAAAAAGCTCATTCCAATAATTATTTGGAATGAGCTTAGAGCGGCGAACGAGGCGTTCCGCCAGCGTTACACCTGCACGGTCTGCGCTGATTCGCGCAACAGCCAGCGTTGTCCCAGCCACGCAGCGATCAACACCGCGGTAAGGGCGATCATCACCGCCTGATAACCCTGCAGAAACACGCCTGTCTGCGCCGCCTCGCCAGGCCCGGTGTAATGCCGCAGCAAGCCAACGCCCAGCGCCAGGCCCAGGCCGCCGCCGACGTTATGCAAGGTCATCAGCGAACCCACCGCCACCGAGCCGAAGCGCTCCGGCACCGAAGTGACGCCCAGCACCGTCGAAGGCCCCAGCAGACACGCCCAGCCCAGGCCCATCACCGCAAATGCCGCCAGCACATACAGCCAGGCAGTGTGGGTCGAAAACCCGGTTTGCAGCAGGGCGCTGGCAGCGAACAGCAGCAGCCCTGTCTGGATCAACAGCGCCGGGCCCTTGCGGTCCACCAGCCGGCCGACCCACGGCGACAGCAGCGCCACGCCCAGCGTGGTGGGCAGCAGCAACAGGCCGGTGGTCTGGCTGTCGGTGCCGCGCACCTGGGCCAGGTACAGCGGCATGACGAAGAATGCCACGCAATAGAACACCGCGAGGGTAAAGCTGGCCAGCACCGCCGCGACGAAACGCCGGTTGGCAAACAGGTGCAGGTCGATGATCGGCGAGGCCACGCGCAGCTCGACGCGGATAAACAGCCCCAGCGCGACCACCGCCAGCGCCAGCGTTGCCAGGCTTTGCGCCGACTGCCAGCCCCAATCGCTGCCTTGTACGATCAACAACACCAGCGCCGGCAAGCCGATCAGCAACAGCAGGGTGCCGGCCCAGTCGAGCCTGGGTTGTGCTTCGTCGGAGCGCGATTCGCTGACGTTGAAGGCAATCACCGCCAGGCTCAACAGCACGAACGGCACGTTGATCAAAAAGATCCACGGCCAGCCGAACGCCTGGGTCAGCACGCCGCCCAGCACCGGCCCGACCGCCAGGCCCACGCCGTTGAAACCGAACAGCACGCCGAAGGCCTTGCCTTGTTCTTCGGGCGCAAAAGCCTGGGCCACGATGGCGCCCGAGGCGGTATACAGCACCGCACAGGCCAGCCCTTGCAGCACCCGCGCAACCACCAGCGCCTCCAGATTACTGACTAACCCTGCGCCCAGCGACGCCAGGCCGAAGACAATCAAGCCCAGCGACAACACCCGCTTGCGCCCGTACAGATCGGCCAGCCGCCCGGCCAGCACCATGAAACTGGACATCGCCAGCAAAAACGCATTGATCACCCATTGCAGATGATCGACCGGCGCCTGCAACTCACTTTGCAGCGCCGGCAGTGCGGTGTTGACGATGGTGAAATCGACACAGCCCAGAAAGCTGGCGATGCTGACACCGCCCAAGGCCCACCATTTACGAGAAACCGTCATGAACATCTCCTGTGGTAACAAATTCTGCCAAAGCAACACGGCCCTTTGTAGGAGCGCGCTTGCCCGCGACCGGCTGCGTTAGCAGTCGTAAATTTTCAGCGTTTCCGAGATTTTGCGAGCGCTACGCACTCGGTCGCGGGCAAGCGCGCTCCTACGGGGGGGAAGGCAGTTACACCGCGAAAGCAGCCCTGGCCCAGACGGGGTGTGCGTTGCCATGCAGCGGTTGCTCGGCCACCGCGGCGCGTTTCTTGAATTTCAGCGACAGCCACCGGGCGTGGTCCGGGTAGTGCGGCTCGACAAAGTGCCGGCGGGTGGCGGCCATGGCGCGGGTCATCGGTTGCGGGTAAACCACAAAGTCGATCCCTTGCGAGGCCCACAGCGGCATGATGATCGGGCATTCCTCGATCAGGTAATTCAGGCAGCGGGTGCGCGCTTCGTCCAGGTCGGCCTCGGGGTTGCGTTTGTGCAGGCGGTCGAGAAACAGGCCGATGGTGGCGTTGACCTCGTCGCGGTAGTCGCGATTGTTTTCGTACTCGAACTGCACCCGGTCCAGCAACGGCCGGTAGCCGCTGTCGAGCAGGCATTCTTCCCAGCGCAGGATGCGCGTGACACTGGCCAGCCTGTTGATCGCGGCCTGGTTGCGCGCCAGCCATTGTTCGCCCGACTCGCTGCTGACCCGGTACACCTCTTCATAGCTGTAGTTGCTGAGGTTGTGGCGTTGCAGAATATCGGCCACGGCAATGGTGGTTGAGGCAAAGCCCTGACGGTTGATCAGGTCGATGGTGGCTTCGAATTTGCCGCCTTCGTGGTAGTCCTGGCCGACGCTGATCAGCAGCAAGGCGTGCTTGCCGCGATAGTCATGTTGAAGGTCCGTTTCAAATGCCGCTTTATAAATAGCGCTCATGCTCAACTCCAGTAGATCAAGGGGGATTGCTCGCCGAAATAACCGATGAAGCTCGACAGGGTGATTCGCGGCGTGTGTTGCACGGGACGAACCGCGTGGATGAAACGCGGGTTGATGATGATCAGGTCGCCGTCTTCGGGGCGGGTGGTGAAATCGGCCGGGCGCAGCCGGTCGCGATCGATGCCGTAATGGCGGTCGCTTTTCAGGCGCTGGTATTCGTCCTCGCTGGGGCGGGTGTTCCACACCTCCAGCTCGCCGCCGTGCTCGGGCACATGCAGGTAAATGTTCGCCGACAGTTGCGCTTGCAGGCTGACCTGCAAGTGCGCCGGCAGATTCCACTCCAGCTTGTCGATGTGCGGGCACAGGTCGATGTCCGGTTCCTGGTAACGGGTGACGCCGGTGAAGCACTTTTCGCCGTCGACATCGAGCAGGTGCGCGCCGCGAGGCCAGACCTCATCGAGCTTCAGGCGCAGGTCGTCGATGGGCGACAGGTAAGGGCGAAAGGCATCGCGCACCCGGTTGATATTGCCGCGCGCCGCCTGGTGATAGGCGCTGCGCACCTCGTCGCTCTTGATTTCGGCATAGGCGATGCCCAGCCGGGTGAACTCGCGGGCTTGGCCCAGCGAGCCCCGTTGCGGGTGATCGAACAGATGCTTGCGTGCGGCATCCAGGCTTTGGGAACTGACGAAATCGGGTATGCGGATACCGTAGATGTCGTGATCGAGCAGTTGATGAATGTGGCCCGAGGACAATTCCCCGGCAGCAACGGTTGCGAGCATTACTTACCTCCTGGCAGTAAAACGAGCCCCACGGCAGACACGCACAGGCCGGGCTCAATGATCGAAACGGGTGTCGTAGTACGCGTTGGCGTCGATGCCCTGGCGGATGATTCCTTCATCGCGGTACAGGTCGGCGCTGTGTTGCAACTGGTCGATAACCGTCGCATCGATGGCGATGCGTTGCGGCCTGGATTCCAGGGTTGAAACGCGGTGAAACTCGACCGGCAGCCCGGTGGAGGCGGCGAGTTGTCCGGCGTAGGCGTCCACGTTGCGGTTGGCCCACTGGTAGGCGCGCTCGATGCGGGTCAGCAGATCGCGCAGCGCCTCGCTCTTTTCATCGATGGCGCGTTGGCCGGCGACGATCAGCACATTGCCGCCAAACAGCTTCTCGCCACTGGCCAGTACGCGGGTCTGGTCTTGCAGGCGGGCCATGGTGGTGTACGGGTCCCAGGTCGCCCACACATCCGCACCGCCATTGGCCAGCAACACCCGCGATTCCCCCGGTTGCAGGAAAATGAACTGCGCATCACTGCCGTGCAGCCCGGCCTGGCGCAACAGCGCCAACGCCAGAAAATGACCGATCGAGCCGCGTGTGGTGGTGATGCGCTGACCCTTGAGATCCGCCGCGGTCTTGAGCGGCGAATCGGGCCTGACCACCAGCGCCACCATGGTCGGCGTCACTTGCAGCTTGATCACCGCCACGGTCTTGATCGGCGCTTTTGCGGCCACGGCGAAGATAAACGGCGCCTCGCCCAGCGCGCCGATATCGATGGCGTTCAGGCTCAGGGCCTCGGCAATCGGCGGCGCCGAAGGGAACGATGAAAACTCGACCGCGTAGGGCAAGCCTTGCAGTTCGCCGGCTGCCTGCAACAGCACTTTGAGCGACGCCTTCTGGCTGCCGACGCGCAAGGTGGTCTGCGCCTGGACCTGGATTGTGCAGCCCAGCCCCAGCAACGCGAGCAGCAGCATGGCCTGCACAGGCTTGCCCCGGCTCAAAACGCCACGCTCACACGGCCGTAGTAATAGCCACCGGCAAACCCGTACGGCGAGAACATGCCGTACTCGTATGTGCCGGCCCAGGTCTTGATGCCTTTCTTGTCCGGGTACACATCGAACAGGTTATTGGCGCCCAGGGCCACGGTGAGGTTGTCGGTGACGTCATAGGCGACATCGAGGTCGGTGATCCACTTGGCGCTGTAGGTGCGATCGTTATCCGGGATATTCGAGCCTTCGGTGTACTGGCCATAACGGGTCAGGGCCAGGTTGACGTTCCAGCGGTCGAGCCGGTAGTGGGTCGAGGCGATCCACTTGTCCTTGGGCGTGGCCTTGGTCAGGTCGATCTGTTGCTGGCGGTCGAACAGCACATAACCGCTGCCCAGGCTGGACAACTGACTGGGGTTGGCGGCAAGGCCGCGAATGGTGTTGCGGTTGTGGTTATAGGCCAGGCTGAATTTCGCCTGCCCGTATTGCTGCAACGCCAGGCTGTATTCGGCCACCAGATCGACGCCCTGGGTGCGGGTGTCGGCGGCATTGGCGTAATACTGGCCGGCCAGGTTCGGCGGCAGGCCGTTGGCGGTGAGGATGTTCGACACGGCAGCGCCGCTGAGCACGCCGGTTTGCAGGATGCGGTCGTCGATGTCGATCAGGTACCAGTCGGCGGTCAGGCGCAGGCGCTCCAAAGGTTCAGCGGTCAGGCCCAGGCTGTAACTGAGGGAGGTTTCAGGCTCCAGCGAGGTGGCGCCCAACGCGATGGCTTCCGCTGAATCGGGGCGCATCTGCCGGGTGCGGGCCACGCTGGTCACGCCACCGACGCCGAACTGGGTGATGCTGCTGGTCGCCGAAAACTGATTCTGCGCCAGCGACGGGGCACGAAAGCCCTTGCTGACGCCTGCGCGCAGCGCATAGCCCGGCACAAACTCATAGCGGGTGGTCAGCTTGCCGCTGGTGGTCTCACCGATGCCCTGGTTGTACTTCTCATGGCGTACCGCGGCGCCCACGTACCAGTTGCTGGTCACATCCAGGCCCAGGTCGAAATAGGCCGCGACGTTCTGGCGCTCGGCGCTGCCGGCATCGTCCGGGCTGGTGCCGGCCACCGAGAACAGGCCAGGGTCGGGCACTCGCCCGGCGAACGGCCCGGTCGGGATTACATAACTGCCCTGGTTGTACGAGTCGGGCTCGCCGGCTTGCAGGGTGAACTCCTCCCAGCGGTATTCGACACCGGCCGAGGTTTGCAGCGGGCTGCTCCAGCCGATGTCCAGCGCACGGGTGAAGTCGAGGTTGGTGGTCCACTGATCGAAGATTTCGTTGGCCAGATGAAAGCGGTGCTGGCTGAAGTCCGGGCCGTTGGAAATGTTGACGTTGTTGTCGGTGTACAGCCGCGCCTTGTCGCGGCCATAGCTGCTGCTGACATCCCAGTCCCAGCCGGCCACTTCGCCCTTGAGCCCGGCGGTGGCCTGGTAGTCGAGCTCTTCGATCTCGCGCCGCGCCTGGCCGCCATCGCCATACGGCGCGCCGTCGACACCGGCCAGGCTGGTGATATCGGTGGGCTTGCGATGCCCCAGGTCCTTGTTGCTGTTGCGATAGCTCAAGGTCGAGAACGAGTACAGGGTCACATCGTTTGGCAGCGGCACTTCCAGGTTGTAGGCCAGGCTGGTGGTGCGGTCGCGGCCCAGGCCATATTCGTTGCCCCAGCCATGGCGGTTGCTTTCGCGCGGGTCGGGCGAGCCGTCGGGCTGGTTGAAGTACAACTGGCCGGAGGCGGCCGAATCGCGAATCCACGGCTCCTGGGCCTTGGCATCGAACGACAGGTTGAAAAAGCCGCCATCGCCCAGCGCCGTCCCCACGTTGGCCGCTTCATGGCCGGTGGTGCCGTCGCCGTTGTAGTTCTGGCCCAGCGAGGTCTCGGAGGTCACGCCGTCGGCATTGCGCTTGAGGATGATATTGATCACCCCGGCAATGGCGTCCGAGCCGTATTGGGCGGCGGCGCCATCGCGCAGCACTTCGATGCGCTCCACGGCGGCGGTAGGAATCAGGTCGAGGTCGACCGGCGTCGAGGCGTTGCCGACCCGCGCATTGTTGTTGATCATCGCGGTGTTATGCCGGCGCTTGCCGTTGACCAGAATCAACACCTGATCGCCGCCCAGGCCACGCATGCTGATGCCGCGCACGACAAAACCGGTGCCGCCGCCGTTGAAGGTCGGCACGTTGAACGAGGGGATCAGGCGGGCGAGGATTTCCTTGAGGCCGCTCTTGCCGGTGGCGGTGAGCTGTTCGCTGGTGTAAACGTCGATCGGGACCGGGCTGTCGGTCAGGGTGCGTTGCTGGTTGCCACGAAGGCCGGTCACCAGCACGGTGTCGAGGGTGTCGTCAGCCTGAACCAGGCTGCTTAAAGCACTAGCGGCAATCAGCAACCCGGCGGTGGGCAGAGGTGCAAGAAACGTTCGGGCAGCGTTGCTCATCAGTCGTTATCCGTGCGTGCATAGTCATTGTCCTTAGCGCTGGGAGCGCCCGTTTTGGATCCCATTATTGGGTGAAGGGGAGTGTAGGTGCGGTAACAAAATGTTAAAAAGACGGAATACGAATAAGCTAATGTTCATATCTTGTAACAAAAAACCAACAAATTCAGTGTGGGTATAAATGAGTCGTACACAGCAACAGATGCGCCTGGGCCTGTTTATCCAGGCTGCCGGCCACCACGCTTCGGGCTGGCGCTACCCTGGCGCGCAAAGCGGCAGTGAGAACTTTGCCCTGGTGCGCAGGCTCACCGAGAGCGCCGAGCGTGCGTGTTTCGACCTGGTATTTTTCGGCGACAAGCTGGTCACCGGCCCACAAGAACCGCCGTCGATGATCGTGCGCTTCGAGCCGCTGACCCTGCTTGGCGCACTGGCCACAGTGACCGAACGCATCGGCCTGGTCGCCACCGCCTCGACCACCTATGGCGAGCCCTACACCGTGGCGCGCCAGTTCGGCACGCTGGATCATATTTCCAATGGCCGCGTGGCCTGGAACGTGGTCACCACCGGCTACGACAGCGCGGCCAATTTCACCCTCGGCAATCACCCCGACCACGAGCAGCGCTATGCCGTGGCCGAGGAGTTCGTCGATGTGGTGCGCGGGCTGTGGGACAGCTTTGAAGACGACGCCTATGTGCGCAATGCCGAAACCGGCGTGTACCTGGACAGCGGCAAGATGCATCGCCTCGATCATCAGGGCGAGTTCTTCAACATTGCCGGCCCCTTGAACCTGACCCGCAGCCCGCAAGGCCATCCGGTGCTGGTGCAGGCCGGCTCGTCGGGGCCGGGCATGGCGCTGGCCTCGCGCATTGCCGAAGTGGTGTTCACCGCGCAACAAGACCTGCCCAGCGCCCAGCAGTTTTATGCCGACCTCAAGCGTCAAGTCGTCGAGCATGGCCGCGATCCCGGCCATTGCCTGGTGATGCCCGGCATCATGCCGATCATTGGCCGCACCCAGGACGAAGCGCTGGCGCACTTCGAACGCCTGCAACAATGGAATGACCTGGACGCCGCGCTGGCGCTGGTGAGTGACCGCTTGGGGCATGACGTGCGCGGCTTCGATCTGGATCAGCCGTTACCCGATCTGCCGTTGCCGCAAAACATGAAAAGCCGCGCGCAACTGCTGCTGGACATGAGCCACAAGGACGGCCTGACCCTGCGTCAGGTCTGCCACCTGGCGGCTGGCGCACGCGGTCATCGCATTGTGGTGGGCACGGCGCAGCGGGTCGCCGATGAAATGATTGCCTGGTTCGAGGGTGAAGCCGCTGATGGCTTCAACCTGATGCCAGCGCATTTTCCTGAGGGGCTTGATGCGTTTGTCGAGGGCGTGCTGCCGATCCTGCGCAAGCACGGGCTGTTTCGCGAGCAGTACAGCGGGCATACGCTGCGTGAGCATCTGGGCCTGCCACGGCCCGCGCATCGCTCCAGCGCTGGCTGAGCGACAGCGCTATGTCAAAGACACAGCGCTGTCTTGTGCAGATCGCACATGACCTCAGTGAGCGACCGGCTCAGGCGCTGCCTGTACCGGCAGCACTTGCGATGCCGCCAGGCCTTTGGTGTGCTCGGTCTGGCGCATCGGGGCGCGGCGTACCGGGGCGCCATTGGCCTTGAAGTACTTGGCATTGCTGCGCGGCAGGGCGTCGCGGTTGCGAATGCGGTCGGCGATCTTCTCGGCGATCATGATGGTGGTGGCGTTGAGGTTACCGGTGATGATCTCCGGCATGATCGACGCATCCACGACACGCAGTCCTTCCATGCCATGCACACGGCCCTGGCCGTCGACCACGGCCAGCGGGTCGGTGCCCATCTTGCACGAGCACGATGGGTGGTAGGCGGTTTCGGCGTGTTCACGCACAAAGGCGTCGAGTTGTTCGTCGGTCACAGCGTCCAGGCCCGGGCTGATTTCGCGGCCGCGATACGGGTCCAGCGCCGGCTGGGCCATGATTTCGCGGGTAATGCGAATACCGTCGCGAAACTCCTGCCAGTCCTGCTCACTGGCCATGTAGTTGAACAGGATGCTTGGGTGCTCGTGCGGATCCCTGGACTTGATCTGCACCCGGCCACGGCTTGGCGAGCGCATCGAGCCCACGTGCGCCTGGAAGCCGTGCTCCTGAACGCCCTTGCTGCCGTTGTAATTGATCGCCACCGGCAGGAAGTGGTACTGGATGTTCGGCCACTCAAACTCAGGGCGTGAGCGGATAAAACCGCCCGCTTCGAACTGGTTGCTGGCGCCGATACCGGTGCCGTTGAACAGCCATTCGGCACCGATGGCCGGCTGGTTCCACCACAACAGCGACGGGTACAACGACACAGGTTTTGTGCAGGCGTACTGGATGTACACCTCCAGGTGGTCCTGCAGGTTTTCACCGACGCCAGGCAGGTCGTGGACCAGCGGCACATTGTGCTTTTTCAGCAGTTCGGCAGGGCCGACACCGGAGCGTTGCAGAATCTGCGGCGAGGCGATGGCGCCGGCGCTGAGCAGCACTTCCTTGCGCGCTTTGGCTTGCACAGGCGTGGTCGAGTTGCCGACCAGATAGCTGACGCCCACGGCGCGCTTGCCTTCGAAGACAATGCGGTCGGTGGTGGCGTGAGTCACGATGGTCAGGGTATCGCGCTGCTTGGCGGTATCGAGATAGCCGCGCGCGGTGCTGGCACGTCGGCCGTTTGGCGTGACGGTGCGGTCCATCGGACCAAAACCTTCCTGCTGATAACCGTTAAGGTCGTCGGTGCGCGGGTAACCGGCTTGCACGCCGGCCTCGACCATGGCCGCGAACAATGGGTTGTTGTTGGCTTTGGGCGTGGTAACGCTCACCGGGCCCTGGCCGCCGTGCCAGTCGTTGGCGCCGATGTCGCGGGTTTCGGCCTTGCGGAAATACGGCAGGCAGTCCGGGTAGGTCCAGTCTTCCAGACCCGGCAGTTTGGCCCAGCCGTCGAAATCCATGGCGTTGCCACGGATGTAGCACATGCCGTTGATCAGCGAAGAACCGCCCAGGCCTTTACCGCGACCGCACTCCATGCGGCGGTTGTTCATGTGCGGCTCGGGATCGGTCTCATAAGCCCAGTTGTAGCGACGGCCTTGCAGCGGGAAGGCGAGGGCGGCCGGCATCTGGGTACGGAAATCCAGACGATAGTCCGGGCCACCGGCCTCCAGCAGCAAGACAGTGACGCCCGGATCTTCGGTCAGGCGCGTGGCGAGGGTGTTACCGGCGGAACCGGCACCAATGATGATGTAATCGAACTCTGACATGGCAGGACTCCTGTCGGAGCCCCGCCATGAGCTGCAAGCTATAAGTTTCAAGCTGCAAGCAGTTCGGCGGAACTCCAGAAATTCATGATGGCCGCAACACCGCAGTTTTTAACGTGCGGCTTGCAGCTCGAAGCGTGTAGCTGCCGTCTTCCTAGAAGACGGAGGCGTAGTCGCCCAGTTCGACCTGGATCGATTTGACCCGGGTGTATTGGGCCAGCGACACAAGGCCGTTCTCACGACCGACGCCCGATTGCTTGTAGCCACCGACCGGCATGGAGGCAGCCGATTCGCCCCAGGTGTTGATCCAGCAGATACCGGCTTCAAGCTGGTGAATCACACGGTGGGCGCGGGTCAGGTTTTCGGTGACGATACCGGCAGCCAGGCCGTAGTCGGTGTCGTTGGCGCGGCGGATGACTTCTTCTTCAGTGTCGTAGCCGAGGATGCTCATCACCGGGCCAAAGATCTCCTCGCGCACGATGGTCATTTCATCGGTGCAGTCGGTGAATACGGTCGGTGCGACATAAGCGCCTTGCGCCAGTGCGCCTTCGGTCAGGCGTTCGCCGCCGTGCAGCAGGCGCGCGCCTTCTTCCTTGCCCTTGGCGATGTAGCCCAGCACGCTTTCCATGTGCGCGAAGCTCACCAGCGGGCCGAAGTTGATGTTTTCGTCAGTCGGGTCGCCAATGCGGATGCGCTTGACGCGCTCCAGAACCTTGGCCTCGAAGGCTTCTTTCAGCGCGTTCGGAATGAACACGCGGGTGCCGTTGGTGCACACCTGGCCGGAGCTGTAGAAGTTGGCCATCATCGCAATGTCGGCGGCCTTATCCAGGTCGGCATCGTCGAAAATGATCAGCGGCGACTTGCCGCCCAGTTCCATGGTCACTTCCTTGAGGCTGGAACCCGAAGCGCTGGCCATGACTTTCTTGCCGGTGCTGGTGCCACCGGTGAACGAGATTTTCTCGATCTGCGGGTGTTCGGTCAGGGCGCTGCCCACATCGCGGCCGCTGCCGGTCAGCACGTTGAACACGCCATCGGGCAGGCCAGCGGCGGTGAAGATTTCCGCCAGTTTAAGGGTGGTCAGCGAGGTGACTTCACTCGGCTTGAAGATCATTGCGTTGCCGGCCGCCAGGGCAGGGGCCGATTTCCACAGGGCGATCTGGATCGGGTAGTTCCACGCGCCGATGCCGGCGGTGATGCCCAGCGGTTCGCGGCGGGTGTAGACAAACGAGGTGTCGCGCAGCGGAATCTGCTCGCCTTCGATGGCGACGGCCAGGCCTGCGTAATACTCCAGCACATCGGCGCCGGTGACGACGTCGACATAACGGGTTTCCGAATACGCCTTGCCGGTGTCGAGGGTTTCCAGTTGCGCCAGCTCATCGTTGCGCTCGCGCAGGATATCGACGGCGCGACGCAGAATGCGCGAGCGCTCGACAGCGGTCATGGCTGCCCAGACTTTCTGGCCTTTCTCTGCGCTCTTGACGGCACGCTCCACGTCAGCCGCGGTGGCGCGCTGGACCTTGGCCAGCACTTCGCCGGTGGCAGGGTTGATAGCGTCAAAGGTTTCTGTGCCGCTGGCGTCAACGTAACCGCCATCGATATAGAGTTTTTGCGTTTCAAAACGGGCCATAGGGTTCTCGCAAGTGCATAGGTGGACTAAAACTAGCCTACTTTATTTATGTTGAACGCTCAATCAGTAAAGAATAAGCTCTGCGACAATCTGCCACCCTTGACAGGTTTTCGGACCAGTCAGGGGCGTGTAGAAAGGCGTCCTGTAAGGTTTGTGACAGAACATGACGAAAGACGTTCGCGCTTTTTCGTTACATCTGGGCAAGGGTTCATGCACTTTTGTGCCAAAGCTCCACAGAGAGACGAGCCCCCGGCGTTGCCTGACGCCCACACACTGATCGGTGCTGACACACAGGCTGCAGGCTTGAAAAACAGGCCTGCTCTCTTTTCTATCGCTCTGCCTTTGGAGCATGCGTGCAATGAGTTCTGCCTCCCTGATAAAGGCTTCCACCGAGAAGCCGACCGTCAACCGCGTTGTGTTTTTCACCTCGGCGCTGTTGGTGCTGTTGCTGACTGCCCTGCTGATCGCTGTCCCCGAAGCCGCCGGTCGCGTCCTGAGCCAGGCCCAGGCATGGCTGTCGCGAAGTTTCGGCTGGTACTACATGCTGATGATCGGCGCCTATCTGGTCTTCGTCATCGGCATTGCCTTCACCTCGTTCGGCAAGCTCAAGCTGGGCAGCAAGGACGACCGCCCCGACTTCAGCTACGGCGCCTGGGCCGGCATGCTGTTCTCCTCCGGCATCGGCATTTCGCTGCTGTATTTCGGCGCTTCCGAGCCGCTGGACCACTATTTCAATCCGCCACAAGGCGCGCCGGCCAGCCTGGAATCGGCACGCCAGGGCCTGCAGTTGACCTTCCTGCACTGGGGCCTGCACGGCTGGGCGATTTATGCGCTGGTCGGGCTGTCGGTGGCGTATTTCGCCTACCGCCACAACCAGCCGCTGGCCTTGCGTTCGGCGCTGTACCCACTGATGGGCGAGCGCTGGGTCAAAGGCCTGGCCGGCAACACGGTGGACATCTTCGGCATGTTCGTGACCCTGCTGGGCCTGGTCACCAACCTCGGTATCGGTGCCATGCAGGTGGCGTCCGGGCTTGAGTACCTGTTCGGCATCGAGCACAACAACACCAATCTGCTGATTGTCATTCTGGTCATGAGCACGGTGGCGACCATCGCTGCGGTGTCCGGCGTCGAGAACGGCATTCGCCGCCTGTCGAACCTGAACATCGTGCTGTTCAGCGGCCTGCTGCTGTTCGTGCTGTTCAACGGTCCGACCCTGCATTTGCTCAATGGCTTCGTGCAGAACATTGGCGATTACCTCGACGGCGTCATACTCAAGACCTTCGACCTGTACGGGTACGAAAACACGCCGGCCAAATCCGAGCGCTGGCTGGGCCTGTGGACCGTGTTCTATTGGGCGTGGTGGATTTCCTGGGGCCCGTTCGTGGGCATGTTCATCGCGCGTATTTCCCGTGGCCGCACGGTGCGCGAACTGGTCGCCGGCGTGTTGCTGATTCCGCTGGGCTTCACCCTGGCCTGGCTGTCGATCTTCGGCAATACCGCGCTGGATCTGGTGATCAATTCAGGCGCAACCGAACTGGGTCGAATCGCGGTTGAACAGCCGTCGATGTCGATCTACAAACTGCTCGAGTCCTATCCCGGCGCCAAAATCGTCGTGGGCGTAGCGATCTTCGTCGGCTTTGTGCTGTTCCTGACCCCGGCCGACTCCGGTGCGGTGATGATGGCCAACCTGTCGTGCAAGGGCGGCGATGTCGATCAGGACGCACCGCACTGGATGCGCATTGTCTGGTCGGCAATCATCACCCTGGTGACCATCGGGCTGTTGTTCGCCGGTAACTTCGAAGCCATGCAGACCATGGTGGTGCTCGCCGGCCTGCCGTTTTCCCTGGTATTGGCGGTGTTCATGTACGGCCTGTACAAGGCCATGCGCCAGGACCAGTTGCTGGAGCAGACCCACGCAGAACTGGCGGCTCGCGGCCGTCGCGGTTTTGCCGAACGCTTGAGCCAGCTCGACCTGCAACCCAACCAGGCCACCGCGCAGCGTTTCATGGACCAGCACGTCAGCCCCGCGCTCAAGCAGGCCGTAACGCAGTTGCAGGGCAGGGGCTTCGAGGTGCTGAGCCGGGTCGGCCAGTCACGCTCGATGATGGGGTTGCGCATCGAAATGGACGAAGGCAACCCCTTCGTTTATGAAGTCAGCCTGGACGGCTACCTGGCTGCGCCCGACGATGTCACCGCTGAAGGCGACAACGAAGTGCGCCGGCGTTTCTACCGCGCCGAGGTGTACCTGTACAACGGCAGCCAGGAATACGACCTGATGGGCTTTACCGAAGAACAGATCACCCAGGATGTGCTCGATCAGTTCGACACCCATCAGCATCGGCTGGACCGGGTTTATACCTGACAGCTGGTCAGCGCGTGCGGCCACCCAGCGTTTCAGCCACCCAGTCGGCAATAAAATGCCCGGCGTTGATGCTGTTATCGAAGCTGGAGTGCTGCACGCCGCCTTCGCGTTCGGTGAAGATCTTCAGCTCGCGTTTCGGGCTGTTGACCAGTTGCTCATAGGTGCGATGCGCCCACTTGAGCGGGATCTGCGAGTCCTTTTCGCCGTGGGTCACCAGGAACGGCACCTTGATGCGGTCGAGCACGCCATCGAGGTGTACGTTTTCGGCAATGCCCATGAACTCGTCGACATCACTGGCGCCCCACACCCAGCACACGTGGGCCCAGTAATGCGGCACCGGGAAATCGCCTTCCTTTTCCAGGCGGCGTTTCTGCACGTCGCGCCAGTCATGGTTGGCGCCCCACACCACGCCGCAGGCAAAACGCGGCTCGAAGGCCACGGCGCGCGGGCAGTAATAGCCGCCCAGTGACACACCCTCCATGCCGATGCGCTTGGCGTCGACCTCTTCACGGGTTTCCAGCCAGTCCACCACGCGGCTGGCCCAGTGTTCGCTGTCGTAGCGGGCGGTCAGGTTATGCAGGCGCAGGGCTTCGCCGGTGCCGGGCTGGTCGATGATCAACGACGACACGCCGCGTTTCGCCAGCCATGCCGGCAGGCCCACGCGGTATTTCATCTCTTTGGTCGAGTCCAGGCCATTGACCTGCACCAGCAGTGGCGCCGGTCCGTCCACGCCCTCGGCGCGCACATACAGGCCGCTCAGGTGCGTGCCCTCATATGGAATCTCGACGCGCTGGCAGTTCTCGTTCGACAGCGCGATGCCCTGGGCGAAGGTCTCGATAAAACGCTGGTACAACGCCTCGCGGCCTGGCGCGCCATGGGCTTGCAGGCGTTCGCAGGTCAGGTAATAGGTGGCGGCGCGGTTGTATTTCTCACCGGCCGACAACAGGCGACCGGCCGCCTGGTCCTCTTCGGCCAGGCCGCACAGCTTGTCGGCCATCTTCGCCCAGGTCTCGCGAAACGCCCGGGTGCCGGCGGCGTCGGGCTGTTTGGCGGCCTCTTGCAGCGGCGCGCACATCTGCTCGATCTCGCCCATGCGGGCGCCCATTTCGATGGCCAGGTCCACCGAGAGATTCCAGACGTAGTTAGTGGGGAAGTAACGGAACATTTTTTATTGTCCTTGTGCGGTCGAAAGATCCGGCGTCCATCAACAGGCAGGACGCGTACCCGGTGAAGGTACGCAGGCAGGGCAATATCTGGCCAATCGCGACGGAGGATGCGAGGTATCGCCAAACGCGATGGCCGGGCCTTGATTCATCCCACCGCGCGCAAGGCCTCGGCGGGCTGGTCGACGCGCTGGATAAACTCGCGAATCCGCTCGCGCAGCCAGCGGTGCATCGGGTCGCCTTCCATGCTTCGGTGCCAGAGCATGTATTCGTGCATCACCGGAATCTTCACCGGTGCCGGCAAGATCCGCAGCGGCAGATAGCGCGCGTACAGTTCGGCCAGGCGCCGGTGCATGGTCGCCACGCGGTGGGTGCCGACCAGCAATTGCGGCAGGGTATTGAAGTCGTTGGTGATCACTTCCAGGCGGCGATTGAAGTTGTACTGGTTCATGAACCAGTCCTCGATGCTCAGGTGCCGGTTACGCCCGAAACCCACGGAAATGTGGCCCATCTGCATGTACTGCTCCATGGTCAGGCTCTCGCCGACTTCCGGGTTGTCGCGCCAGACCACGCACACATGTTCTTCCTCGAACAGCAACTGCGCCGGGTGACCCTCGATGATGTAGCGCTCCGGCGCGATCATCATGTCCACCTCGCCGCGCAGCAGCAGTTCGGCGCCGCTGTCACCGGGGCTGAGCATTTCGAAGGTAATGAAAGGCGCTTGATGGTGAATCTTCTGGATCACCTGGGCGAACAGCACGCTGATCAGGTAATCGGAGGTCACCAGGCGAAAGTGGCGTTTGCTGCTGGCCGGATCGAACACCGGCTTGGCGGTGATCGAGGAGCGGATGGTCAGCAGCACTTCGCGCACCGGCGCCGCCAGCTCCAGCGCATATGGCGTGGGCTGCATCTTGCGCCCGACCTGCACCAGCAACTCATCTTCGAAAAAGTTTCGCAAGCGGCCCAGTACGCCACTGGTGGCCGATTGAGTCATGTGCAGGCGTTCGGCGGCGCGGGTGATGTTCTGCTCTTCAAGCAGCACATCCAGGGCGACCAACAGGTTCAAGTCCAGGTGGTTGAAGCGCACGGTGATACCTCAGGGTTCTTGTAGTTATTTTGTCGATACCTTGTCCCGGCCTTCGCGATACGTCAATCCCGCTACAGCGGCACTGGCCGGTAAACGCCCGCTGTCATGGACCCGCCCTCAGGTATCGCGATTGCCGATGCCTCACATCCCTACACGCGATTAGTCAGCCGGCCATGCCTGCCATCAACCTGCGCGGCAACTCGATAACAAATCAAATGGAGTGCCTGCCATGAACATCCTTGGCCTTGATGCCCTGATCTTCGGCGTCGACGATATCCAGGCCTGCGCCGCTTGCCTGCGCGACTACGGCTTGAACGCCACCCACCTGGACGCCGACGGCGGGCGTTTCGAAGCCCTCGACGGCACCGCGATCGTCATCCGTCACGGCCAGGACCCCGAACTGCCACCGGCGTTGGGGCCAACGCCGTCGCTGCGTGAAACGGTCTATGGCGTGGCCTCCAGCAGCGACCTCGATGCCATCGCCGACGAACTGGGCCGCGACCGCGACGTGCGCCGCGATGCCGACGGCGTGCTGCACAGCGTCGACGACCTGGGGTTTGCCATTGCCTTTCAGGTCACCTGCCGCCACCCTTATGAGGCCCCGGCCGATCTGACCAACGCGCCCGGCAGCGAGCCGCAGCGCCCGCTCAACCAGTTGGGCATCACCGCCGACATGCAGGCGCTGCCGCGTACGCTGTCGCACGTGGTGTATTTCGTCCCCGATGCGGCCAAGGGCGAGGCCTTCTATCGCGACCGGCTGGGCTTTGTCACCACCGACAGCTTTATCGGCGTCGGGCCGTTCATGCGCACCGCCGGCATGGACGACCATCACTGCCTGTTCATGATCCAGACCCCGCCGCACATGCAGGGCTGCGAGCACTTCACCTTTCATATGGGCAGCGGCACCGAAGTGCTGCTCGCCGGCACACGCTTCCAGCACAAGGGCTGGACCAGTTTCTGGGGGCCGGGCCGGCACATGCTCGGTTCCAATTGGTTCTGGTATTTCAACTCGCCGCTGGGCTGCCACATCGAATACGACGCCGACATGGACCGCCATGACGATGAATGGGCCGCACGCCAGGCGCCGATGTCGGCGGACAACTCGCAGTTGTTCCTGTTTACCTCGCGGGAAAAATGGGCGCCCGGCGGCCCGCCACCGAAAAAGGATTAAGCGGTGGCGTGCGCAAGGCTGTGCCGGCTCGATGAGGTGATGGAGGGCCAGGCGCGCGGCTTCGACCCGCAAGGGCGCGGCGCCGACAGCCTGTTTGCCGTTCGCCATGCCGGCAGCGTGCGGGTGTTTTTGAACCAGTGCCCGCACCTGCACACGCCGCTGGAATACCGCAAGGACCGTTTTCTCAGCGCCGATGGCCAGTGGGTGGTGTGTTACGCCCACAACGCCCGCTTTCGTCCGGACACCGGCGAATGCGTGTACGGGCCCTGTCTGGGCCAGGCCTTGCGGGCTTTGCCGCATCAAGAGCAGGACGGCTGGCTGCTAGTGCCACTGGCGCTACTGGGCGACTGAGGTATCGCGCCACGCGATAGCTCGCATCCATTGACACGATTGGTAAAAGCCCGGCCACACCGGGAAGCTGTGCCCAGGCACAGGAAGGCCCGCACCTCAGGTGCGGAAATAACAAGAACAAAACGGAAAAATGCCATGAATACGGTGAGCAACGTGTTGATCGTCGGCGGCGGGATCGGTGGGCTGTGCGCCGCCATTGCCCTGCGCCGCAAGGGAATTGCAGTCGAGCTGGTCGAGCTCAAGACCGAATGGACGGTCTACGGCGTCGGTATCATCCAGCAAAGCAACGTGGTGCGTGAAATGCACCGCCTGGGCCTGCTCGACGCCTACCTCGATGCGGCCTTCGCCTTCGAAGACGTCGCCATCTACTCCACCGCCGGCCAGCAACTGGTGCGCATTCCAGGGCAGCGCCTGGCCGGGCCCGAGTATCCCGCCAACGTCGGCATCTCACGCCGGGCGCTGCATAAAGTCCTCAGCGAAACCGCCATCGCACTGGGCACCCAGGTGCACCTGGGCACCTCGATCGAAAGCCTCACGCAAGACGTCGAGGGCGTCGATGTGCTGTTCAGCGATGGCCGCCAGGGCCGTTACGACCTGCTGGTCGGCGCCGACGGCCTGTTCTCCAGGGTGCGCAGCCTGATCTTCGGTGACCGCTATCAGCCGCAGTTCACCGGGCAATCGGTGTGGCGCTACAACTTCAAGCGCAGCGGCGGCCTCGATCACCTGGCCAACTATCAGGGACCGGCCGGCAACGCCGGCCTGGTGCCGCTGGCCGATGACCTGATGTACCTGTTCACCACCTCTCATGAGCCCGGCAACCCGTGGAAAGACCAGGCCGGCCTTGCCGCTGAACTGCGCGAGCGGCTGGCCGGTTTCGGCGGGCTGATCGGCGAGTTGTGCGAGCAGATCACCGATTCTGCCGAGGTCGTCTACAAGCCGCTGGAAGCGGTGTTCGTCGATGAACCCTGGTACCGCGGCCGCGTGCTGCTGATCGGTGATGCCGCCCACGCCACCACGCCGCACCTGGGGCAGGGCGCCGGCATGGCCATCGAAGACGCCGTGGTGCTGGCCGAAGAATTGACCGCTGGCGGCACGCTGGAGGCGCAGTTGCAGCGCTTCATGGGCCGACGCTTCGAGCGCTGCAAGTACATCAGCGAGATGTCGCTGCTGGCCGGCGCCAAAGAGGTCGAGCGCGACCCGTCGTTCGACCGCATCGGCCTGGTCAAGCAGATGCTCGAGGTCACCGCCCGGCCGATCTGAACCCCGCTATTGAGTGTTCGCACACACGTACAAAAACAATAAAAGAGGTGTTCCCGATGTTGACTCACCACCGTGCACACTGGCGCGCGCTGCCGCCGCTCAAACCCTTGGCCATGACCCTGCTGGCGCTCACCGCCGGGCAGAGTCAGGCGTTTGAAATCGACACCGGCAACCCCGACCTGCGGGTGCGCTGGGACAATACCCTGAAATACAGCGCCGCCTGGCGCACCCAGGAACCGAGCAGCCGGCTTACCGAAGGCCAGACCTCGCTGAACCTGGACGACGGCGACCGCAATTTTCGCAAGGGGCTGATTTCAAACCGCCTCGACTTGCTGTCCGAGCTGGACATCACCTACGGCAACGTCGGCGCGCGGGTCAGTGGTGCGGCCTGGTACGACGATGCCTATAACCGTGGCACCGACAACAACGACCCCAGCCGCAGCAACAGCACTTCGGTGCGCTACGACCAGTTCACCGACGACACCCGCACCTTGCACGGGCGCAAGGGCGAATTGCTCGATGCCTTTATCTTCGGCAAGACCGAGATCGGCGACATGCCGGTGTCCGGGCGCCTGGGCCGCTACGCCATGCAATGGGGCGAAAGCCTGTTCTACGGCATGAACGGCATCGCCGGCGGCATGGCGCCCATCGATGTGGTCAAGGGCCTGTCGGTGCCCAACACCCAGTTCAAGGAACTGATTCGCCCGGTGCAGCAGATGTCCGGGCAGATGCAGCTGACCCCCGATGTCTCGCTCGGCGCTTACTACCAGTTCAGCTGGGAAGCCAGCCGCCTGCCGGCCGCCGGCAGCTATTTCTCCAACGACGACTTCTTCGGCGACGGTGCCGAACGGCTGTTTGTGGGCACTCCGGTGATGCCGGGTGGCCAGCCGCTGGCCTTCTATCACGGCAAGGATAAAAAGGCCAAGGACTCAGGCCAGGGCGGTCTGCAACTGCGTTGGCGCACCGAAACCGTGGACTGGGGCCTGTACGCCATCCGCTTCCACGACAAGGCGCCGCAGCTCAACGTGCGCACCGACTTTGCCAACCTCAACCCGGTCACCGGCAAGGCGGGCGAGTTCTACTGGGTGTACCCCGAGGACATCTCGGCACTGGGCGCCAGTTTCTCGACCACGCTGGGCAACTTCAACGTTGCAGGCGAGCTGTCGACGCGCTGGAACCAGCCACTGGCCTCGACCAACCAGCACTCGCTGGCACCCGATGAGGCGATCAACAACAGCGACAACCCGGTGTATGCCACCGGCCGCACCCTGCACGCCAACCTGTCGTGGCTGGCCAGCCTGGAGCCGAGTTTTGTTGCCCGCGAAGCCAGCTTTATCGGTGAAATCGCCTGGAACCGCGTGCTCAGCGTCAGCAAGAACCGCGACGCCTTCGACCCCAATGCCGACCGCAACGCGACCAGCCTGCGCCTGGTGTACGAACCCATGTACCGCCAGTTCATCCCGGGCCTAGACCTCTCGGTGCCGGTCGGCGCCAGCTACACCCAAGGCGCATCCGGGGCATTGGGCACCGCATTTGGCACCGACCACGGCGGCGACCTCAACATCGGGGTCAAGGGCAACTACCTCAACACCTGGAACCTTGGCCTGACCTACACGCACTACTACGGCCCGCAAAACACTTTTCTGGATGCCAGCAACAACTACACCTTCGAACAGTCGCTCAAAGACCGCGACTTCATCGCCTTCACCGTCAGCCGCAGCTTCTGACCCAGGACAGCCCGATGAAACATACCTACAAGATCGTCTCGATACTCAGCGCCGTGAGCGCTGCCCTGTTATTCGCCCATGGCGCAATGGCCGCCGTGTCTGCCGAAGACGCCGCCAGGCTGAAAACCAGCCTGACGCCGCTGGGCGCCGAGCGCGCCGGCAATGCCAGCGGCACGATTCCAGCCTGGACCGGCGGCTACACTCAGGCGGACCCGGCCTACAAACCCGGCGGCAAGCGCGGCGACCCGTTCGCCAATGACAAGCCGACCCTGACCATCACCGCGCAGAACATGGCGCAATACGCCGACAAGCTGACCCCCGGCGTGCAGGCGATGCTCAAGAAGTACCCCGACAGCTACCGGGTCGAGGTTTACCCGACCCATCGCAGCGCCGCCGCGCCGCAAGCGGTGTACGACGCCACCTTTGCCAATGCCACCGGCGGCAAACTGGTCGACGGCCCGGCCGGCGCCATGCCCGAAGGCGCCTCGGGCGGCATTCCGTTCCCGATTCCGCAGAACGGCGCCGAAGCCATGTGGAACCACTTGCTGCGCTGGCGCGGGGCGTCCTGGCAGGCCAACTTCACCCAGTACCTGACCACCGCCGACGGCAAGCATGTGCTCACCAACGACTCGCGCGCCGACCTGCAAATGCCGTGGTACCTGCCGGGCGGCTCGGGCGAGAAGGGCGTGTTCTGGTCGATCCGCATGATCAACGACGGCCCGCCACTGCGCGCCGGCGAAGCCATTACCGGGCTTGAAAACCTCAACGCCGACAAGGCCGCCGTGTGGACCTATCTGCCGGGCCAGCGCCGCGTGCGCCGCCTGCCGAATGCCTGCTGCGACACGCCGACCCCGGCCACCGCTGGTGTCATGAGCTTCGACGAACTGTACGTGTTCAACGGCCGTATCGACCGTTTCGACTGGAAACTGGTGGGCAAGAAGGAGATGTACATCCCCTACAACGCCAACAAGGTGTTCACCGCATCGACCGCCGAGTCGCTGCTCGATGCCCACCACATCAAGTCCGACGTGTTGCGCTGGGAGCTGCACCGCGTGTGGGTGGTCGAAGCGACCCTGAAAAACGGCCAGCGCCACGTGATGCCCAAGAGCACCTACTACCTGGACGAAGACACCTGGGCGGCAGTGCTGGGCGAACGCTACGACGCGCGTGGGCAACTGGCGAAAGTGGTCTGGACCTCGCCGGTGGTGCTGCCCGACTTGCCCGGTGTCGTGACCCTGACCAACGGCTTCTACGACCTGCTCTCGGGGGCGTGGTTTGCCGGTGACCTGTTTGCCGGCGAGAACGAGCAATACCGCATCGTGCCGCCCTTCAAGGACTCGGTCTTCACCGCCGACGCCATGGCCGGCGAAGGCGTGCGCTAACCCCCCGGTTGTACACACAACCCCCGGTAGGAGCGCGCTTGCCCGCGACCGAGTGCGTAGCGCTCGCAAAATCTCGGAAACGCTGAAATTTTACGATTGGAAATTTTCGAAACGCTGAAAATTTACGACTGCTAACGCAGCCGGTCGCGGGCGAGCGCGCTCCTACAGGGGGCGATCAACCTGGCCTCATAACAAGAAAATAAAAGGTGGCGTGCGATGAACACGATTTTTACCCGCTGGCTGCTGGCAGCCTGTTGCTGCCTGACGCCAGCCTTTGCAGCGCACGCCACGGATGCGTTGCAACAACCCGCCGTGCAAGGGCCGCAAGCCTTGCGTGCGGTATTGCAGGATGTCACCCGCGCCGGTAATCGGCTGGTCGCAGTCGGCGAGCGCGGTGTGGTGCTGCTGTCCGATGACAACGGTCAGCATTGGCGCCAGGCCATGGCGGTGCCGGTCAGTGTCAGCCTGACCGCCGTGCAGTTTGTCGATGCGCGCAACGGCTGGGCGGTCGGTCACGCCGGTGTGGTGTTGCGCAGCGAAGACGGCGGCGAGCATTGGGCGCTGCAACTGGACGGTATACGCGCCGCGGCGGTGGAGCTGCGCGCCGCCGAGGCGTCCGCTGACAGCGAGCGCGTCAGTGCCGCCAAACGCCTGGTGGCCGATGGCGCCGACAAACCGCTGCTGGCGGTCAGTTTCAGCGATGCCAGCCACGGTCTGGTGATCGGCGCCTATGGCCTGGCGCTGGCCACCGCCGATGGCGGGCGCACCTGGCAGTCGCAAACCGCCCGGTTGCCCAACCCCGGCGGCCTGCACCTGTATGCCATGGCGCGTCAGGGCCGCGACCTGTACATCGCCGGCGAACAAGGCCTGCTGCTGCGCTCCGTTGACGCCGGCGAGCATTTCGAGGCGCTCGATGGCCCGTATGAAGGCAGCTATTTCAGCATGGCCGTGTTGCCCGACCGGCGCCTGCTGGTCGGTGGCCTGCGCGGCACGTTGTTCGTTTCCAAAGATCAGGGCCAAAGCTTCGAGGCGCTGGTCAATCCGGTACCGGCCTCGCTCAACGCCATTCGCGTGACCGGTGACCAACTGCTGCTGGCCAACCAGGCCGGCCTGTTGCTGCGCAGTGGCCTGGGCGAGTTCGCGGCCCAACCGCAAGCGGTGTCCGAAGGCCTGCCGCTGACCGGCGTGACCCAGGCTGCCGATGGCGCGCTGATCACCGTGGGCATGGCCGGCGCACGCCGTCTGGCGCCTTCTTCCTCTTCATCTTCGGCGGACTGAGCCCATGCACGTTTCGACTTCCCCGGCACCGTCCAGCGGTCGCCTCGACGACTTCGACAGCGCCTCCGGCTCCTTGCTGGAACGCGCACTGTTCAACCACCGCACACTGGTGTTGCTGCTGTGCCTGGCGGCCACCCTGTTGCTCGGCTGGCAGGCCACGCGCCTGACCCTGAATGCCAGCTTCGAAAAAATGATCCCGAACGAACACCCGTTCATTCACAACTATCTTCAGCACCGTCAGGAACTGGCCGGGCTGGGCAACGCGGTGCGCATCGCCGTGGCCAACCCGCAGGGCTCGATCTACGCCAGGGACTATCTGCACAGCCTGCAACAGCTCAATGACGAGATTTACCTGCTGCCGGGCGTGGACCGTGCGGCGATGAAATCGCTGTGGACGCCGTCGACGCGCTGGACCGGCGTGACTGAAGAGGGCCTGGAAGGCGGGCCGGTGATTCCCGATGGCTACGACGGCGGCGCCCAGAGCCTGCAGGCGTTGCAGCGCAATATCGAGCGCTCCAACGAGATCGGCCAACTGGTCGCCTTCGACCAGCGCTCAAGCATCATTTACGTGCCGCTGCTGGACAAGACCCCGGACGGGCAGACGCTGGACTACACCGCCCTGGCCCATGAGCTTGAAGCCCTGCGCGCCAAGTACCAGGGGCAGGGCGTGGACATTCACATCACCGGTTTTGCCAAGGTGGTCGGCGACCTGATCGATGGCCTCAAGCAGATTCTGCTGTTTTTCGCCGCCGCCATCGTCATCACCGGCGTGGTGCTTTACGGCTACACCCGCTGCCTGCGCAGCACCGCGCTGGTTGTGGTGTGTTCGCTGGTCGCGGTGGTCTGGCAACTGGGGCTGTTGCCGTTACTGGGCTTTGAACTGGACCCGTATTCGGTGCTGGTGCCGTTCCTGGTGTTCGCCATCGGCATGAGCCACGGCGCGCAGAAAATGAACGGCATCATGCAGGACATCGGCCGCGGCATGCACCGGCTGGTGGCGGCGCGCTTTACCTTTCGCCGGCTGTTCTTTGCCGGGCTGACTGCGCTGCTGTGCGACGCGGTGGGCTTTGCGGTGCTGATGATCATCAAGATCCCGGTGATCCAGGACCTGGCGGTGATTGCCAGCCTGGGCGTGGCGGTATTGATCTTCACCAACCTGATTCTGCTGCCGGTGCTGCTGTCGTACATCGGCGTCAGCCCGGTGGCGGCCCGCCGCAGCCTGCGTGCCGAAGAAGCCGAGGCGGGCGGGGCAGAAAAGCCGGCGCTGTGGCGCGCCCTCGACCTGTTCACCCAGCGGCGCTGGGCCACGCTGTGCATCGTCGTCGCGGCGCTGATGGCGGTCGGCGGCTTTGCCGTGAGCCTGCACCTGAAGATCGGCGACCTCGACGCCGGTGCCCCGGAGCTGCGCCCCGACTCGCGTTATAACCGCGACAACGCCTTCATCACCCAGCATTACGGCGCCAGCAGCGATGTCTTTGCGGTGATGGTGCAAACCCCGCCCGGTGGTTGCTCGGCGTACGACACGCTCAAGCGCGTCGACCAGTTGGACTGGCAACTGCGCGGCCTGACCGGCGTCGACTCGACCAACTCACTGGCGCTGCTCAACCGCCGCGTGCTGGTCGGCCTGTCCGAAGGCAGCCCCAAATGGTACGAGCTGGTCAACAACCAGGCGACCCTGAACATGGTCACCGCCGGCGCCCCGCGCGGCCTGTACAACGATGATTGCAGCCTGCTGACGCTGTACGCCTACCTCACCGACCACAAGGCCGACACCCTGACCCGCGTGGTCGACAGCGTGCAAGCGTTTGCCAGGCAGAACGACAGCGAACAGGCGCGCTTTGTCCTCGCCGCCGGCAGTGCCGGCATCGAGGCGGCGACCAACATCGTCGTCAGGCAGGCCAACCGCGACATGCTCTGGTGGGTCTACGGCGCGGTGATCGTGCTGTGCCTGGTGACCTTCCGCTCGTGGCGCGCGGTGGTCTGCGCGGTGCTGCCGCTGGTGCTGACCTCGATTCTGTGCGAGGCGCTGATGGTCGGCCTCGGCATGGGCGTCAAGGTCGCGACCTTGCCGGTGATCGCCCTCGGCGTGGGCATCGGCGTCGACTACGCGCTGTACGTGATGAGCATCGTGCTGGCCGAACTGCGCAAGGGCGCCAGCCTGTCGCAGGCCTATTACCGCGCGCTGCTGTTCACCGGCAAGGTCGTGATGCTGACCGGCGTGACCCTGGCCATCGGCGTCGGCACCTGGGTGCTGTCGCCGATCAAGTTCCAGGCCGACATGGGCGTACTGCTGGCCTTCATGTTTGTCTGGAACATGGTCGGCGCGCTGGTGCTGCTGCCGGCCCTGGCGTACTTCCTGTTGCCGCAGCGCCTGGCGCCGGCCGAAAGCAACGTCGTCGAGCCTGCGCGTCAGGCGCAGCGCGAAGCCGACAGCCCATCCACCGCCAGCGTTCGCGATGGCAAGCCGGTTCAGGCCTGAAGAGGAACTCACCATGACGACGCATTCTCGTGCAGGCCGTGCCCAAGCCGCCTTGCTGTTGTTCTGCAGTTGCCTGCCGGTGTTGGGCGCGGTGCTGATCGCGCCCGTATTGCCGCGTATGCAGGCGCATTTTGTCGACACGCCGGGCGCGGCGGTGCTGGTGCCGATCGCCCTGACGCTGCCGGCGCTGGTGATCGCCTTGCTGGCGCCATTGGCCGGCGTCTTGGCTGACCGCATTGGCCGGCGTCGCTTGTTGCTGGGCAGCATGCTGCTGTACAGCCTGTGCGGCGTGCTGCCGCTGTGGCTCGACTCGCTGCACTTGATCGTCGCCAGCCGCGCCGGCATCGGCCTGGCCGAGGCGGGGATCATGACCTGCTGCACCACCTTGATGGGCGACTACTTCGACGGCCGGCGCCGCGAGCGTTTGTTTGCCTTGCAGATGGTCGTCACCTCGCTGTCGGCGGCGCTGTTCATGGGCCTGGGCGGCGCGTTGGGCGAACACGGCTGGCGCACGCCGTTCGTGCTGTATGCCGCAGGCCTGGTGTGCCTGCCGTTGCTGGCCCTGTTGCTGTGGGAGCCGCAGGTGCAGGCCAAACCCCTCGGGCACAGCACCGAGCGCTTTCCCTGGCGCGCCTTGAGCCCGCTGTATGTGCTGACCTTCCTGGCCGGTGTCAGCCTGTTCATCGTCCCGGTGCAGGCCGGCTATCGCCTGCAACTGCTCGATATCCACGCCCCGCAGCAGATCGGCCTGGTCATGGGCGCTAACCAGGTGGGTGTGCTGCTGGGGGCGTTGAGCTTTCGCTGGTTTTCCCGCCAGCCGGCCCCGCGTGCGCTGGCGCTGGGCTTTGCCATTGCCGGGCTGGGCGGTGCGCTGATGGCGCAAGTGACCAGCCTGGAACTGATGGCGCTGGCGGTATTGATCAACGGCCTGGGCATCGGCCTGTTGCTGCCGACGCTGATCACTCAGGTGATGGCACAGATCGGCTTCGAACAGCGCGGTCGCGCCACCGGCGGCTTCACGGCAGCGATTTTCGCCGGTGAGTTCGTCAGCCCGCTGCTGGTGCTGGCGATCACCGCCGGCAACACCGCGCAACTGCCCACGGCCTTGCTGCTGATCGCCGCTGTGCAACTGATCCTGGCACCGCTGTGCCTGATCCTGATGAGCCGTCGCCAGGCCGAAAACGTCCAGCCACTGATTGAAAGGAAAACCCCATGAAACTGGCCACACTCAATGACGGCAGCCGCGACGGTTGCCTGCTGCTGGTGTCCCACGACCTGAGCCGCGCCGTCAAGGCCGACGGCATCGCCGCCACCTTGCAAACGGCGCTGGAGCACTGGACCACCGTCGAGCCTGCGCTGCAACACCGCTACCAGCAACTGAACGCTGGCGAAGCCGCCCACGCCTTCGACCTGGACATCGCGCAACTGGCCGCACCGTTGCCGCGCGCCTGGCAATGGCTCGATGGCTCGTGCTTTCTCAGCCACGGCGAACTGATGCAGAAAGCCTTCAACCTCGACCCCATCGACGGCGCCGAGCGCATCCCGCTGATGTACCAGGGCGCCAGCGATGATTTTCTCGGGCCGCGTGCCGACATCCCGTTGCCCAGCGAGGCGCACGGCATCGACTTCGAGGGCGAGTTCGCCGTGCTGCTCGATGCCGTGCCGATGGGCTGTCCGGCTTCCCAGGCGCTGGTGCATGTGCGCCTGGTGCTGCAACTCAACGATGTCAGCCTGCGCGCCCTGGCGCCCAGAGAGATGCGCACCGGCTTTGGCTTCTTGCAGGCCAAGCCGGCCAGCAGCTTTGCCCCGGTGGCGGTGACCCCCGATGAACTGGGCAGCGCTTGGCGCGACGGCCGTGTGCACCTGCCGCTGAAGGTCGAATGGAACGGCGAGTGGTTCGGCCATCCGCACGGCGGCGCGATGCACTTCGGCTTCGATCAGTTGATCGCCCACGCCGCGCTGACCCGCCGCCTGTGCGCCGGCACGCTGATCGGCTCGGGCACGGTGTCCAACGCCGACCGTTCAGTGGGCTCGGCATGCATTGCCGAACGCCGTGCAGTCGAGATGATCGAGCACGGCCAGCCGCGCACCGGCTTCATGCGCTTTGGCGACCGGGTGCGCATGGAAGCGCGCGGCGCGGACGGCGAGGTGTTGTTTGGCGCCATCGACCAGCGAGTGGTGCAGGAGGGCAGGCCATGCGCGTGATGGTCACCGGCGCCAATGGCTTTGTCGGCCGTGAACTGGTGCGTCGTCTGCTCAGCGAAGGCACATTGCGCGGTCGCCGTATCGACACACTGTTGTTGCTCGACCAACAGCTGGACGATGTGCCGGACGACCGCCGCGTGCGGCGTCATCTCGGCAACCTGTGCGATGCCGCCTTGCTGCGCCGGGTGCTGGCCGACGGCGTCGATGTGGTGTTTCACCTGGCCTGCTTGCCGGGCGGTGCCGCCGAGGCGGACTACGAGCTGGGTTATCAGGTCAACCTGCAAGCCAGCCTGGAGCTGCTGCAACAGTTGCGCAACCGCGAACGCCCGCCGGTGCTGGTGTTTGCCAGCACGGTGGCGGTCTACGGCGGCGAGTTGCCCAGGCGCATGGACGAGCAGTATCTGCCGCGCCCGCAACTGTCGTATGCCGCGCACAAGCTGATGATTGAAACGGCGCTGCAAGACCTGACCCGTCACGGCCTGCTCGATGGCCGCGCGCTGCGCTTGCCGGGCCTGGTCGCCCGGCCACGGCAACCGAACGGCTTGCGCTCGGCATTCATGAGCGACCTGTTGCACGCCTGCGCTAACGGCGAGGCCTACACCTGCCCGGTGTCGCCACAGGCCACGGCGTGGTGGATGTCGGCGCGCTGTTGCGTCGACAACCTGCTGCATGCCGCCCAACTGACAGATCCCGGTGAGCAGCGCGTCTGGCAAGTGCCGGTGTTGCAGCTGTCCATCGAGCAGGTGCTGGACGCGCTGGCCGCCTGTTTCGGCCCGCCATGCCGGGAACATATTCGCTTCGAGCCCGACCCGGCACTTGAAGCCTTGTTCGGCCGCTTGCCACCGATGCACACGCCCATCGCCCGCGCCCTGGGCTTTCGTCACGACGGCTCGGCCGCCGCCTTGCTGCGCAACGCCCTCGACATTCAACCGCGCCGCCGTCGCGCTGCGCCCGTTAAAGGAATCGCCCTGCATGAACCTCACTAAACGCCGCTTGCTCGACCTCTCGGTCACCCTGGAAAACAACCCTTACACCGACCCACCGCCGTTGCTGCCGAAAATCGATTACATGGACCACCAGCAAGGCTGGCCGGAAATGGCCGCGATGTTTCCCGGCCTGCGCCTGGAAGACCTGCCGGGCCAGGAATCCTGGGCCGCCGAGCGCCTGCAGCTCACCACCCACAGCGGCACCCACATGGACGCGCCCTGGCACTACGCCTCGACCACCGACGGCGGCAAACCGGCCTTCGGCATCGACGAGTTGCCCCTGGAATGGTGCCTGCAAGCGGGGGTGAAACTGGACTTTCGTGACATGCCCGACGGCCATCTGGTCAGCGCCGCTGAAGTCGAAGCCGAGCTGGCGCGCATCGGCCACGACCTGCAACCGCTGGACATCGTGCTGGTCAACACCCGCGCCGGCAGCCTGTTCGGCCAGCCCGGCTATCTGGACGCCGGCATCGGCATGGGCCGCGAAGCCACGCTGTACCTGCTCGATCGCGGCGTGCGCGTGGTCGGCACCGATGCCTGGAGCTGGGACGCCCCGTTCAAATACACCCGCGAACGCTTCGCCGAAACCGGCGACGCCTCATTGATCTGGGAAGGCCACAAGGCCGGGCGCGATATCGGCTACGGGCAGATGGAAAAACTCGCCAACCTGGACCAGTTGCCGGCGAACGGATTTCTGGTCAGTTGCTTCCCGTACAAAATCCGCCACGCCTCCGCAGGCTTCGTCCGCGCCGTGGCGATTCTGTAGGAGCGCGCTTGCCCGCGACCGAGTGCGTAGCGCTCGCAAAATTGATGAAACGCCACAAATTTACGACTGCTAACGCAGCCGGTCGCGGGC
>NZ_JBTOQC010000009.1:0-175456 GCF_055284095.1 Pseudomonas sp. HP_08 | reverse complement strand
CGATGCATCGCCGATGGTAGTGTGGAGCTTCTCCATGTGAGAGTAGGTCATCGTCAAGATTCAAACCCAGAACCCCTGATCGCACTGCGATCGGGGGTTTTGCTTTGCGCGGAAGAAAAGCATCACGCTTCGACAACATACAACCGCTCATAACGCGCCATTGTGTCGACCAGCCGCTGCCTCAGATAACCATGAGCATGTCCCAGCAAGCGCAGAATATGCCCAGACTCGACCAGATAAGACGCTCGTTTGGCATGCGTCCAAGTTACTGGAGCTGACTGCAGATTGGTGATGCGATCACACAGTTTGATTGCAGCAGCTTCACGGGAATGCAGGGCAATTGCCTGCAGGTACCGCTCTTCGGAAAACGGTACGATCAGGTTTTTGCTCAGACTGGCAACTGTCGATGTAACCCGCGTACCGAAAACCTCTGCCAGCGCATCTTGCGTGATAGCGGTGTCCTCCAGTACGTCATGCAAAAGTGCGGCGGGCAGGGCAATCTCAAGTTCACCCACCGACTCTTGCTGATCGGCAAAGATCAGCTCATTGGCGACCATGGCAACATGAGTGGAATAAGGCAGCTCCGATGCCTTCATCGTCTGGCCAAGGTGAGCCTGCGATGCGAATAGCCAGGCTTTGTTATACGTCTGTTGAATATCGTTGTGGGTCATTTGAAATCACCAAAGAAAGCGTTGGAAAGGGCTGCTCAAAACAACCGCAAAGCAAGATCTTGTCGATCAGTCATAAAGCCACGGCTTGAGTTCCTTTAGATTGGCCACCACGATCTGCTGCGCCTCAGGATGAGGGTCAAGATTCCTGTGATCAATCTGATAGCGCTGTAAAACATACTTCACCAATGCCTTACGGCTGGGCACCACCAGTTGACCGCCCTGCATACCGAAATCGGTTTCGATAATAGCCTGCTGGGCTTTATCCAGGCGTCTGTCCGGCTGGATGATTACGGCCACCTCGGTATTCCACTCGGTATCGGCCTCAATCGCGTTATCGGTCTTGTCATCGCGCATATCAGGCGTGCCCCTGAACCGGCTCAGCACAAAGTCCCGGTATCCACGATTCTTCTCGCAATAGGCGCGAACATGCCAGCGCATGCCGGTATAGACCAGCGTATGCGGCGCAATGGTCCTGCCTTCGGGGTTCGGGCTTTTCAGCGACACATACTCGATGTCCAGGCGCAGATGCTCGCGGCAGGCCTTGAGCAGCGGCCGTAAAATCTCGGCCTTGATCGAACGGTCCGGCACCTCAAGCACCATGGTGTGCGCATAGGCCAGCGCAAGACCCTCTATATGAGGAGCGCGGGCATTGTTCTGGTAAAGCAGATGCAGATAGGCACTCGCGCTATTGTCGATGAACCGCGGACTGAAAGCAGGTCCCGGCACATAACCCTTCAGTTGCTTGTCATATGTAAGGTTTTCAGGCGCATGTTCGTTGATGTAGGTGTTGATGTCCTTGGAGGCCTGTTGGCGACTGATTCCGAAGCTCTGCATCAGATGCACCGTGGTCAGCCGGCCTTCCCACCATGCCACCGTCTCGATCAGTCGGTAGCGTAGTGCCAGGTCCCAGCGCACCTGCTTGATGTCCTGCTGCCGTTTCATGAGCGCTCCATGTGCGTGAATTGTTTACCTGTATAAGTCTACATTCTATACGTGTCGTCAAACTATACATATTCTGAGGCCTGTCTTAGAGGCTTACGCAAGGAAATGGATATGACACCGGATGTAATTTCGACCGGCGCGTTGTCAGTGATGGCAGTCATCGCGTTGCTACTGCTGGCTCACCTCAGGGGGTACCCATGAACCGACTTGAACGAATCAAGGGCTGCCTGTTGGGCGGTGCGGTTGGCGATGCCTTGGGGGCTCCGGTCGAGTTTCTGGGATGGCAAGCCATCGAAGCAAAGTTCGGTACCCGCGGAATCGTCGACCTTCGGCCGGCTTATGGTGTGATGGGCGCTATTACCGACGACACGCAAATGATGCTCTTTACCGCCGAAGGACTGCTGCGTGCCTGGGTGCGTGGTTGCTCCCGAGGCATCTGCCACATTCCAGCAGTGATTCACCATGCACTGCTGCGTTGGTTGATCACTCAGGATCATGAGCCGATGGCACCTGTCAGGCTTAATGGCTGGCTGGTTCAGCAGCGTGCATTATGGTCCCGACGCGCGCCCGGCAACACCTGCGTCAGTGCCCTCATGGCCAGCCGGCAGCTTGGCTTTGCGGCTGAAAACAACAGCAAGGGATGCGGCGCGGTCATGCGCGTTGCCCCTTGTGCCTTTTTTGCCGATGCCTTTGAAACGGCCAGCGAGTCCGGACGCCTCACTCATGGCCATCCTGCCGGCTACCATGCAGCTGGTTTGTTCGCCGATATCCTGCAGCGCATGAGCGAGCAGACTGTCAGCCTTGAACATGCCTTGAGCGAAAGCCTCGCCGCCCATGGCCAGAAACCCGGAATGGACGAAGTGCGAACCAGCCTCGAAAAAGTATTGTTCTACTTCTACGAAGGCTACTCGCCAACCCCGGACCGAATCGACCAATTCGGTGGTGGCTGGATCGCCGAAGAAGCTCTAGCCATTGGCATCTGGTGCGCGTTGTCGGCCAGCTCGTTTGAGCAGGGCGTCATTACTGCCGTGAATCACAGTGGTGACAGTGACAGCACCGGTTTGATTGCCGGGCATCTGTTGGGGATTCAGTACGGTGTATCGGCGATACCGGATCGCTGGCTTGATCAACTGGAGTTGCGCAGCGTCATCGAAAAGGTGGCGACGGATATCGAGCGCGTACCGAAAGTGTACCTGGGCGGAGCAGGGGAGTCTGATCACGGGATTGAAATCGAATATCCCGGTGATTGATCAGCGTTACAGGCAGGCATTAAAAAGCCGGCTTGTGGCCGGCTTCTCGTTGGCGATCTTGGCCTATTTTTGGTAAGCCGCAACCACCTGCAAAAGGTGCGCTCGCAAGGAACGCTAGTCTGGATACAGGGCGTTCGTGTAAAACGCGCTGTCGGGCATCGACGCCAGGGTCGATGCCTTGAGTGGCGCACAGGATACTGACATTCACTCTCAAAGCCCAGCCCTGAAACACTTTGTCACTTCAATATTGCCCCTGTTCAGCAGCTTGCAGCAATGTTCTTGCGCTGGTTAAGGGTTGACCACCAAAAGATCCAGCCAAGAATGCGAATGGGTTGCCGGGCGATCTGTTCGGCACTGAAGGATTCATCGGGATACTCATGGCTGTTGTGGCTGCGCAAGCGTAATCCCCCGCTGGGCAGGCGGTACAAGTAGCGGATACGCAACAGGCCACCGTGCTCCAGGGCATACATTTCACCATCGATGACCTGTGTCGTGCCGCGGTCGACGGCCAGCAACGAGCCGTCTTCCAGGCGGTCGGCCATGCTGTTGCCGGTCATCCTGACGCAGATGGCCTGTTTCGGCTCGATGTCCATGCTGTGCAGCATCTTGAGAGCCAGGCGAATCTTATGCCCGGGCACTTCGACCAGTGTGCTCTGCCCGGAATCTGCTTCCTTGAACACCTGGATTTCCACATCCGGTGCCGATGCATGGCGGCCTTGCATTGGCGCGTTCGGCAGTGCGCCGCCGGTGTTTTCGTTAGCCGGTTCCGTAGGGTGTTTGGGGCCTTCGCCGCTGCGTAGCCAGCGTGCGTTGACGGTCAACAGTTCGGCCACTTCTTCAAGGCGTGCCATGGGAATGCCGCGCTTGAACCAGTTATTCACGTGCTGGGGCGTGACCTTACGGTTGGCGGCAAAGTCCGTTGCGGAGAGATGGCACTCCCGCAAGAGGGTGCGTAGTCGATCACCTGATGTATTCATGGGCTCGGAGTTTACGAGCCTCGTGCCGGCGTTTAAATGAACGAAGTGTTCAAATGCGCAGTGCTTCCGGTTATTGCTGATGAGTTGGCGGGCAACTTCAAGCAAGGCGTGTGGGATATTTACCGGGTTTTGATTTGCAGAATAAACATGCTGTACCGCGCAGGGCCAGACAACCTGCAGGTTGCAGGGTGTTTAACGAAGAGTGGCTGATAAACGTGATTTATCTACGTATTTTTGCAGGCGGGAGGCGAATCGATTGGCGCTGAAGAGTAATAAGTATCGAAGCGTCCGTTATCGGACGCTTCGACCGCAAAAGCAGATCAGCCCTTGAAGGCTTCGACCGACTTCTGGATTTCGGCGCGGGCGGCGTCAGCGTTGCCCCAGCCTTCGATCTTGACCCACTTGCCTTTCTCGAGGTCTTTGTAGTTCTCGAAGAAGTGCTTGATCTGCTCCAGCAACAGTGGCGGCAGGTCGGTGTATTCCTTCACGTCGACATACAGCTGGGTCAGCTTGTCGTGAGGAACAGCGATGACTTTGGCATCGCCGCCGCCGTCGTCGGTCATGTGCAGGATGCCGACCGGACGAGCACGGATCACCGAGCCCGGCGTGACCGGGTACGGGGTCACGACCAGCACGTCGAGCGGATCACCGTCGTCGGCCAGAGTGTTAGGGATGAAGCCGTAGTTGGCCGGGTAGAACATGGGGGTGGCCATGAAACGGTCAACGAACAGGCTGTCGGTGTCCTTGTCGATCTCGTACTTGATCGGCGCATGGTTGGCCGGGATCTCGATCGCGACGTAGATGTCGTTTGGCACGTCTTTGCCAGCCGGAATCTTGCTGTAGCTCATTGGACTTGGTCCCCATAGTTGAACAGACAGGTTTTGGCGCAAACCGCCAAAAAGTGGCCCGGATTATAGGCATATTCCAAGGGTGTTGCCACGCACAGGGCATTATCCATCAGGCGTAGAGGCGTCTTGCTGGTAGGCCGGGTCGAGCTGTTGCAGGCTCTGTAGCCGGGCCAGTGGGTCTTGGCGGTAGAACAATCGCAGTTGCTCGTAAACCGCAGGGTAAGCCTGGTGCAACATGTCCGGCGCGGTGAAGAAATACTCGCTGGTAACCGCAAAGAACTCGGCAGGATTTTCAGCCGCATATGGATCGATGGCGGTTTCGGCATCCGGGTCGTTGTCGAGCTGGCGGTTGAGGTCGTCAAAGGCGCCTTGCATGGCACTGGCCCAGTCGCTGATGCGCATGTTGCCGTGCAGCGGCGGCAGGCCGTTGGCATCGCCATTGAGCATGTCGAGCTTGTGCGCCAGTTCGTGAATCACCAGGTTGTAGGCATCCCAGCCACCGCCCGACTGCACGCCCGCCCAGGCCAGGATGACCGGTCCCTGATACCAGGCCTCGCCGCTATGCTCGGCATCGTATTGATGCTCGATGCCGCTGGCATCGCGATAACGCTGCGGGCTCAGGAAGTCGTCAGGGTAGATCACCAGCTCATGAAAGCCCCGATACCAGTTCAGGTCACCCAGGTTGAGCAGTGGCAGTTGCGCCTGGGCGGCCAGAAACAGGTTCTGCTCGTCGCTCAAGGCCACGCCGGGCAGGCAGGTGAGGTGCTTGTCTTGCAGGAACAACACGCTGGCATCGCGTAGCCAGACGAGTTGCTCCTCGCTCAGGCCATCAAGGATCGGCAAATGCCCAAGCACCTGCTGCCAGAGGGCCGCAGGTACCGGGTGGCGATCAAGCGTGCGTTGCCGACGCCATCTGGCGAACGACCACACGGCCTCAGCGTACTTGCGCCGAGCGGCTGAAGCGGCCGCGCAACAGGCCGATCAGCATCGGCAGCAGCGACAGCAGGATGATCACCAGCACCATCAGGGTCAGGTGCTTCTTGATGAACGGTACGTTGCCGAAGTAATAGCCCAGGGTCACCAGGCTGCCGACCCACAGAATCGAGCCCAGCACGCTAAAGGTGAAAAAGCGCAGGTAAGGCATGTGCGCGACGCCGGCGACGAAGGGCGCAAAGGTACGCAGGATAGGCAGAAAGCGCGCCATGGTCACCGTCTTGCCGCCATGGCGCTCATAGAACATATGAGTGCGCACCAGGTAATCGCGGCGGAAGATCTTCGAGTTGGGATTATTGAAGAGCTTTTCGCCCATCGTCCGGCCTATGACGTAGTTGGTGCTGTCACCCATGATCGCGGCAAGCATCAACAGGCCGCCGAGTAATACCGGGTCCATGCCGCCACCTGCGGCCACGGCGCCGGCGATGAACAGCAGCGAGTCGCCCGGCAGGAAGGGCATGATCACCAGGCCCGTTTCGCAGAAGATCACCAGAAACAGGATCGCGTAGATCCAGGCACCGTAATTGGTTACCAGCAGGTCGAGATAGGCATCGAGATGCAGGATGAGGTCAAGCGGGTTGAAATCCATTTGAGTACCTGGGCAATCAGCGTGGTTGTGACCGCCGATGTCGATAACACATAGAACGACGAGAGCAGACGCGCGGCATTATAGAGGCAGAACCGGCGAATAGGGCGTAACGAGATGTGAGGGGTGGTTACAGATTGATGCAGGCGATCCGAATCCTGATGGCTCGGTCCAGCGTTGCAAGGCGGTGTGGCAAGCAAAAGAACAGGCAACCGACCAGGGTTCGCCCTTGGCCGGGCGAACCGAAGTCGACAAACGGGTGGCTATCGAAGGCCGCCATCAGCCCTCGCTGATGGGCAGCACGTAGTTCTTGAACTGGGTGTCTTCTTTGAAACCGATTGATTCGTAGACCTTGTGCGCCACTTCGTTGTCGATGCTGGTCGACACGCGCATGCGCACCGCCTGCGTCTCTTTGGCCATTTTCTTGGCATGTTTCATCAAGTGATCGGCCACCAGTTGGCGGCGAGCGTCTTCGGCGACGTAGATATCGTTGAGAATCCACACGCGCTTGAGCGACAGCGATGAGTAGCTCGGATACAGCTGGCAAAAGCCGAGCAGTCTGCTGTCATCGTCAACGGGCAACGCCAGATAGATGACCGACTCGTCACGGCGCAGCCGTTTTTCAAGAAAGTCCCGTGACGAATCCGGGAAGGGCAGCTCACCGTAGAATTCGCGATATTTCACGAACAACGGCGTCAACAGGTCCAGGTGTTCCAGCGTGGCTTTGATGATCCGCATGGGTAGGCCTCAACTTCGCTATGGGCTAATGCGCATTTTTGGCAACGCTCCGATGCTGCCTGCTGGCTTTAGAAAGCGCAATCTAAAGCGGTTTGTCAGACCGCTCCGGATTGGCAGGGCGATTACAGCCGGGCTTAGAAAAAGCCCAGCGGGTTGATGTCGTAGCTCACCAGCAGGTTCTTGGTCTGCTGATAATGGTCGAGCATCATCTTGTGGGTTTCACGGCCTACACCGGACTTTTTGTAGCCGCCGAAGGCTGCGTGCGCCGGGTACAGGTGGTAACAGTTGGTCCATACGCGGCCTGCCTTGATGCCGCGGCCCATGCGATAGGCGCGGTTGATGTCGCGGGTCCAGACCCCGGCACCCAGGCCGAACTCGGTGTCGTTGGCAATCGCCAGCGCCTCGGCTTCGTCCTTGAAGGTGGTAATGCTGACCACCGGGCCGAAGATTTCTTCCTGGAACACGCGCATTGCGTTGGTGCCCTTGAGCAGCGTCGGCTGGATGTAATAACCCGTGGCCAGATCGCCTTGCAGCGCTTCGACCTTGCCGCCGGTCAGCAGCTCGGCGCCTTCTTCACGGGCGATCTCCAGATACGACAGGATCTTGTCGAACTGCTGCTGCGAGGCCTGTGCGCCGACCATGGTGTCGGTGTCCAGCGGGTCGCCACGTTTGATCTTCTGGATCTTTTTCAGCACCACTTCAAGGAACTGCGGATAGATCGACTCCTGCACCAGTGCGCGGGACGGGCAAGTGCAGACCTCGCCCTGATTGAAGAACGCCAGCACCAGGCCCTCGGCGGCCTTGTCGATGAACTCCGGTTCCGCGCTCATGATGTCTTCGAAGAACACGTTCGGCGATTTGCCGCCCAGTTCGACGGTCGACGGAATGATGTTTTCCGCCGCCAGTTTCATGATGTGCGAGCCGACCGGCGTCGAGCCAGTGAAGGCGATCTTGGCGATGCGCTTGCTGCTGGCCAGCGCTTCACCGGCCTCGCGGCCAAAGCCCTGGACGATGTTCAGCACGCCGGGCGGCAGCAGGTCGCCGATCAGCTCCAGCAGTACGGTAATGCCCAGTGGCGTCTGCTCGGCAGGTTTCAGCACCACGGCATTGCCGGCCGCCAGCGCCGGGGCGAGCTTCCAGGCGGCCATCAGGATGGGGAAGTTCCACGGGATGATCTGCCCGACCACGCCCAGCGGTTCGTGAATGTGATACGCCACGGTGTTGCCGTCGATCTCGGCGGCGCTGCCTTCTTGCGCACGCAGGGCGCCGGCGAAGTAACGGAAATGGTCGGCCGCCAGTGGAATGTCGGCGTTGAGGGTTTCACGAATGGCCTTGCCGTTGTCCCAGGTCTCGGTAAGGGCCAGGACTTCCAGGTTGGCTTCGATACGGTCGGCGATCTTCAGCAGCACCAGCGAACGGGCCTGTACGGATGTGGCGCCCCAGGCATCGGCGGCGGCATGCGCGGCATCGAGGGCTTTATCGACGTCTTCGGCAGTGGAGCGGGGGAATTCAGCGATAGGCTTGCCGTTGACCGGCGAGGTGGTGGTGAAGTACTGACCCTTGACCGGCGCGACGAACTCGCCGCCGATGTAGTTACCATAGCGCTCCTTGTAGCTGACGATGGCGCCTTCGGTACCGGGATGAGCGTAACGCATGGTATTGCCTCCTGAGCAGTTTCGTTCTTGTTCTGTGACTGTCGCTTGAGTGTTTTATTCATGCAGTCTTCAAGCGTAGGCCAAAAAACACGGGGCCGGCAGATGAACTTTAGGCGTAGAAGGTGTCGATACAGCGCATAAACACAGGGTGCGGTTTCAGCGCCTCTGGGCTAACCTGCGCCAACGATTTTCGAGGTGGTCATGCATATTCATATTCTTGGTATCTGCGGCACGTTCATGGGCTCGCTGGCGGTCCTCGCCAAGGAACTGGGGCATCGTGTCACCGGTTCCGACGCCAACGTCTACCCGCCGATGAGCACGCAGTTGCAGGCGCAGGGCATCGAGCTGACCCAGGGCTATGACCCTGAACAGCTGGAGCCCGCGCCGGATCTGGTGGTGATTGGCAATGCGCTGTCGCGCGGCAATCCTGCCGTGGAATACGTGCTCAACCGTGGCTTGCCGTATGTGTCGGGCCCGCAATGGCTGGCCGACCATGTGCTGCAAGGCCGCTGGGTACTGGCCGTGGCCGGCACGCATGGCAAGACCACCACCAGCAGCATGCTGGCCTGGGTGCTTGAGCACGCCGGCATGGCGCCGGGCTTCTTGATCGGCGGTATTCCGCAGAACTTCACCGTGTCGGCCCGTCTGGGCGATACGCCGTTCTTCGTGGTCGAGGCCGACGAGTACGACAGCGCCTTCTTCGACAAGCGCTCCAAGTTCGTTCACTACCGCCCACGCACTGCGATCCTCAACAACCTTGAGTTCGATCACGCCGACATCTTCCCTGACCTGGCCGCCATCGAGCGCCAGTTCCATCACCTGGTGCGCATCATCCCGAGTGAAGGCCTGGTGATTCATCCGACCACGGAGCCGGCCTTGCAGCGCGTGGTGCAAATGGGCTGCTGGACGCCGGTGCAGACCACCGGTGCCGGCGGCCAATGGCAGGCCCGCTTGCTCAGCGAAGACGGATCGCGCTTTGAAGTGCTGTTCGACGATCAGGTGCAAGGCACCGTCGAGTGGCCAATGACCGGCCAGCACAACGTGGCCAATGCCCTGGCGACGCTGGCGGCGGCGCGTCATGTCGGCGTGTTGCCGGCCCAGGGCGTCGAGGCGCTGAGCGCATTCAAGAGCGTCAAGCGGCGCATGGAAGTGGTTGCCCAGGTCAACGGCATCACGCTGTACGACGATTTTGCCCACCACCCAACGGCCATCGCCACGACCCTGGACGGCCTGCGCAAGAAGGTCAATGACGCGCCGATCATCGCCGTCATCGAGCCGCGCTCAAACTCGATGAAGCTGGGCGCACACCGTGATGGCCTGCCCGAAAGCGTGCAACAGGCCGATCAGGTGGTCTGGTATGCGCCGGCCAATCTGGGCTGGGACCTGGGCGCCACAGCGGCGCAGTGTCCGGTGCCGGCTGTAGTCTGTGATTCGCTTGAGGCCATCATTGCCCGGGTCAAGAGCCAGGCGCAGCCCGGCACGCATGTGGTGATCATGAGCAACGGCGGCTTTGGCGGCCTGCACGGCAAACTGGCCGAGGCGCTGCAATGAGCGGCCCGGAGCGCATCACAGTAGCCGTCACCGGCGCGTCCGGCGCGCAATATGCTCTGCGCCTGCTGGACTGCCTGGTGCGCGAAGACCGCGAGGTGCATTTTCTGATCTCCAAGGCCGCGCAATTGGTGATGGCCACTGAGACGGACGTTCGTCTGCCGCCCAAGCCTGCGATGATGCAGGCCTTTCTGACCGAGTACACCGGGGCTGCGGCCGGGCAGATTCGCGTCTACGGCCGCGATGACTGGATGTCGCCGGTGGCCTCGGGTTCCGGCGCACCTGGCGCGATGGTCGTGGTGCCATGTTCCACCGGCAGCTTGTCGGCGATTGCCAGTGGCGCCTGCAACAACCTGATCGAGCGGGCAGCCGACGTGACGCTTAAAGAGCGCCGCCCGCTGATATTGGTGCCGCGTGAGGCGCCGTACTCCAGCATCCACCTGGAAAACATGCTCAAGCTGTCGAACATGGGCGCGGTGATCCTGCCGGCTTCCCCCGGCTTCTATCATCAGCCGCAGACCATCGACGATCTGGTGGACTTTGTCGTGGCGCGGATTCTCAATCTGCTGAACATCCCGCAGGACATGCTGCCGCGCTGGGGCGAGCACCATATGGGCAGTGACGAATAGAGCGCGCTCTGGACGCTGCCCGGTCATTTCCCCAGCTTGCGCAACTCATCGGACTCGACCACCCGCACCCCGTTCTGCTCTTCCAGCGCCAGGCGCCACAAGGCGCGGGCCAGGCTGCAGGCCTCGATAGCGCCGTATTTGCCGGGCAGCAGCTTGGCGATCGGCGCGGCCAGTTGCTCGGCCCAACGGGTTTCGGTGCGGTTGCCGACCAGCAGCGACGGGCGGGCGATGGTCAGTTGCGGCCAGCCCTGGCGCTTCAGCGCCTCTTCCATCTCGCCCTTGATGCGGTTGTAGAACACGCTTGAGTCCGGATCGGCACCAATCGCGCTGATCACTAGCAGATGACGGGCGCCCAAGGCGCGCGCGCGTTCGGCGAAGGCGACTACCAGATCGAGATCGACAGCACGAAAAGCCTCTTGCGAGCCTGCCTGCTTGATCGTGGTGCCCAGGCAGGAATAAGCGATGTCCACGCGGCCACCAAGGCTGGGCAGCAGTGTGGCCAATTCGCCGATGGGATTTTCCAGGTCGATATGGCTGGCAAGAGGGCGCCGGGTCGGGGCCAGCACGCGGCTGACCGTGGGCTCGTTGAGCAACCGGTCGAGCAGATGCTCGCCGGTAAGGCCCGTGGCGCCTGCGAGCAGAATATGTTGTGGCGTCAGGTACATGATGGCTCTCCCTTGATACTTACAGCCTAGGACATCCAGCGTCAGGCATCGGTGCCCCGGTTGCTAGCGGCTACTGGAGGTTTTTGCGTCCTTGCGTGTCAGCGTCGTGGTCAGTGCGCGTTCTGCTTGCTGCTTGCGCAACAATTGCCAGCGGGCGATTACCCCCTTTGGTGCCCAGATCTGCGGTTCGGAAGCCTCGAAATTGTCTTCGATCTCACGCTGGGCGACATAGGCGCTGGCGTGTTCGAACGCTTGTTTCAAGTCATCTGTTTCGACCAGCGCCTTGGCAAATAGTGCGTCGCCGAAATAGGTGAAGTCCGCCTCTTCAGAGCAGCCGAACGATACTCGGTCGGCCCGTGAAGCGGTGATTACCAAGGTGCGCTCGTCTTTGAGCGGTGCGATGAACCCGCCCGAATAGCAGGCCGAGATCACCACGACCTTGTCGCGGTTTTTCAGTGGCGCCATGAGCACCGCCAACTCGTCGGCGGGCAGGTCCGACAGCGACAGGCGCGGCTGGTCCAGGACCAGCTCATGGTCGTGGGTGCCGTGGCTGGTCAGGTAGATGAAAATCAGGTCTTCAGGGCCACTGCGCTGGGCCAGGGTCTGCACCGCGCGGCTGATGGTTTCGCGCGTGGCCAGCGGGCGGTTCTGCATCTGGTCGCGATGGTTGACCAGGCTTACCTGGCCATGCGCGCCGAAGCGCGTTTTCAGCAGGTTGCTGACGTAGTCGGCTTCACGCATGAACACGCTCTGCTTGCCATCGCCGCCCACAACCAGGCTGTACAGCTCCACTGCCGGCGTCGAGGCCGGCACCGCTTTCAGGGCGCTGTCGAGCAATGCGCCCTGTGCCAGCAGGCCGGTTTCCAGGCTGTCGGGCAGCAAGTTGCCCTGTTCGTCGCGCACTCTTTGGCCATTGGCCCACACACCTCGTTGCACGCGACCGTCGGCCTGGGTCAGTACACCGGCGCCTTGATAGGTGTCATTGGCGAAGCCGCCGACAAAGGTACTGCCATCGGCCAGGCGCAGGCGGCCTTCACCCATGAAGCGCCAGTTATTGAATTCGCCCTCGTAGCGGCTGCCGTCGGCACCGATCAGCTCGCCCTTGCCGGTGAATGCGCCATTCTTGAACTGACCGCTCCAGACATCGCCTTCGCTGTTCTCGTAGCGGCCTTTACCGTCGAGCTGGTTGTCATGAAAGTTGCCCAGGTACTGATCGCCCTCGGCACTGGTAAAGGTGCCAATGCCCTGCAACTGGCCAGCAACGAAGCGGCCGCTGAACTGATTGCCATTGGCATCGCTGCGCACCCCTTCGCCGTCGGGCTTGCCCTTGACGAACTGGCCCTGATACTGGCTGCCGTCATCCAGCTCCAGGCGTCCCGAGCCGTCGTAGAGGTCAGACTTGAACTGGCCGCGATACAGCACGCCTTTTTCCTTGAGCGTGCCTTCGCCGTCGCGACGGCCCTTTTTGAAGCCGCCGACATAACTGCCGTTGTGGGTGGTCAGGCTGCCCTGGCCATTGAACAGCCCCTGCTCGAAGCCACCTTTGTACACATCGCCGTTGCTGGCGTGCCACTCGCCCTGGCCATGCCATTGGCCGTTGTCGAACTGGCCGGCGTACCAACTGCCATTGGGGTAATCGATACGGCCCTGGCCTTGCAGCAGGCCATTGACCAGTTCGCCCCGATAGCGACCACCGTCCGGCAGGCGGCCATCGGGCGGCAGCAGGGATTCGCCGTCTCCGCAGCCAGCGATCAGAAGGGTCAATGCCAAGGGTGCAAGCGCGCGCATGTCAGGTCTCGACGAGGTATGAATCCGGGAGGTGTGCGCCGGACAGAGCCAGGCGCACGGAAGTGCGATACAACAGGCGCGAGTATGCCGCAGCGTGTCAGGGCGGCGAAACAGTCAGTAGCGACTGTTTCATGTCTGTGGACGTTACACGAAGCACAGCGTCAGAGGCTCGGCGACGTAGGCCGGCTTGTCCTGGCCTTCGATTTCCAGGGTCACCGTGCCTTTGAGCAGCCATTGGCCGGGTTTCTTTTCGGATACATCCGTGAGTTTCAAATGCAGTCGCACCCGCGAGCCGACCGCCACCGGCTGGATGAAACGCACGCTGTCCAGGCCATAGTTGACGACCATCTTCAGGCCTTCGGGCAATACCAACAGGTCACCCATCAGCTTGGGAATCAGCGACAGCGACAGAAAACCATGGGCGATGGTGCCGCCAAAGGGTGTTTGCGCGGCCTTGACCGGGTCGACATGGATGAACTGAAAATCGCCGGTGGCCTCGGCGAACAGGTCGATGCGATCCTGTTCGATGGTCAGCCAGTCGGAATGTCCCAGGTCCTGACCCACATAGTCGCTCAGTTGGGCTACCGGTACGTAAGGCATGTTTCTCTCTCCTTGAGGCGTGATGCATTGATAAAGGCCGCTGAAGATCAGCAGAGCCTGGCCGGTTGGTCAAGTCCGGCAAGGTGCATCGATGGTGGTCTATAGCCTGGCGCCTCTCGTGCTTATAATGCCCACCGCGAAATAGGTCATCTGCCGGAGTAAGCATGCTGCTACGAGGACTGACGGCACTGGTGTTGTTCCAGTTGCTGGGGACTGCGCTCAATCATCTGCTCATATCGATCCTGCCCGGCCCGATCATCGGCATGATCCTGCTGCTGGTATTTCTGCTGGTGCGCGGCGAGGTGGACGAGCCGATCAGCGTGGCCGCCAGCAGCCTGCTGCGTTATCTGCCGCTGCTGCTGGTGCCGCCGGCAGTGGGCGTGATGGCGTATGCCGGCGCTATCGCCGAGGATTTCTGGGCCATCAGTGGCACGCTGGTGGTGTCGCTGGCGCTGTCGATGGTGTTTGTCGGCGTGTTGATGCAAAAACTCGCCGAGCGTCAGGCGCGTCGCAAGGAGCCGTCATGACTCTGGACTGGCACGGCGCCTGGGTCTCGGTGATTCACCATCCGCTGTTCGGCATCGGCATTACGCTGGCCGCTTATCAACTGGCCATTGCCGCCTACGAGCGAACCCGCTGGCTGTTCCTGCAGCCGGTGCTGCTGTCGATGCTGGTGTTGATCGGCATTTTGCTGGCGTGCGCAATCGATTACAGCGAATACCGTAAAAGCACCGAAATTCTCGGCGTACTGTTGGGGCCCGCTACGGTGGCGCTGGCTGTGCCGCTGTACCTGAATCTGCGCCGGATTCGTCAGTTGTTCTGGCCAACCTTGACTACGCTGGTGCTGGGCGGTGTGTTCGCCACCGGCGCCTGTCTGCTGCTGGGCGTATTGCTGGGCGTCGATCACATGATCCTGATGACCCTGGCGCCCAAGTCGGTGACCTCGCCGATCGCCATGCTGGTGGCTGAGCAAATGGGCGGCGTTGCGGGTCTTGCGGCAGTGTTCGTGTTGATTACCGGTGTGCTGGGCGCGATCTGCGGCCCGGCACTGTTGTCGCTGGCCAGGGTCAACCATCCAGCCGCGCGCGGTATGGCGCTGGGTCTGACCGCGCATGCGGTGGGCACCTCGCTGGCGTTGCAGGAAGGTGAAGAAACCGGCGCGTTTGCGGCGCTGGCCATGAGCCTGATGGGTGTGGCGACGGCATTGTGCCTGCCACTGGCGGTGTCTTTGGTTGTTTGAGGGAGTGTGTCATGACGTTGCCGCTGTTCCCGCTCAATGCGGTGCTGTTTCCGGGGTGTGTGCTGGACCTGCAACTGTTCGAGGCACGCTATCTGGACATGATCGGCCGGTGCATGAAGCGCGGCGAAAGTTTCGGCATCGTGTGCATTACCGAAGGCCGTGAAGTCGGCCCGGCGCCGGGCAGTTATTCACTGATCGGCTGCGAGGCACTGGTGCGCGACTTTCAGCAGCAGGACAACGGCTTGCTTGGCATTCGCGTCGAAGGCGGGCGGCGTTTTCGGGTGAACAGTGCCGAGGTGCAGCGCGACCAGTTGCTGGTCGCCGAGGTGCAATGGCTTGAAGAGCAACACGAGCGACCCTTGCAGGAAGAGGACGCCGATCTTGTGGCGCTGCTGCAAGCATTGGCCGAACATCCCATGGTCGCTTCACTGAACATGGGCCTGAATGCCGAGGGCCAGCAATCGCTGGCCAATCAGTTGGCTTACCTGCTGCCGTTCAGCGAGCAGGACAAGATCGACCTGCTGGAAATCGATGACCCCGAAGAGCGTCTGGATGCGATCCAGACGCTGCTCGATGATATTCAGGGCGACGCGTAAAGCCGCCCCCGCGCGTTATCAATACTGGTAACGCAACACCGCATGCGACAGCGCATGCACGGCAAAACCGCCCAGCAGCGCCGTCACGGCCGGTAGCAGCAGCCACCAGACCCGTGGCGACATGGCCGGCAATGGCGTGCGGTGCTGGATGAGGGTCAGGCTGGCGGCACAGATTCCCAGCGCCAGCATCATCCCGGCCAGGATATCGGTCGGCCAGTGCACGCCCAGGTACACCCGTGACAAGGCGATGGCCAGCGCCGGAATCGCACCCAGCACCAGCCAGGCCAGACGCAAGCGCACCGGCTGATTGCGCCCGGCCAGCACCGCCAGGGTCATGAACAGCGCAAAGGCTGCCGAGCTATGGCCACTGGGCATGCTGTAGCTGGTCAACGGGTCGAGCAGCACCTCGGGGCGGGCGCGGGCGAACAGCGCCTTGAGCGTGCCGTTGGCCACTGCGGTGCCCAGCAAGGTCATCAGCGCGAAGGCAGCATGGCGCCACTGGCGGGCGATCAGCAGCGCGACGATCACCACGATGGCTGCCAGCAACTGGGTTCTGAAATCACCGATGCTGGTCACCAGCAGCACGATATTCTGCGCCGTCTCGCTGCGATGCTCCTGTACCAGGGTCATCAGGCCCTGGTCGAAGCGGTCCAGGTGCGGCCAGCCGACGAACAACGCCGCCATGACCAACAGGCACAGGCCGCTGATCAGCTTGGTGGCGTAGCGCTGCTGACGCAGGCTGCACTGGATGCTCAGGCCGAACAGGATCGCGAGACCTGCGCCGACCACCGCCGCTTCGGTCCAGAAACCTTCTGGCAACGGCAGGCGAATCGCCGCCCCGGTCGCCCAGCCCGGCAGCAGATAAGCAATCGACCAGCCGATGGCGGCCACAATGCTGACCGCGAGAAAGCGTATGAACGGCATGTCGCACATGCCGGCGATCATCGGCAGCATCGGCCGCAGCGGCCCGATGAAGCGCCCGACCAGCAGGCTGGCAATCCCGTAACGCTGGAAATAGGCCTCGGCGCCGGTCATCCACTCCGGGTGCGAACGCAGGCCCGGCAGGCGGCGGATGTTCTGGTGAAAATGCCGACCGAGGTAGTACGACACCAGATCGCCCAGCAATCCGCCCAGCACGCCCAGCAACAGCACCTCGCTCAACGGCAGGATGCCGCTGCCCGCCAGTGCGGCGATGGCGAACATCAATATCGTGCCAGGGACCACGATCCCGGCAATCGCCACGCATTCAACAAACGCCACGACAAAAATCGCCACCGCCACCCAGGAAGGGTTGGCCGTCAGCCAGCCGGTGATGCCGTCAAGCCAGTGACCCATGGTCAGGTTCCTTGATTCAGATAAAAGTAATCGCGGCCTTCGACCTGACCGCGACGCAGTGGGTTCCGTGTGCACCACCGTGCCTGTTCGGCATCGACGAAGCGGTACATCAGTTGCTCATCGCGCCCGGCAGGAATGCCCAGGCGAGTGGTTTGAATAATGCGCGCAGGGCGCAGACCGACGTCCTCGACGAACAAACGGTCAGGGTCGAAACGCCTTGCATCCCACACCGGCACTTTCAGGCCCATGGCCTTGCACAGCAGTGTCTGCCCGGCGCACAGCCGCGTCGGGTCGCGCAGGGCGCCGCTGGCATCGGGGTTGTTCAGTTGCATCTGCGCCAGGGCGTTGGCATCGCTGAAGGCGTCGACCCACGGCATGCCGGACTTGATCAGCACCGCATTGCCGGGCCCTTCGGCGCTGAAGTTCAGCGAGTCGCCACCGCGTGCGTAATACATGTAGATATGCCCGCCATCAAGAAACAGCGCCTTGCGCTTTTCGGTATAGCCCAGAGAGGCATGGCTGCCTTTTTCGGCCAGGTAATACGCCTCGGTCTCGATGATGCGCGCGGCCAGCCACAGCTCGCCGACCTTGTGGCGAATGACCTTGCCCAGCAGGTCGCGGGCCAATACCTGTGCATCGCGGTTGAAGAAGCTGTCGGGCAGGGCGTTGGGCATAAAAGGCACGTCTGAAGGTTCGGGGCAGTGACAAGGCGCAGAATCATAGCAAGCAACGTTTGGAATGCAGCTCAATCCTTGTGTTCCGCCCGCTTTGTTGTTTCTGGAAATGACAAGGCATGGCCTGGCTGGCAACGGGCCGGCTGTCAGGCCTGCGAGACACGGTGTTGATGAAGATTTTACAAGGATGTCGACCATCCGCCTGTCTGCGCTGTCGTTCGGGCGGCCCGACAGCTATAATCGACCGCTTTCCTCTTTGCCAAGACCTCTTGAGACCATGACTGAGTCTGTTCTTGACTACATGACCCGCCTGGGCACGGCTGCCCGCCAAGCATCGCGTGTGATCGGCCGGGCCAGTACTGCGCAGAAGAACCGCGCCCTGCTGGCCACCGCCGCTGCGCTGGACGCCGCCCGTGCCGAGCTGTCTGCCGCCAACGAGCAAGACCTTGCCAATGGTCAGGCCAATGGCCTGGACGCGGCGCTGCTCGATCGCCTGGCCCTGACCCCCGCACGCATCGACAGCATGATCGTCGGGCTGCGTCAGGTTGCCAGTCTGCCGGACCCGGTGGGCGCGATCCGCGACATGAGTCATCGGCCCTCGGGTATTCAGGTCGGCAAGATGCGCGTACCGCTGGGTGTGGTCGGCATCATTTATGAATCGCGGCCGAACGTGACCATCGATGCCGCCAGTCTGTGCCTGAAGTCCGGCAACGCGACCATTCTGCGTGGCGGCTCAGAGGCCATTCACTCCAACCGTGCCATCGCCGCCTGCATCGCCCGTGGCCTGACCGACGCCGGTCTGCCGGCCGGTGTGGTGCAAGTGGTCGAAACCACCGATCGCGCCGCCGTCGGCGCGCTGATCACCATGCCCGAGTTTGTCGACGTGATCGTGCCGCGTGGCGGCAAGGGCCTGATCGAGCGCATCAGCCGCGATGCCCGTGTGCCGGTCATCAAGCACCTGGACGGCATCTGCCATATTTATATCAGTGCCCACGCCGACCTGAGCAAGGGCCAGCAAATCGCGTTCAACGCCAAGACTTACCGTTACGGTATCTGTGGCGCGATGGAAACCCTGCTGGTCGACCAGGCGGTCGCGGCCGATTTTCTGCCGCCGATGGCCGCGCAACTGCGTGAAAAGGGCGTCGAGCTGCGCGGCTGCGAGCGTACCCGCGCCTTGATCGAGGCGCTGCCGGCCAGCGAAGAAGACTGGCACACCGAATACCTGGCGCCGATCCTGTCGATCCGTGTGGTGGCCAGTCTTGATGAGGCCATCGAGCACATCAACCATTACGGCTCGCACCACAGCGACGGCATCGTTTCCGAGCATCAGGGGCAGATCCGGCGCTTCATGGCCGAAGTCGACTCCAGCTCGGTGATGGTCAACGCGCCAACCTGCTTTGCCGACGGTTTCGAGTACGGGTTGGGTGCCGAGATCGGCATTTCCACCGACAAGCTGCACGCCCGTGGCCCGGTTGGTCTTGAAGGCCTGACCTGCGAGAAATACATCGTGATCGGCGATGGCCAGTTGCGCGGACAGGAGCCGGTCTGATTTGAGCGAATCCGCGCCAGCCTTGTCCAGGCGTATCGGCATGTTGGGCGGCACGTTTGACCCGGTGCATATCGGTCATCTGCGTGGCGCCCTCGAGGTTGCCGAACTGCTGGGTCTCGATGAGTTGCGCCTGACGCCCAGCGCCCGGCCGCCGCATCGCGAGCTGCCGAACGTGTCGGCTCAGGACCGGCTGGCCATGGTGCGTTGCGCGGTGGCCGGGGTCGCGCCGCTGACGGTGGATGACCGCGAGCTTTTGCGCGACAAGCCGTCGTACACCCTCGACACCCTGGAGTCGATGCGCAGCGGGATGGACCCCGCAGATCAACTGTTTCTGCTGCTGGGCTGGGATGCATTCTGCAGCCTGCCGGCCTGGTACCGCTGGGAACAGTTGCTCGATTATTGCCACATTGTGGTGCTGCAACGTCCGGATGCGGACAGCGAGCCGCCCGAAGCCTTGCGCGATCTGCTGGCGGCGCGGGCGGTCAGCGACCCGACGGCCCTGCAAGGGCCCGGCGGGAACATTACGTTTGTCTGGCAGACCCCGTTGTCGGTGTCTGCCACCCAGATCCGCCAATTACTGGCCGACGGCCGATCGGTACGCTTTCTGGTACCCGATGCGGTTCTGGCCTATATCGAAGCACACGGGCTGTACCGTGCGCCGAATACCGATGGAGCCTCCTAGGCGACTTGCACGGCAAGTCCCAGGGGGCGTCCACATTGATGAGTGAATGAGTTTTTTATGAGCAAACAGAAATTGAACAGTGAAGAAGTCGTCCAGTTGGCTACCGCCGCTCTGGAAGATGTAAAAGGCACTGACATCCTTGCGATCAACGTGCGCGACAAGACCAGCATCGCCGACTACATGCTGATCTGCACCGGTACCTCCAACCGCCAGCTCAACGCACTGGTCGACAGCGTCCGTGAAAAGGTCAAGGCCGCCGGCGTGCAACCGCTGAGCGAAGAAGGCAAGGGCGACAGCGACTGGGTGCTGCTGGACCTGGGCGATGTCGTGGTTCACGTGATGACCGCCGCCGCCCGTCAGTTCTACGACCTTGAGCGCCTGTGGCAGGGTGCCGAGCAAAGCCGCGCTGCCAGCGCCGCACACCACACTCCAGGCTTCGAATAAGCCTGGTCGTGCGTATACGCCTGATTGCCGTTGGCTCGCGCATGCCCAAGTGGGTCGAAGAGGGCTGGCACGAGTACGCCAAGCGCCTGCCTTCGGAGCTTGCTCTGGAACTGGTCGAGATACCGCTCAATACCCGTGGCAAGAACGCCGACGTGGCGCGCCTGATCCGTCAGGAAGGCGAAGCCATGCTGGCCAAGGTGCAGCCGGGCGAGCGTATCGTCACGCTTGAAGTACAGGGCAAGCCCTGGAGCACCGAGCAACTGGCGAGTGAGCTGGACCGCTGGCGCCTGGATGCGCGCACCGTTAACCTCATGGTCGGCGGCCCGGAAGGGCTGGCGCCGGAGGTCTGCGCGCGCAGCGAACAGCGCTGGTCGTTGTCGCCGCTGACTTTGCCGCATCCGCTGGTGCGCATCCTGATCGGCGAACAGATCTACCGCGCCTGGACAGTTCTGTCCGGGCACCCTTACCACAAGTAGTTCGCCCTCCCAATGTCCCAGCCGATCCGCCTCAAAGACCACGAGAAAGACGCACGCCTGGTGCGCAGCCGTGTCGTGGTCGGGGCCGTGGCCATCATGCTGCTGGTCTGTGTACTGATTGCCCGCCTGTACTACCTGCAGGTCATTCAGTACGACTACCACTCGACGCTGTCGGAGAACAACCGGGTTCATGTCCAGCCGATTCCGCCCAGTCGCGGCCTGATCTACGACCGTAATGGTCTGGTGGTGGCCGACAACCGGCCCAGTTTCAGCCTGAGCATGACCCGCGAGCGGGCCGGTGATTGGGCCGGCGTGCTCGACACCATCGTCGAGGTGCTGCAACTGAGCCCCGATGACCGCGCGATCTTCGAAAAACGCATGAAGCAGGGGCGTCGGCCGTTCGAGCCGGTGCCGATCCTCTTTGAGTTGACCGAAGAGCAGATCGCCCTGGTGGCGGTCAATCAGTTCCGCCTGCCCGGTGTCGAAGTGGTCGCGCAACTGGTCCGGCATTACCCGCAGGGCGCGCACTTTGCGCACTCGGTCGGGTATGTGGGGCGCATCAACGAGAAAGAGCTCAAGAGCCTCGACCCGGTTGCCTACAGCGGCACGCACCATATCGGCAAGACCGGCATCGAGCGCTTCTATGAGAACGAACTGCACGGTCAGGTCGGCTACGAAGAGGTCGAAACCAACGCTCGCGGTCGCGTATTGCGCGTGCTCAAGCGCACCGACCCGGTGCCGGGCAAGGACATTGTCCTGAGCCTCGACATCCACCTGCAGGAAGCCGCCGAAGCTGCACTCGGCGGTCGCCGCGGTGCCGTGGTGGCCCTGGACCCGAACACCGGCGAAGTGCTGGCCATGGTCAGTGCGCCGAGCTTTGACCCGAACCTGTTCGTGACCGGCATCAGCTTCAAGGCCTATGCCGAGCTGCGCGATTCCATCGACCGGCCGCTGTTCAACCGTATCCTGCGCGGCCTGTACCCGCCGGGTTCGACCATCAAGCCTGCGGTGGCCATCGCCGGCCTCGATGGCGGCGCGGTGACGCCAGGATCGCGGGTGTTCGACCCCGGTTACTACCAGTTGCCCAACTATGACCACAAGTACCGTAACTGGAACCGCTCCGGTGACGGCTGGGTCGACCTCGATACCGCGATTATGCGGTCCAACGACACCTACTTCTATGACCTGGCGCACAAGCTGGGCATCGACAAGCTGTCGACCTACATGAACAAGTTCGGTATCGGCCAGAAAGTCTCGCTGGACATGTTCGAAGAGTCGCCGGGCCTGATGCCGTCCCGCGAATGGAAGCGCACCACGCGCCGCCAGGCCTGGTTCCCCGGCGAAACCCTGATTCTGGGTATCGGCCAGGGCTATATGCAGGCCACGCCGCTGCAACTGGCCCAGGCCACTGCGCTGGTGGCCAGCAAGGGCAAGTGGATTCGTCCGCACCTGGCCAAGACCATCGAAGGCGAACCGCCGGTCGACCCCAATCCGATGCCGGACATCCTCCTGCGCGATCCCAACAACTGGGCGCGGGTCAACCATGGCATGCAGGAAGTGATGCACGGCGCACGCGGTACTGCGCGCAAGGCGGCAGTCGGTGCGCAATACCGGATTGCCGGCAAGAGCGGTACGGCGCAGGTGGTAGCGATCAAGCAGGGCGAAAAATACGACCGTACCAAGGTCCAGGAGCGCCATCGCGACCACGCCCTGTTCGTCGGCTTTGCACCGGCCGACAATCCCAAGATCGTGGTGGCGGTGATGGTCGAGAACGGCGAGTCCGGTTCCGGCGTCGCCGCCCCTGTGGTCCGTCAGGTCATGGATGCCTGGCTGCTCGACCAGAACGGCCATCTCAAGCCCGAATATGCAGGCTCCCTCAACCCTGAGCGCGGCAGCGCGCCGACCGCAGAGGCCGCTGCCCGTGAAGAGTAATTTCGACCGTATCCTGTCCAGCGAAGACGTCATGCGTCGCCGCGCGACCTTTCTGCAACGTATTCATATCGACGGCCCTTTGCTGGTGCTGCTGCTGATACTGGCGGCCGGCAGCCTGTTCGTCCTGTATTCGGCCAGCGGCAAGAACTGGGACCTGCTGCTCAAGCAAGCCAGCTCCTTTGGTCTGGGCATGATCGCCATGGTGATCATTGCCCAGTTCGAGCCGCGCTTCATGGCCCGTTGGGTGCCGGTCGGCTATGTGATCGGGGTGATCCTGCTGCTGGTGGTCGATATCATGGGCCACAACGCCATGGGTGCGACCCGCTGGATCAACATTCCCGGGGTTATCCGCTTCCAGCCCTCGGAATTCCTGAAGATTCTGATGCCGGCGACCATCGCCTGGTACCTGTCCAAGCGCACCTTGCCGCCGCAGCTCAAGCATGTGGCCGTCAGCCTGGCGCTGATCGGCGTGCCCTTTGTCCTGATCGTGCGCCAGCCGGACCTCGGCACTTCGCTGCTGATCCTGGCCTCCGGTGCGTTCGTGCTGTTCATGGCCGGCTTGCGCTGGCGCTGGATCATCAGCGTGCTGGCCGCTGCGGTGCCGGCTGCTGTGGTGATGTGGTTCTTCTTCATGCATGACTACCAGAAGCAGCGCGTACTGACGTTTCTCGACCCCGAGAGCGACCCGCTGGGCACCGGCTGGAACATCATTCAGTCCAAGGCGGCCATCGGCTCCGGCGGCGTGTTCGGCAAGGGCTGGCTGCTGGGCACCCAGTCACACCTGGACTTTCTGCCGGAAAGCCACACCGACTTCATCATCGCGGTACTTGGCGAAGAATTCGGCCTGGTCGGCATCTGTGCGCTGCTGATCATCTATCTGTTGCTGATCGGCCGGGGCCTGGTGATTACCGCCCAGGCCCAGACCCTGTTCGGCAAGCTGCTGGCCGGGGCACTGACCATGACGTTCTTTGTCTATGTGTTCGTCAATATCGGCATGGTCAGCGGTTTACTGCCAGTGGTAGGCGTCCCGTTACCCTTCATTAGCTATGGGGGAACTTCGTTGGTGACGCTACTGTCAGCGTTTGGAATTTTGATGTCGATTCATACTCATCGAAAATGGATCGCACAAACTTGATCAAGGTGAACAATTCAATGCAAGCAGTGCGCAACTGGGCTCGCTACGCTCCGCTGGTTGGCCTGGTGGGAATTCTCGGCTCGCTGCAAGAGGCTATGGCTGGCTCCTATGATGGCTCGCCCCAGGTGGCTGAGTTCGTTGGCCAGATGACCCGCGATCATGGTTTCGCGGGCGAACAACTGATGGGCATCTTTCGCGAAGTCGAGCGCAAGCAGGCGATTCTCGACGCCATTTCGCGGCCGGCCGAGCGGGTCAAGCCGTGGAAGGAATACCGGCCGATGTTCCTCACCGAGGCGCGCATCGCCCGTGGCGTGGATTTCTGGCGTCAGCACGAAGCTGCCCTGGCGCGGGCCGAGCGTGAATACGGCGTGCCGGCCCAGGTCATCGTGGCGATCATCGGCGTCGAGACGTTCTTTGGCCGTAACACCGGCAATTACCGGGTGATCGATGCGCTGTCCACGCTGGGCTTCGATTACCCGCCGCGCGCCGACTTCTTTCGCAAGGAACTGCGCGAGTACCTGTTGCTGGCTCGCGAGCAGCAGGTCGACCCGCTGACCATCAAGGGCTCCTACGCCGGCGCCATGGGCCTGCCGCAGTTCATGCCCAGCAGCTTTCGCGCCTATGCCGTGGATTTCGACGGCGACGGGCACATCAATATCTGGACCGACCCGGACGACGCCATTGGAAGTGTCGCCAGTTATTTCAAGCGCCATGGCTGGACGGCCGGGCAGCCGGTGGTCAGCCGCGCCAGTGTCCAGGGCGCGCAGGTCGACAAGGGTTTGAGCCCTGGACTTGACCCGGTCATGAGCCTTGGGGAGTTGCGGGCGCTGGGCTGGTCAAGTCATGATGCGCTGCGCGCCGACCTGCCGGTCACTGCCTTTCGTCTTGAGGGTGACCAAGGCCCTGAATACTGGATAGGCTTGAATAATTTTTATGTCATTACCCGTTATAACCGCAGCGTGATGTACGCCATGGCCGTGCATCAGTTATCCGAATCCCTGGTTCAAGCTCGAGGCCTCAAGTAATGCGGGCAAGTACCTCACTGAAACTGCTGGTATGCGTAGGGCTCGGGCTGGTACTGGCCAGCTGCTCGTCGCCCAGCCGCTCTCCACAGAAAAGCGGTCCGGTCGTGCGCGCCACGCCGGGCCTGGACATCAACCGTGCCCACAAGGACGGGGCGCCGTGGTGGGATGTCGACATCACCAAGATTCCCGACGCCACGCCGACCGTGCACACCGGCGCCTTCAAGGCCAACCCGTACACCGTACTGGGCAAGAACTATTTCCCCATGAACGACGGCAGGCGTTATGTCGCCACCGGCACCGCGTCCTGGTACGGCACCAAGTTCCACGGCCAGAACACCGCCAATGGCGAGGTGTATGACCTGTACGGCATGAGTGCCGCGCACAAGACCTTGCCGCTGCCGACGTATGTGAAGGTCACCAACCTGGACAACAACCGCACCGTGGTACTGCGCGTCAATGACCGTGGGCCGTTTTATTCGGACCGCATCATCGACCTGTCTTACGCGGCAGCGAAAAAGCTCGGGTACGCCGAAAGCGGCACCGCACGGGTCAAGGTCGAAGGCATCGACCCGCAGCAATGGTGGGACCAGCGCGGCGGCCAGGCGCCGTTGATGCTCAGCCAGCCGCAAGTGGCGCCCAAGGCTGCCGCGCCGGTGATCACCGCCTCGACCGGCACCATCGAGCAGTGGACGCCGCCACCTCAACAGCATGCCGCGCCTGCCGTGCCGCTGCAGCTTGAGGCAAAAAAAAACGATTCAGGATCAGCCGCTGGGCTGTTTCTCCAGGTGGGAGCCTTCGCCAACCCGGATGCTGCGGAACTGCTGCGCTCCAAGCTGAGCACGATGGTCCGGGCGCCGGTGTTCGTGAGTTCGATCGCGCGCAACCAGCAGACACTTTATCGCGTGCGGATGGGACCGGTCGCAACCCAGGGTGAAGCCCAGCAATTGCAGGACAGTGTCAGGTCGGCCAATCTGGGTTCGCCCAGCATGGTGACCCCGGATTGACCCGCGTCGCCTGCGGCCATGGCCGCAGGCACCGGTGTTGCACCAAGGCCTTAACCTGCCGGGCAGAGCAGTAGGTGACGGTGCATCGGCAAGCTTGTTCTTGCCTGCCAGGCCAGACCTGGCGTCACGGGAATCGGGAAGGTGTGACCTTGCCCGGATCCTTGAGTTTTGCCCGCGAGGGCATGTTTGCCATCAGTAATTTCGAGAGACGGATGAACATCACAACCTTTGCAAAACGTTTGTGCCTGCTAGTGCCACTGATGATCACGCCTACTGCCTGGGCCGTAGAGCAGATGACACCGGCTGCACCCCAACTGGCCGCCAAATCCTACGTGTTGATGGACGCCGCCAGCGGCAACGTTCTGGTTGAGAACAATAGCGACCAGCGTCTGCCACCGGCCAGCCTCACCAAACTGATGACGGCCTACATCGCGACCCTGGAAATCCGTCGCGGCCAGATCGGCGAGAACGATCCGGTAACCGTCAGCGAGAACTCCTGGCGCACCGGCGGCTCGCGGATGTTCATCAAGGTCGGCAGCCAGGTCAGCGTCAGCGACCTGCTGCATGGCGTCATCATCCAGTCGGGCAACGACGCCAGCGTGGCGATTGCCGAGCACATCGCCGGCAGCGAAGATGCATTCGCCGACATGATGAACAAGACCGCCGCCGATCTGGGGCTGACCAACACCCACTTCATGAACCCCACCGGCCTGCCGAACCCGGAGCACTACTCCTCGGCGCACGACATGGCCAAGCTGGCACGGGCAATCATTCATGAAGACCCGGCGCACTACGCGATCTATTCGCAGAAAGAGTTTTTCTGGAACGGCATCAAGCAGCCCAACCGCAACCTGCTGCTGTGGCGCGACAAGACCGTTGACGGTCTGAAAACCGGCCACACCGACGAGGCCGGCTACTGCCTGGTGTCTTCGGCCGTACGTGACGGCATGCGCCTGATCGCCGTGGTGTTCGGCACCAACAGTGAGCAGGCCCGCGCTGCTGAAACCCAGAAGCTGCTGACTTACGGTTTCCGTTTCTTCGAAACCCAGAACTTCTATCAGAAGGGCGCAGAGCTGGCCCAGGCACCGGTCTGGAAAGGCGCTACCCGTCAGGTCAAGGCTGGCCTTGCCGACGATCTGAGCCTGACCATGCCTAAAGGGCAGATGAAGAAGCTGTCGGCCAGCATGACCATGAACCCGCAACTGGTAGCCCCCATCGCCAAAGGCGATGTAATCGGCAAGGTTGAAGTGCGCATGGAAGACAAAGTGGTGCACACCGCTGACCTCATCGCTCTGGAAAGCGTCGAGGAGGGTGGCTTTTTCCGCCGCGCGTGGGATAGCATTCGCCTGTTCTTCTCCGGCTTGTTCAGCTGACAACCCAGAAATCAATGCCGACTCTCTCGCGGCCCGTCCATGATCTGGACGGGCCGCGTGTCCGTCGTCACGGCTTGTGAGACCTTTACTGCCATGACCGATACTGATGTACAACCGCCAAAAATCGAATTTCCTTGCGCCGACTACCCGATCAAAGTGATCGGCGACACTGGCGTCGGGTTCACCAGCAACGTGCTTGAGATCCTCAAGGCGCATGCCGAGGTGGATGTCACTACCCTGGCCGAGCGCCAGAGCAGCAACGGCAAGTACACCACTGTCCAGTTGCACATCATCGCCACGGGCGAGGATCAGCTGCGCGATATCAATAGCGCCCTGCGCGCGACGGGTTTCGTGCACATGGTGCTTTGATGGGCGATGTTCTGGGCATTCGCGAGCTGGGTCTGGTCGAGTACCAACAGGCCTGGCATGCGATGCAACGCTTCACCGACACCCGTGGGCGCGAGGCCGGCGACGAAGTCTGGCTGGTGCAGCACCCGCCGGTGTTCACCCAGGGCCAGTCCGGAAAGCCCGAGCATTTATTGCTGCCGGGCGATATTCCTGTCGTACAGGTCGATCGTGGTGGCCAGGTGACTTATCATGGTCCCGGCCAACTGGTGGCGTACCTGTTGCTCGATGTCCGGCGCAAAGGCTGTGGCGTGCGAGACCTGGTGACGCGCATCGAGAACAGCCTGATCGATTTGCTGGGCAGCTATGGTGTCCAGGCGGCGGCCAAGGCCGACGCGCCGGGTGTCTATGTCGAGGGGGCGAAAATTGCCTCCCTCGGCCTGCGCATTCGCAACGGTTGCTCCTTTCATGGTCTGGCGCTGAACGTCGACATGGACCTGGCGCCGTTCCAGCGCATCAACCCCTGCGGGTATGCAGGGCTGACGATGACCCAGCTGAGTGAGCATGCAGGGTCAATAGAATTTGCCGAGGTAAGTGCCCGGCTGCGTGCGCAGCTCGTCAAACACCTCGACTATGCAGAGCAGGCGACCCTTACGGGCGGAATAGACTGATATGACTGAAACCGTGCAAACCCTGATCCCGACGCTGGATATTTCCGAGCGCGCGCCCCGCCCTAAAGTCGAAGCAGGTGTAAAGCTGCGTGGCGCGGAAAAAGTCGCACGTATCCCGGTCAAGATCATTCCAACCGTCGAACTGCCGAAAAAACCTGACTGGATTCGCGTGCGCATCCCGGTTTCGCCGGAAGTCGACCGCGTCAAGCAACTGCTGCGCAAGCACAAGCTGCACAGCGTCTGCGAAGAAGCGTCCTGCCCGAACCTGGGCGAGTGCTTCTCCGGCGGCACCGCGACCTTCATGATCATGGGTGACATCTGCACCCGTCGCTGTCCGTTCTGCGACGTCGGCCATGGCCGTCCGAAGCCTCTGGATACCCAGGAGCCGCACAACCTGGCTGTAGCGATCGCCGACTTGCGCCTCAAGTACGTGGTCATCACCTCGGTGGACCGCGATGACCTGCGTGACGGCGGTGCCCAGCACTTTGCCGACTGCATCCGTGAAATCCGTGCGCTGTCACCCAACGTGCAGCTCGAAACCCTGGTGCCGGACTACCGTGGGCGCATGGACGTTGCGCTGGAAATCACCGCTGCCGAGCCACCGGATGTGTTCAACCACAACCTGGAAACCGTGCCGCGCCTGTACAAGGCTGCGCGTCCGGGTTCGGATTACCAGTGGTCGCTGACCCTGCTGCAACGCTTCAAGCAGATGGTCCCGCACGTACCGACCAAGTCCGGCCTGATGCTGGGCCTTGGCGAAACCGACGAAGAAGTCATCGAAGTCATGCAGCGCATGCGCGAGCACGACATCGACATGCTGACCCTGGGCCAGTACCTGCAACCGTCGCGCAACCACCTGCCGGTGCAGCGCTTCGTGCACCCGGACACCTTTGCCTGGTTCGCCGAAGAAGGCTACCGCATGGGCTTCAAGAACGTGGCGTCCGGGCCGCTGGTGCGTTCTTCGTACCACGCCGACGAGCAGGCCAAGATCGCCAAGAAAGCGCTCTGATTCAAGGCTGAAACAAAAACGGGCCGGATAGTGATATCCGGCCCGTTTTTTATGCCTTGCAGAAAACGGCCGCTATTGCGACTGACGCAGGCTGTTCAGCAATTCATGGGTCGGGTAGCCGTCGGCTGGCCAGCCCAGCGATTGCTGCGCGCTACGGATCGCCTTGCGCGTGTTGGTGCCGATGATCCCGTCCGGCGCGCCAGCGTCGTACTGACGGGCGCTGAGCAGCGTCTGCAACTCGATGCGCTCGGAACGACTGAGCGGCAGATCGGTGCGTGGCCAGCTGCCGACGACAAACCCTGAGCCCTTGAAGCGATCACCCAGCATGCTGATTGCCATGGCATAGGAGCTTGAGTTGTTGTACTTGAGGATCGCGCGGAAGTTGTCCAGTACCAGAAAGGCCGGACCACGGTAACCGGCAGGCAGCAACAGCGAGGCTTGTTGCTGGCTGGCAGCCGGCGGCAGCGGCGTGCCGTCGGGCAGCTTCAGGCCCAGTTCCTGCCATTGCGCCAGGGTTTTACGAATCGAAGGATCGGCCAGGGCATAGTCGAAGCCGCTGGCCAGGACCACTTCATAGCCCCACGGCTGGCCACGTTGCCAGCCCGAGCTTTGCAGGTAATGCGCGGCCGAGGCCAGGGCATCGCTGGGGCTGCTCCAGATATCGCGGCGGCCATCGCCGTCAAAGTCCACGGCGTGGGTGTTGTAGGTGGTCGGCATGAACTGGGTCTGGCCCATGGCGCCGGCCCAGGAGCCGATCATCCGGTCGGCGCTGATATCGCCTTGCTGGATGATGCTCAGGGCGGCCAGCAACTGGCTCTGGGCAAAGCCCGGCCGACGGCCTTCATACGCCAGCGTGGCCAGCGAGCGGATCACCGACTGGCTGCCCTGGAACTGGCCGAAGTTACTTTCCATGCCCCAGATGGCAACCAGGGTCTGGCGGTCGACGTTATAGCGCTGTTCAATGGCCTGCAATTCGCCAGCGTACTGGGTCAGCAGCGCCTGGCCTTTGCGTACACGGGCATTGGAAATGGCGTTGTCCAGATACTCCCACACCGGGCGGCTGAATTCAGGCTGGCTGCGGTCAGCCTTGACCACGCTCATGTCCGGGGTTACGCCGGCAAATGCGTTGTCGAAGACATCGGCGCGGATACCGGCCTGCAAGGCCTGATTGCGAAAGCCTGCTTGCCACTCGCTGAAACTTACGGTCGGCTGGATCGCCAGAGCATCGTCCACTGCCAGCGGCGCCGTGGGGGTGGCTACCGTAGTCGCAGCGGGTAACTTGCTGTTCGGAAGTGGGGTGGCATCGGCCGCGGTGGGCTTTTCAGCGCAGGCAACCAGAGCAATAAGGCTGGAGGCGGCGATCAACTGGCGCAGTGGCCAGCGTTGGGTAAAACAGAAGTGCATGCTGGGGTCCAGGCAAATACCGTTAGATGCAGACCTTAACACGCCAGCCAAGTTGCAGGGGCTGCGAAAGTAACGACAATTATCAAGCTGCCATAAAGTAAAAAGCCTCCCGGTCTTTCGACTGGAAGGCTTCGCGGCGGTAGCTGCCTTTGCCCTTGGCCGGGCGTTCCTGGCGGCTTCGGAACAATGGCTGGGCGATGATGGATTTGGCCTTGTTGGGCCGCTTGTTCTTGCTCATGGCGATAATCCCCGCGGGTGTGTGCGGTGCGCATCATCAAGCCTTGCGCTGGCTGTGTCCAATAGACCTGTGCTATGGGTTTTGCGGTCCCGACTATCGTTGCGCCGGCAATTGCAGCCGTTGGCCTGCCATCATTAATGCCAGCTGCGCCAGGCTGCTCCAGGGCGAGCCGGGCGCCTGGCCCTTGATTTGCGCATCGATCTGTTGGGCATCGAGCAGCAACTGGTTCCAGCGCTTGCTGGACATACGCTGCAAGGCCTTGCTCATCAGCGGTTTGCGCTTGTCCCAGATCGGCGGGCGGGCCGAGCTGAACACCTTGTCCAGTGGAATGCCCTGGCTGTACTGCATCGCCATGGTGGCCAGCGAGCGCAGCTCACGGGTCAAGGCCCAGAGAATCACCGGCGTTTCCACGCCTTCGCCGCGCAGGCCTTCAAGAATGCGCAGGGCATGCGCGGCATCGCCTGCCAGCACGGCGTCGGTCAGGCCAAACACATCGAAGCGCGCACTGTCGGCCACCGCCGCTTGCACCGTCTCGACGGTAATCTGCCCGTCTTCGGCCATCAGCTTGAGCTTTTCGATTTCCTGCGCGGCGGCCAGCAGGTTGCCTTCGACGCGCGCCGCGATCAGCTCTACTGCGTCCTGGGTCGCGGCCAGCCCTGCCTGGGACAGGCGCTGACGAATCCATTGCGGCAACTGATTGGCATCCACCGGCCAGATCTGAATGAACTGGCAGTGCGCGCCGTCGACCAGCGCCTTGCCCCACTTGGTCTTCTGCGCGCTGCCATCGAGCTTGGGCAGGCTGATCAGCAGCAACGTGTCTTCGGCAGGGCGCGAGCAGTATTCGATCAGCGCCGCAGCGCCCTTGTCGCCAGGCTTGCCCGAAGGCAGGCGCAGTTCCAGCAGGCGCCGTTCGGCAAACAGCGACAGGCTGGCGCCGGCCTGGAGCAGTGTGCCCCAGTCGAAGCTGGCGTCGGCGCTGAACACCTGGCGTTCGTCGAAGCCTTGCTGGCGAGCGGCTGCACGGATGGCGTCAGCGGCCTCCTGACACAGCAACGGGTCATCGCCACTGACGATATAGACCGGTGCGAGCGTGCCTTGCAGGTGTTTGCCGAGTTGAGCGGGAGCGAGTTTCATGGCGGGCCGGCGATCGGGGCCAGCAAGCTGGCCCCGTAAGGTTTAGCGGGTCGGAATTTCGACAGGCGACTGCTGAGGCGTTGCATCGCGCAGGCGTTGTGCCGCCTGACGATCCAGTTCTTCGGCACGGGCCACTTCATCGGCACGCGCTTGCAGCTGCTCCAGACGCTCAGGCGTCAGCTGTTGCAGGCGAGCGAGCAGGCGCTGGATCAGGTCGTTACGCATTTCCTGACGGATTTGCGCTGCTTCCTGGTCGGAGCCGGTCAGGTTGTTACCGTCGTGTACATAAATGCGCTCGGCGCTGACCTTGTCGCCCAGCAGGAAGCGATCCTGGATGCCGTGGATTTCATACTCCAGCGTCGAGGTCAGTTGGTATTCGGCCGAGCGACCGGAGCCGGAGTAGCTGGCAGTACGCTGGGTCTCGGACTCGTTGACCAGTTGCAGCTTGTACTGCGCACCGGTGTAGACCTTGACGCCGGCGCTGGTCAGCAGGCGATTGAGCTGGGTGACGGTGTCGCCGTATGCGTTACGGGCACTGACGTCCAGTTCCTTGATGGCCAGTTCATTGCTGCCGGTACCCCGCAGCTGGAAGCCGCAGGCACTCAGCATCACAGCCAGACCCAGCACCAGCAGATTGCGTTTGATCATCTTTTTATTCCCCTTGAATCCGTATGGGCTGCTCGTGCGCGCCCTGGAAATAGGCCGTGCGCCGGAACCTGCCGGCGCACGGGACCATCAACTTGCGACGATATTGACCAGCTTTCCTGGCACTACGATGACCTTGCGGATCGTCAGGCCGTCGATAAAGCGCAGCACGTTCTCGTTGACCCGGGCGGCCGCTTCGATTTCTTCACGGCTGGCGCTGGCGGGCATCTCGATGTGGCCGCGCAGCTTGCCGTTGACCTGAATCACCAGTTGCAGGGTGTCCTGCACCAGCGCGCTTTCATCCAGTACCGGCCAGCCGGCATCAATCACCGGCGTGCTGTGGCCCAATTGCTGCCACAGCTCATGGCTGATGTGCGGCGTGATCGGCGCGAGCAGCAGGGCCACGGTCTGCAAACCTTCCTGAAGCAGGGCGCGATCCTGTTCGGTCGCTTGTGCAGACTTTTCCAGTACGTTCATCAAGGTCATCACCTGGGCGACGACCGTGTTGAATTTCTGGTTCTGGCCAATATCCTGGCTGGCCTGCTTGATCGCCTGGTGAATCGAGCGGCGAATGACTTTCTGCTCGTCGTTCAGTGCGGCCAGATCAAGTTTGCCCGGCAGGCCCTGAGTCACATGGGCCTGGGCCAGACGCCAGACGCGGCGCAGGAAGCGGCTCGAACCTTCGACGCCGGAATCGGACCACTCCAGGCTCTGGTCGGGCGGCGAGGCGAACATCATGAACAGGCGGCAGGTGTCGGCGCCGTACTGGTCGATCATGGTCTGCGGGTCGATGCCGTTTTTCTTCGACTTCGACATCTTCTCGGTGCCGCCGATCTCGACCGGCAAACCATCGCTGGTCAGTCTGGCGCTGATGACCTTGGCCTTGGCGTCACGCTCAAGTGTCACGTCGGCCGGGTTGATCCAGGTCTTCTTGCCGCTGGTTTCCATGCGGAAATAGGTTTCGGCGTTGACCATGCCCTGGGTCAGCAGGTTCTTGAACGGCTCGTTCGAGGTCACCAGGCCTTCGTCGCGCATCAGCTTGTGGAAGAAGCGCGCGTACAGCAGGTGCAGGATCGCGTGTTCGATACCGCCGATGTACTGATCCACCGGCAGCCAGTGGTTGGCCGCGTTCGGCTCGACCAGGCCACCTTCGTAGTGCGGGGAGGCGTAGCGGGCGTAGTACCACGACGACTCGACGAAGGTGTCCATGGTGTCGGTTTCACGCTTGGCCGGTGCGCCGCATTTCGGGCAGCTGCACTCATAGAACTCGGGCATGCGTGCCAGCGGCGAGCCGGCGCCGTCCGGCACCACGTCTTCGGGCAGCACGACCGGCAACTGGTCTTCCGGCACCGGCACGTCGCCGCATTGCTCGCAATGCACGATCGGGATCGGGCAGCCCCAGTAGCGCTGGCGGCTGATGCCCCAGTCGCGCAGGCGGAACTGGGTGCGCGACTGGCCAAGGTCTTTCTTGATCAGCGCCACTTCAATGGCGTCGAACGCGCCCTGGAAGTCCAGGCCGTCGAACTCGCCGGAATTGATCAGCGTGCCGTGCTCGCCATAGGCGGCCTGCCATTCGTGGGTGACTTCATCGCCCACGCTGGTGCGCACTACGGCCTTGATCGGCAGGTTGTACTTGGTGGCGAACTCGAAATCGCGCTCATCATGTGCCGGCACGGCCATGACCGCGCCGTCGCCGTAGTGCATCAGCACGTAGTTGGCGACCCACACCGGCAGCTTCTCGCCGGTCAGCGGGTGCTCGACGAACAACGAGGTCGGCAGGCCTTTCTTTTCCTGGGTGGCGACGTCGGCTTCGGCCACGCTGCCGCCCTTGCATTCATCGATGAACGCTTGCAGCGCAGGGTTGCCCTGAGCCGCTTGTGTTGCCAGCGGATGCTCGGCGGCCACGGCGACATAGGTCGCGCCCATCAGGGTGTCGGGGCGGGTGGTGAATACTTTCAGGGCACCGGCTGCGCCGATGCTGGCCTGATCGTACGGGAACTGCACTTCCATGCCGCGCGACTTGCCGATCCAGTTGCGCTGCATGGTCTTGACCTGCTCGGGCCAGCCCGGCAGATCGTCAAGGCTGGTCAGCAGTTCATCGGCGTACGCGGTGATCTTGAAGTAGTACATCGGGATTTCGCGCTTCTCGATCAGCGCGCCCGAACGCCAGCCACGGCCGTCGATGACCTGCTCGTTGGCCAGTACCGTCTGATCGATCGGGTCCCAGTTCACAGTGCCGTTCTTGCGGTAGATCACACCCTTTTCGAACAGGCGAGTGAACAGCCATTGCTCCCAACGGTAGTAATCGGGCTTGCAGGTGGTGATTTCACGCGACCAGTCGATCGCCAGGCCCAGGCTTTTCAGCTGGTCCTTCATGTAGGCGATGTTTTCGTAGGTCCACTTGGCGGGCGCTACGTTGTTGTCGATGGCAGCGTTTTCTGCCGGCATGCCGAAAGCATCCCAGCCCAGCGGCTGCAGGACGTTTTTGCCGAGCATGCGCTGGTAGCGGGAAATTACATCACCGATCGTGTAGTTGCGCACATGACCCATGTGTAGCTTGCCGCTGGGGTAAGGAAACATCGACAGGCAATAGTAGGTCTCCTTGCCTGGCTGTTCACTGACTTCAAAGGATTTTTGCTCGTCCCAGAACGACTGGGCGGCGGCTTCGATTTCGCGGGGCTGATAGAGTTCGTGCATGGCTTTTTTTACTAAGGATGGGTGACCCTTGGCCTCTTCATCGCTTCACCGGGTCGGCACGCACCGGGGGCGATGGCCTGGGTGGTGCGTCGAAACTGGAGTAAGCGCAAGTGGGGTGAAGGAAACGCCGTAGCATACATGAGCGCTGTCTACCGAGGGAAACCCTGATTGCGCAGCCAGGCGGCAAAAGCCCCGATGAGTGACGTGCCCGGTGGATAGTTCCCGCCGTTGGTCGCAGTTTCTCGCCTGTTTCAGTGGCAGCGCTAAGCTCAAGAACGAGGGTATGTTCTATCTTCGACGAGGTGAGCGGATGACAGAGTTGCAGCACCTATCAGGCACTCCTGAGCTGTATGAACGTTTGATCAATCGTATGGAGCTTGCGCTGGAAACGGCAAGTACAGCAGTTCGTCTTCGCAACGAACTGCTGGTGGAACTCGAATTCAACGGCCTGACCAATGCCGAGTTCGAGCTGATTGAGGCCTACCTTGAAAAAGGATCAAGGGCCGCAAACGGGGCTGTTAAGGACAAGTCAGAGGACAGTTTCAAGGCAACACCGGAGCGATCCGGTTCGCTACAGGCGTCGCACGAGCCGGCCAAGGTCATCTGGCTCAAGGACAAGCGCCGTACTGGGAGCCCAAGCCGATCGAACGGTCACTCAAAGACCACATTCAAGTTCTGACCATCACGGGCTGCGGGCCCGTCTTTCAAGCATTGTCGCTTGGCATCATTGCTTTTAGGCTTCGGACATCTCTGGAGATGTCCGATGCCTTTACGCTATCTGTTCAAAACCCTGTTGTTGCCGCCCGGCATTCTGTTTCTGCTGCTATTGCTTGCCTGGTGCTGGCGGCGCTCACGGCCGCGCCTGGCCTTTGCCTGCTTTGCCCTGGGATTGGGTGGGTTGTGGCTGATGAGCCTGCCGGTCGTGGTCGAGCATGCGGCCCGCAGCCTGGAGCAGGTGCCGCCTTTGCCCAGGGCGCAGTGGGCAAGCCTTGCGCAGCAGGCCGATGTGATCGTGGTGCTGGGCAATGGCCGCGAGCGGCATTCGCCGACCTGGGGCGCCGATTCACCGACGGCGCTGGGCCTTGAGCGTTTGCAACTGGCCGCAAGGCTGGCCAAGGAGTCCGGGTTGCCGGTGCTGGTGAGCGGCGGTCTGCATTATGGCGAGCCGCCCAGTGAAGCGCGGATCATGGGCGACACGTTGCGCGACGACTTCGGCGTCACCGTGCGCTGGCTGGAAGAGCAGAGCCGCACCACCTGGGAGAACGCCACCCTGAGTGCCGAACAACTGCTGCCGCCAGGGCTCAAGCGCGTGGTGCTGGTGACCCAGGCCTGGCACATGCCGCGTGCGCGCTGGAGCTTCGAGCAGGCCGGCTTTACCGTGATTGGCGCACCGGTCGGCTTTCTCGGCGTGGATAACGCCCGGCCTTTTGGCGGCTGGCTACCGGAAAGCCGCGCCTTCGGCCAGAGCGCATTGCTGCTGAACGAAGCCGCAGGCTTGCTGGTATACCCGTGGATATACCCGTAGGGCCGACTTTAGCCGGGAAGGGAAACCTTCGCTGCTGAAGCCGCTCCTACGACGGTTTATGTCCATCAAGGCGGGTTCTGGATTTACGCGCCGCCACAAACGCCCAGCCCAGCAGCACAAAACACACCACGCCCAAAGGCCAAGAGCGCCAGCGAAGGTACGGGGTCAGTTCATGCATCGGCACCACTTCGCCGTACAGCACGCCGCGTTCGAACGAAGGCAGGCGGGCGGTGATCTGGCCGAACGGGTTGATCAGGGCGGTTACGCCATTGTTGGTGGCACGGATCATCCAGCGACCGGCTTCCAGCGCCCGCATCTGCGCCATTTGCAGGTGCTGCAGCGGGCCGATGGAGGTGCCGAACCAGGTGTCGTTACTGACCGTCAGCAGCAGGTCGCTTCTGGCGGCCAGCCCGGCAGCAAACTCCGGGTACACCACTTCGTAGCAGATATACGGCGCGATCTGATAACCCTGCGCCTGCAGCAACGGCTGATCATGCGGCCCACGGGCAAAGTCCGACATGGGCAGGTTGAAGAACTCGATCAGGCCGCGCAGCAGGTCCTGCAACGGCACGTATTCGCCGAACGGCACCAGTTTCTGCTTCAGGTAAGTGCCGTCGCCGACGCCGGTCACGGTGATGCCGTTGTAGTAACGGAATTCACCCTGATGATTGCTCTGGCGCAGCGGCACGCCGGTGATCAGCGCCGAATTCCGCTCGGCAGCAAAGCGCCCCATCATGCTCAGGTAGCCTTCAGCCATTTCCTTGAGCACCGGCACCGCTGTTTCCGGCCAGATGATCAGGTCGGCCTGCTTTGAGCGAAAGGTCATGTCACGGTACAACGCCAGTTGCGCGTTGAGGTGCTCAGGGTCCCATTTCAGGGTTTGTTCGACATTGCCTTGCAAGGCCGCAACCGTCAGCGGCTTGCCGGCCGGCGAGGTCCAGGCGTGATCCTTCAGTGCCAGACCGATCACCCACGGTGCGAGCAGCAGCGCCACGCCAGCCGCCAGGCTTGAGCGCTGCGCGCGCAGGCGCGGCAGGTTGCAGAGTACGGCCGCCGTCAACGCCAGGGCAAAGGACGCCAGCCACACACCGCCCAGCGGCACGAGCCCGGCCAGCGGGCCGTCGAGCTGGCTGTAGCCGGAGTACAGCCACGGAAAACCGGTGAGGAACCAGCCGCGAAAGACTTCCTGCACCACCCACAATGCCGCGAACGCCAAGGCGTCGGCCAAGGGATGTGGCGTGCGCCGCAGCCAGCGCGCCCAGGCCCAGGCGGGCAGGGCGAAGAACCAGGCAATGGCGGCAATGAACGACAGCATCAGCAAGCCTGCGAGCAGCGCCGAAGCACCGCCGTAGGTGTTGATGCTGACGTAGATCCAGCTGGTGCCGGCGCCGTACAGGCCAAAACCAAAGCACCAGCCGCGCCACAAGGCCTGGCGCGGACTCAAATCGCGCAGGCCCAGGTAAAACAGCGCAGCGGCCAGCAATGCCAGTGGCCAGATATCGAATGGCGCCAGGGCCAGTGTGGTGAGACCACCGGCCGCCACGGCCAGCAGGTTACCGGGCCAGCCGGGGCGGGTGATCCAGCGCATCAAAAATCCTTAATACGGCGTAATACAGGTTATGCCCGGGACAACGGGCTCAGGCGCAGCAGGTGAATGCGGCGGCTGTCGGCGTTGAGGATGCGGAAGCGATAGGCGCCGATCTCGGTGGTTTCGTTGCGCTTGGGCAGATGACCGAAGGCATTCATCACCAGGCCGCCCACCGTGTCGAACTCGTCGTCGGAGAACTCGCTGTCGAAAAACTCGTTGAAGCTTTCGATCGGCGTCAGGGCCTTGACCAGGAAGTCACCGCTGGGCAGCGGCTTGATGTAGCTGTCTTCCTCGACGTCATGCTCGTCCTCGATGTCGCCGACGATCTGCTCCAGCACGTCTTCAATGGTCACCAGGCCCGCCACACCGCCGTATTCGTCGATGACGATGGCCATGTGATTGTGGTTGGCGCGAAACTCGCGCAACAGCACGTTCAGGCGCTTGGACTCCGGTACGAAGGTGGCTGGGCGCAGCAGTTTCTTGATGTCCTGCTGGTCGCTGTCGGCTTGCAGGATCAGCGGCAGCAGATCCTTGGCCAGCAGCACGCCGAGCACATCGTCGTGGCTTTCGCCGATCACCGGGTAGCGCGAGTGGGCGGCATCGATGACGGCGGGCAGGAATTCGCGCGGCGTCTGCGTGGCGCGGATGCTGATCATCTGCGAGCGCGGCACCATGATGTCGCGTACCTGCAGGTCGGCCACCTGAATGGCGCCTTCAACGATGGCCAGTGCCTCGCTGTCCAGCAGCTTGTTCTGATGGGCTTCGCGCAGCAGCTCCAGCAGCTCCTGGCGGTTCTTGGGCTCGTGGGCAAAAGCCTGGGTCAATTTGCCCAGCCATGACTTTTGCCCGTTGCTCGATCGATCTTCGCTCATGGCCCTTACTCGTGGTCCTTGCTTGGTGTCTCTGAATGTTGAGGTTCTTCGCTGTCGTCGTCCGCGTAAGGATCCGGGTAGCCCAGTTCCTCAAGCAACGTTCGTTCCAGCGCTTCCATTTCTTCGGCTTCTTCATCGTCTATATGATCGAAGCCAAGCAGATGCAGGCAGCCATGGATCACCATGTGCGCCCAGTGAGCATCGGGCTGCTTGCCCTGCTCCTGCGCTTCGCGGTTGACCACCGGGACGCAGATGACCAGGTCACCCAGTAACGGGATATCCAGCAGGTCATCGGGCACATCGGCCGGGAACGACAGCACGTTGGTGGCGTAATCCTTGTGCCGCCAGGTGTGATTGAGCTCGCGGCCTTCGGTTTCATCCACCAGCCGGATGGTCATTTCCGAATCGGCCGTGCGCGCACGCAGGCCCATTTCGCACCAGAGGCGAAACTGGGCTTCGGTGGGCGCGCAGGTTTTGCTGGCGATTTGCAGGTCCAGCTCAAGCATTGCGGTGGCCTTCATCGCGGGCTTCGAAGCGCTCGTAGGCTTCGACAATGCGCTGCACCAGCGGGTGGCGCACCACATCTTTTGGCTGGAAATGGGTAAAGCTGATGCCCGGCACATCCTTGAGCACGTCAATGACGTGCGCCAGGCCCGACTTGGTGCCGCGTGGCAGGTCGACCTGGGTGATGTCGCCGGTGATCACGGCGGTGGAGCCAAAGCCAATACGGGTCAGGAACATCTTCATCTGCTCGACGGTGGTGTTCTGACTCTCGTCGAGAATGATGAAGCTGTTATTAAGGGTACGACCGCGCATGTAGGCCAGCGGGGCAATTTCGATCACTTGCTTCTCGATCAGCTTGGCCACGTATTCGAAACCGAGCATCTCGTACAGCGCGTCGTAGAGCGGGCGCAGGTACGGGTCGATCTTCTGGGCCAGGTCGCCGGGCAGGAAGCCGAGTTTTTCACCGGCCTCGACGGCCGGGCGAACCAGCAGGATGCGACGGATCTGCTCGCGCTCCAGGGCATCGACGGCGCAGGCCACGGCCAGCCAGGTCTTGCCGGTACCAGCAGGGCCGATGCCGAAGTTGATGTCGTTGCCCAGCACCGCCTTGACGTAGCGCTGCTGATTGACGCCGCGCGGGCGAATCATGCCCTTCTTGGTACGCAGGCCCACGCTGGCCTCGGCGACCGGATTGTGCTCCGCGTCGTCGATGCCGGTTTCCTGCAGGAACAGGTGAACCATGTCCGGCGTCAGTTCGGCAGCCTTGGCTTCCCGATACAGACGGCGCAACAGATTTTCTGCCGAGGAGGTGAGCCTGGGTTCGCCGATCAGTTCGAACTGATTGCCACGGTTACGGATCTCGATGTCCAGGCGCTGTTCGATCAGGCGCAAGTGCTCGTCGAGTTGTCCGCACAGGTTGGCGAAACGATGGGCCTCGAAAGGTTCGAGGGTGAAACGATGAGGTTCTATGGGTGCGTTCAAGGTCTTCTTTTTGGCCGCCTGACGGCTGTGGGGGTTGGACTGAAGAATAACCCCAGCGTTGTCTGTGCGAAAGCTCTGACTTGTAATGAGCTTATGTCGCCCGAGCGGCTTTGGCCGCAAAAGGCTCGGTATTGAGCCTTTTGTCGGATTGCCGCCCGTAGCGGATTTATTGCAGCAGCGAACCACGCAGCGAATGCGGCTGTGCGGCATCGATGTGTACATCGACGAACTGGCCGATCAGGCCGGGGTTATCGCAGCTGAAATTGACGATCCGGTTGTTCTCGGTGCGCCCCTGCAACTGGCCGGGGTCTTTTCGCGAATAGTCGGTCACCAGAATGCGCTGGGTCGAGCCCACCATCTGTCGGCTGATCTCGAAACCCTGTTGGTTCAGGCGATGTTGCAAAGCGGCCAGTCGCTGCTTTTTCACCTCTTCCGGGGTCTCGTCCTTCAGATCGGCGGCCGGCGTACCGGGGCGCGGGCTGTAGACGAAGGAGAACGAGAAGTCGAAGCCCACGTCCTGCACCAGCTTCATGGTGTTTTCGAAGTCTTTTTCGGTTTCGCCCGGGAAGCCGATGATGAAGTCCGAGCTGATGCAGATGTCCGGCACCGCGGCCTTGAGCTTGCGCAGCCGCGATTTGTATTCCAGCACGGTGTGGTTGCGTTTCATCGCTGCCAGCACGCGGTCAGAGCCCGATTGCACCGGCAAATGCAGGTGTTTGACCAGCTCCGGCACCTCGGCATGGGCCTGGATCAGACTGTCGGAGAACTCCAGCGGGTGCGAGGTGGTGTAGCGGATGCGGTCGATGCCATCGATGGCGGCCACCACGCGAATCAGGTCGGCCAGGTCGGCGACGCTGCCGTCGGGATGGGTGCTGCGATAACCGTTGACGTTCTGGCCCAGCAAGGTGACTTCACGCACGCCGTTTTCGGCCAGGTGGATGACCTCGCCCAGCACATCGTCGAACGGCCGGCTGACTTCTTCGCCACGGGTGTAAGGCACCACGCAGAAGGTGCAGTATTTGCTGCAGCCTTCCATGACCGACACATAAGCGGTCGGGCCGTCGACGCGAGGCTCGGGCAAATGGTCGAACTTTTCGATTTCCGGGAACGAGACGTCGACCTGCGGCTGACCGCTGACGCGCGCGGCATCGATCATTTCCGGCAGGCGGTGCAGGGTCTGCGGACCGAAGACCACGTCGACATACGGCGCGCGGTCACGAATGGCGGCGCCTTCCTGGCTGGCCACGCAACCGCCGACGGCAATCACCATCTCGGGGTTGGCCAGCTTCAACTCGCGCCAGCGGCCGAGCTGGGAATACACCCGGTCCTGGGCACGTTCGCGAATCGAGCAGGTGTTGAGCAGGATCACGTCGGCATCTTCGGCGCGTGCGGTGACTTCCAGTGCTTGATGTTCGCCCAGCAGATCGACCATGCGCGAGCTGTCGTACTCGTTCATCTGGCAACCGTGGGTTTCGATATAAAGCTTCTTGGCCATGCTCACTAATCTGCTGATTCAAAGAACCGCGCATTATAGGGGGGATGTGGGTTGTGTTCTAGCATTGCCTGTCCGGCGGGCGTGCTATAGTTCCGCTCTTTTTCACCTCTGTGATCATTGCCTGTCGACCATGACCAAACGCGAATCTCCCATTTACAAAGTGATTTTCCTCAACCAGGGCCAGGTGTTCGAAATGTACGCCAAGCAGATCTACCAGAGCGATCTGTGGGGGTTTCTTGAAGTCGAGGAGTTTGTCTTTGGCGAGCGCACGACCGTGGTCGTGGACCCTAGCGAAGAAAAGCTCAAGGCTCAGTTCGAGGGCGTCGTGCGCAGTTTCGTGCCGATGCACTCGATCGTGCGCATCGACGAAGTCGAGCGCATGGGCACGCCAAAGATCAGTGAAGCGAAGGGCGGCAGCAATGTCATGCCGTTCCCGGTGCCGATGCCGGAGAAGTAATTCCGGCTAGGGCAATGGCGAGAAGGGCGTGCGCCCTTCAGCCGTCTGCAACTCAAGCAGGTATTTGCGGAAAATCTGCCCCAGCACCTGGGTGGCGATTTCCAGCTCGTTGCGCTGCATCTTGGCCGACACTTCGTCGGCGGCGTCCAGCGCGTCTTCCGAGCCGTTGACCGCAGCCATCTTCAGCACCACGTAAGCCTGAATGTTGTTGACCGGCACACCTTCGCCGGCGGCAAACATCGAGCCCAGCCGGTATTGCGCCTGGGCATGGCCTTGCAGCGAGGCTTTCTCGAAATAGTTCAGCGCCTGGCTCAGGTCGCGCTCGGTCTGTTTGCCTTCGTAGTAGAACTCGCCCAACTCGTATTGCGCCTGTGCATCCCCCGATTGCGCCGCCTGCTGACAGGCGCTCAAGGCATCTGGCAGGTTTTCCGGCAGCGTATTGAGGGTGCAACGACCCATCGCTGGGATCAACAACGAGTTGCCGCCTGCTGCCTGGGTCAGCAGGGGATAGACAAGCAACAGGCAGCCCAATGCAAGGGTGCGGCCGGTGCGGTTCATGGGAGTCGACTTGCCTCTGAAAAAGATGCGGGCGTACTGTGCAGCTGAAGGTGCTGGCTGCGCATTATGAAATAAGCGGAGCCCACCTTACAAAGTGTTTACGGATTTTCTGCTGCACGGCTTTTAAAAGCCTTGTTTTTAGAGGGTAGAGCACTAAGGCATTTGCGCCCGCTATTTTCATGAGCGGGCGCAATCCGCTTATTTCAGTGCGGCAAACGCCTTTTCAGCGGCATCCAGGGTCAACTGCAACTCTGCCTCGCCATGAGCGATGGAGGTGAAGCCGGCCTCGAAGGCGCTCGGCGCCAGGTACACGCCGCCGTCGAGCATCAGGTGGAAGAAGCGCTTGAAGCGCTCGGCATCGCTGGTCATCACATCATTGAAGGTGACGATGGCTTTGCTCTCGGTGAAATACAGACCGAACATGCCACCGGCTTGCGTCGTGGTGAAGGCGATGCCGGCCGCGTCGGCACGTTCCTGCAGGCCTGCCAGCAGGCGAGAGGTGTAGGCCTCCAGTTCTGCATGAAAACCCGGACGGCTGATCAGGCGCAACGTGGTCAGGCCGGCGGCCATGGCCAGCGGGTTGCCCGACAGGGTGCCGGCCTGATAGACCGGGCCCAGCGGGGCGATGTGCGACATGATCTCGCGCTTGCCGCCAAAGCAGCCGACCGGCATGCCGCCGCCGATGATCTTGCCGAAGGTCGACAGGTCCGGGGTCACGCCGTAATACGCCTGGGCGCCGCCGAGTGCGACGCGGAAACCGGTCATCACTTCGTCGAAAATCAGCACCACGCCGTGCTCGTCGCACAGCTCACGCAGGCCTTGCAGATAACCCGGTGCCGGTGGCACGCAGTTCATGTTGCCGGCCACTGGCTCGACGATGATGCACGCCACTTCCTGGCCCACTTCGGCGAGCATGCTGCGCACCGCTTCCAGATCGTTGAACGGTGCAGTCAGGGTGTGTCTGGCAAAGGCCGCCGGCACGCCGGGCGAACTCGGCACGCCCAGGGTCAATGCGCCGGAGCCGGCCTTGACCAGCAGGCTGTCGGAGTGACCGTGGTAGCAGCCTTCGAACTTGATGATGCTGTCGCGGCCGGTGTAACCACGGGCCAGGCGAATTGCACTCATGGTCGCTTCGGTGCCGGAGCTGACCATGCGCACCATTTCCATCGACGGCACCAGCGAGCAGACCAGATCGGCCATCTCGGTTTCCATCGCGGTCGGCGCGCCATACGACAGGCCGTGTGCCAACTGTGCGCGCACCGCGTCGAGCACTTCGGGATGGCTGTGGCCGAGGATCATCGGGCCCCAGGAACCGACATAGTCAACGTAGCGCTTGTCGTCTTCGTCCGTCACATAGGCGCCTTCGGCGTGCTTGAAGAACAACGGCGTACCGCCGACGCTCTTGAAGGCGCGCACCGGGGAGTTGACTCCGCCGGGGATGTGTTTTTGGGCGTTGGCGAACAGTGTTTCGGAACGGGACATGATCGGGTCTCTGCTTTTGAAACGGAAAGTCGTGTCTGCGCGGGCCTTGCAAGGCCACACGGCGCAAGAGGCGGCACTATAGCAAAAGCCACTTGACTGGCGGCTGTCGATGTCCGATTTCAGCCAGACATTTGCCAGGCGCTGGCTTAGAGTCTGGCTTATGAAAACCCTCGACCCGCAAGTCTGCTACGCCGCCTTTGTCGCCCGCGACCGTCGTTTTGACGGCTGGTTTTTCATGGGCGTGTCCTCGACCGGTATCTATTGCCGGCCGGTGTGCCCGGTGCGTGCGCCGCTGGCGCGCAACTGCACGTTTTACAACTCGGCCGCCGCGGCCGAGCACGCAGGCTTTCGGCCGTGCCTGCGCTGCCGTCCGGAACTGGCGCCCGGGCACGCAGCGCTGGAGGCGTCCGAGCGACTGGCCGAGGCGGCGGCGCGGCTGATCGAAGACGGCTATCTCACGGGCTGCAATCTGGAAGACCTGGCGCAAAGAGTGGGCGTTACCGCTCGCCATCTGCGGCGTCTCTTCGAGGCGCACTTCGGGGTGAGCCTGATCGAGTTTGCCCAGACCCAGCGGCTGCTGATCGCCAAGCGCTTGCTGACCGAAACCGGTCTGCCGATGACCGAGGTGGCGTTGGTGTCAGGCTTTGGCAGCGTGCGGCGCTTCAATGACGTATTCCAGGCACGCTATGCACTCAACCCCTCACGCCTGCGCAAGGCCCGGCAGGTGCCGGCGGCGCAGAGCCTGAACCTTGAACTGGCTTACCGGCCACCGTTTTCCTGGCCCGGCGTTCTGGCCTTTCTGGCCCATCGTTGTATTGCCGGCGTCGAGCGGGTCGACGCCGACAGCTACAGCCGCGCCATCGAACTTGAGCAGGCGGGCCAGCGCCTGACCGGCTGGGTACGTGTTCGCCATGCCGCATCGCGGCATGCCTTGCAGGTAGAAATCTGCAGCACGATACAGCCGGCCATTGCGCAGATACTGGGTTTGCTGCGGCGGGTATTCGATACCGGCTGCCGGCCCGATCTGGTCGATGCGCATCTGGGTCCGCTGGCCGAAGGCTTGCCGGGCATGCGCGTGCCGGGCGCTTTCGATGGCTTTGAAATCGCCGTACGGGCGGTGGTCGGCCAGCAGATTTCGGTGCTGCGCGCCCGGCAGATTCTGGGCCGTATCGCCGAACGCTACGGCACGCCGGTCGCGCAAGCCCCCGAAGGCTTACAGCAGGCCTTCCCGAAAGCCGACGTACTTGCCGAACTGGAGCCCGAGGCGCTGATTGCCACCGGGCTGATCCGTATTCGTGCCGAGGCGATCATTCTGGTCGCCAGGGAAGTGGCGGCAGGCCGTATCGTGCTGGAGCCTTTGGTGCCGCTGGAGCAAACCCTGGCGGCGCTGCGGCAGATTCGCGGTATCGGCGAATGGACCGTGCAATACATTGCCATGCGTGCGCTGGGCTGGCCCAATGCATTCCCGCACGGCGATGCGGTGCTAAAGAAGTACCTGGGTTGCAGCAGTGCTGCGCAGCTCGATGCGCATGCCAGCCGTTGGGCGCCGTGGCGGGCTTATGCCGTGGTGCATCTGTGGCGTTTAAGTGAGGAGGCAAAACAATGAACACAGGCTATCTGTTGAGCAGCCCGCTGGGCGATATCGTCCTGCGGGCCGAAGATGACGCCCTGACCGGTGTGTTTTTCATCGGCCAGAAACATTACCCCGAGCTGTTGCAACTCACGGACGAGGCGAATGTGCCGCGCATCATCGCGCAGGCCCGTGAGCAGTTGCAGGAGTTCTTCAGTGGCGAGCGCCAGGTTTTCGACCTGCCGTTGCGCGCCCGTGGCACGCCCTTTCAGGAGCAGGTCTGGCAGGAACTGGCGCGTATTCCGTATGGCGAGGTGCTGTCTTATGGCGCCATGGCGCGCAAGATGGGCCTGAGCGCGGGGCATTCGCGGGCGGTAGGCACCGCCAATGGGCGCAACCCGATCTCGATCATCGTGCCGTGTCACCGGGTGGTGGGCGCCTCCGGCGATCTGACCGGCTACGCTGGCGGCGTCGACCGCAAGCAAGCCCTGCTGGCACTGGAGTGCGCGCAGGGCTTCAAGCTGGGTTAACGGTCAGCGCCCCAGCAATGCATTGAAGGCCCGCGCCCGGCGGGTCACTTCGGCGGGGCTGTCAGCGCCGAACAGGCCGTTGACCACCGCCAGCAGATCGGCCCCGTGCTCTACCAGTGGCGCGGCATTCTCCAGGGTGATTCCACCGATCACTGCAATCGGCAGGTTGATCCTGGCGCGAACCTGTTCAAGCAATTGCAGCGGGACGGCCGGTGCATCGGGCTTGGTCACCGAGTTGAAAAAACGCCCGAATGCCACATAGGTGGCGCCATCGGCCTTGGCCTGTTCAGCCAGTTCGAGCCGGCCGTGACAGGTGGCGCCGACAATCGCTTTATGGCCCAGCAAGGCCCGGGCATTGGACAGCGAGCCATCGGTCTGGCCCAGATGCACGCCAACGCCCAGACGCGCCGCCAGTTCGGCGTCGTCGTTGATGATCAGGCGGGTCTTGTAGCGCTCGCACAGCTTGAGCAATTCGCTGGCTTCGCGCAGGCGGCGCGATTCGTCATGGGTCTTGTCGCGGTATTGCAGCAGCGTGACGCCGCCCTCAAGGGCAGCCTCGACGTAGGACAGAAACCTGCCGGCCAGCAACTGGCCGTCGGTGATGGCGTACAGGCCGCGTAGCTTCATGGAGCTGGCCTCGCTAGGGTGGTCACGAACAGAAATCCAGCGGCAGGCGGCGCGGTACGAACTGACCCCGACCCAGCAGGTCGGCATCGCGCAGGGTGCGCCAGGTGTAATCCAGCGCCGACTCGACGGCACTGACCAGTTCCTGGCCCAGCGCCAGACGTCCGGCCAGGGCGCTTGCCAGTGTGCAACCTGAACCATGATAGCTGCCCGGCAGGCGCTGGCAGGTAAAGGTGAGCGGTTGCTGGCCACGAATGTACAGGCGGTTATGCACCTGTTCTTCATCACCATGGCCGCCGGTGATCAACAGGTGCTGGCAGTATTCCAGCAGGCGTGCCGCGCACTCGTCGGCCGTGCCTTCAGGCAGTTCGGCGAGGATGCGTGCTTCGGGCAGGTTGGGCGTGGCAATGGTCGACAGGGGCAGCAAGCGCTCGCGCATCGCATAGCCGACTTCATCCTTGCCCAGCCGGCCGCCGCCGCCTGCGCGCAGTACCGGGTCACAGACCACCGGCAAGTGCGGGTGCGCGCTGAGCAGGCCGACCACGGTGTCGACCATTTCCAGCGAGCCGAGCATGCCCAGCTTGACGGCCTCGACCGTCGAGTCGTTGAGCACGGCATTGGCCTGGGCCAACACCCATTCACGGTCCAGAACGCGGAAGTCGCTGACATTCACCGTGTCCTGAACCGTCAATGCGGTCACGGCAGGAGCGGCATGGCAACCCTGGGCAAGCAGGGCTTCGATATCGGCCTGCAAACCGGCGCCACCACTGGGGTCGTGACCGGACAGGCAGAGAACTACGGGGCGGGTGCTATAGAGTGTGTTCATGGTGCGCGAGCTTATCATCAACTTCGCGGGGGCCGCTGCCAGGGCCCTGAAAATTTCGCCTGCGCGACTTTGTGCGGTGTGTCGCATTCCTGACTTGTTGCGTCTTAATAGCCCGAACCAGAGCCTTCGCTTGAAATTCAAAGGCATGGTGCCTTTGGATGATTAACAGCTATCCTTGTCTGTCTGTGCACGGACGCTAGCACAAGGCCTGCCACTGGCGGCCTGTAGCGCGACCCGGCACGGGTAAGGAACCTATTGAACCTGCTTCACGGATGGAAAACTGCAGGGCGTCGCTTCAGGGATCGAGGGAGTGCGACGGACTACCTTGGGGCTTTCATGCGCTACTTGCTGATCCTGCTGGTTGCTTGCCTGCCGATACTGGCCCATGCCGTCGAGTTCGACGAAAGCACCCGCAATCTGTCGCTCGGCCGCTGGACTGAAGTGTTCGAAGACACCAGCGGTACTGTGGGCATCGAACAGGTCAGCCGTGCCGACATGGCCCAGGCCTTCCGTCCCTTGGGCCAGGCAACCCTGAATGCCGGCTATTCGCGTTCGGCGTTCTGGATGAAAATCGACCTGGCCTACCTGCCGCGTGATCCGGCCCGGCATTCCGACTGGCTGCTGGAACTGGCCTACCCGCCGATGGACCATGTCGATGTGTACCTGCTCGACGCCAGCGGCCGCCGGCAAATGAGCTGGCAGACCGGCGACATGTTGCCGTTCTCCAGTCGCCAGATTCGCCAGAACAATTATGTCTTCGAGCTGCCGCTCAAGCCCGGCGAGACGATGACCGCCTATGTGCGCGTCGCCAGTAACGGCTCGGTGCAGGCACCGCTGAACCTGTGGTCCAGCCATGCCTACCTCGAAGAACAACCCTCGCGTATCTATACCCTCGGGCTGATCTATGGCGTGTTGCTGGGCATGCTGGTCTACAACCTGTTCATCTATGTCAGCGTGCGCGATACCAGTTACCTGTATTACATCCTGTATATCGCCTCGTTCGGCTTGTACCAGGTGTCGGTCAATGGCGCGGCCATCGAATACCTGTGGCCCGACAATCCCTGGTGGGCCAACACCGCGACGCCGTTTCTGATGGGCGCCTCTGTGTTGTTTGCCAGCCAGTTCACCCGTAGTTTCCTGCAGACAGCGTTGCTGGGGCGCTGGCTGGACAACCTGCTGATCTGGATGATGGGCAGTGCGGTGGTGGTCATGGGCCTGGCGCTGTTTGCCGATTATGGGCTGGCGCTGCGAACGGTCACGCTGCTGGTCATGGTGTTCACCGTGCTGGTGTTCACCATCGGCATCATCGCCGCGTTCCGCCGGGTGCGGGTGGCGCGCTATTTTCTGGTGGCGTGGTCGGCGTTTCTGTTCGGCGGCCTGATCAATGCCGTGATGCTCATGGGCTATCTGCCCAACACCTTCCTGACCATGTACGCCAGCCAGATCGGCTCGGTGCTCGAGGTGTGCCTGCTGTCGCTGGCCCTGGCCGACCGCATCAATCATGCCCGTGAGTTGCAGGCGCAGAACCTGCTGGAAGCCGGCAAGGACCTTGAACGACTGAACACGCAACTGGCGACCAGCAACCGCCTCAAGGACGAGTTTCTCGCCACGCTCACCCACGAATTGCGCACGCCCATGAACGGCATCATTGGCTCCCTTGAACTGATGCGCACCGTGCCCATGGACGGTGAACTGCAGATGTACCAGCAGACTGCGGCCAGTTCCTCGCAGGAAATGATGCACTTGATCAACGGCATGCTGACCCTGACCGAGCTCCAGGCCGGTGCGTTGTATGCCCAGAACGAAGTGTTCGAGTTGCACAGCCTGACCCGCCGCCTGCACGCGCGCTTCATCGGCGCGGCGCAGGCCAAGGGCTTGCAGCTGCGCCTTGACATGGATTCGCGACTGCCGCGCTGCCTGCGTGGCGATCCCGACAAGCTCTACCAGTGCATCGAGTGCCTGGTCGACAACGCGATCAAGTTCACCCGCCAGGGCGCCGTCACGCTGCGCCTGCGCGGTCAGCGTCACGACGCGGACAAGTGCCACTTGCAGATCGATGTGGTGGACACCGGCATCGGTTTCAGGCGTCTCGACGAGGCGGTGTTGTACCAGCGCTTCTTCCAGGTCGACAGCTCGATGACCCGCGAGTACGGCGGTCTGGGCATTGGCCTGGCGATCTGTCGGCAACTGATCGAGTTGCAGGGCGGGCGCCTCAGCCATCATTCCGAGCCGGGCCGGGGCAGTTGTTTCACCTTGAGCCTGCCCTTGCCGGTGGTGCTGACGACCGTCAGTGAACAACAAGGCAAATGCGCCGATGGTTCGTCCGGTATGGCGCTTTTTAAACTGCGGGGTGCGTGATTCACTGCGGTTTACCCGCTTGGTCCGCTGACCCGAGGACGCCATCATGAACCTGCATTCATTGGCCCAGACCCACGAAGTCACCAATCAGCCGCCGCCGCTCGACGGCTTCAACCTGTACCGCATCGACCTGCCGCTGCAAGCCTGGGTTCGCCACTTCGGCGCCGGCTGGGCGGATTCACGTATCGACGCCTACGGCGCTCTGGCCGGTGGTCCGCTGATGGAAGCGGGCTTTCTGGCCAACCGGCACAAACCTGAGTTTCACAGCCACGACCGCTACGGGCAGCGCATCGACCTGATCGAATTTCATCCTGCCTGGCACTTGCTGATGCGCACCGCCATCGAGCACGGCATCCCGTCCTTGCCGTGGTGTGAGCCGCAACCCGGCGCGCATGTCGCCCGTGCCGCCATGAGTTACCTGCACACCCAGGCCGAGCCCGGCAGCGGCTGCCCGTTGACCATGACCTTCGCCAGCGTGCCGGCGCTTAAAATGCAGCCCGACCTGGCGCAAGTCTGGCTGCCCAAGGTGCTGGCCACTGAGTACGACCCGCGTAACGTCGGCATGGCCTACAAGCCCGGTGTCACCCTCGGCATGGCCATGACCGAGAAACAGGGCGGCACCGATGTGCGCGCCAACACCACGCGGGCTTATGCGGTCGGCGCTGGCGGGCCGGGACAGGCCTATGAACTGGTCGGCCACAAGTGGTTCTGCTCGGCGCCGATGTGCGATGCCTTTCTGACCCTGGCGCAGACCGACAAGGGCCTGAGCTGTTTTCTGCTGCCGCGCCATCGCCCGGACGACACCCTCAACGCTTTCCAGATCCAGCGTCTCAAAGACAAACTCGGCAACAGCTCGAATGCCTCCTGCGAAGTCGAGTTTCGCGGCGCGCTGGCCTGGATGCTGGGTGAGGAGGGGCGTGGTGTCGCGACCATCATCGAAATGGTCGCCATGACCCGCTTCGACTGCATGGTCGGCTCCAGCGCCCTTATGCGTCAGGCCCTGACCCAGGCCACTCACCACTGCGCGCACCGTAAAGTCGGCGGGCGGGTGTTGGCGCAGCAACCGTTGATGCAAAACGTGCTGGCCGATCTGGCGCTGGAAAGCGAGGCGGCGCTGGCGCTGACCTTGCGCATGGCCCATGCACTGGATAACGCTGGCGACGATCATCAGGCGCGCTTTATCCGCCTGGTCACGGCGGTGGGTAAATACTGGATCTGCAAACGCGCCCCGGCGATGATCAACGAGGCCGCCGAATGCCTGGGCGGCGCCGGCTATATCGAAGACAGTATTCTGCCGCGCCTGTACCGCGAAGCGCCGGTCAACTCGATCTGGGAAGGCTCGGGCAACGTCCAGTGCCTGGATGTGCTGCGTGCGCTGGAGCGTGAGCCCGGCGTGCTCGATGCCCTGTTCGACGAACTCGACGACGGCCGCGGCGATGCCGACCTGACCCGCCACGTGCAGCAGCTCAAGAATGACCTGGCCGATCGAGAAAACCTGCCTTATCGGGCCCGGCAACTGACCGAGGATATTGCCTTGGCCCTGCAGGCGCGGCTGTTGCTCGAGGCCGGCGTCAGCGCGGTCAGCGACGGCTTCATCGCCGGCCGCTTGCGTACCCAGGCCAGGGCCTATGGCGCACTGCCGCAAGGGGTGGACTGCGAAACATTGTTGGCGCGTGCATCGCCACAGGTGGCATGAGCCGGTTACGATGCAGCACTGCACGTCAGACAGGACCTTTACCGTGACCCATGCTTTTGTTGTCGTAGAAACCGCCGAACAGGCCGTTCAACAACTGGCCGAGCTGCACGAGCGCGCCACCGGCGCCTTGAGCCAGGCCCTCAAGCGTTACCTCAAGGAGCGCATCGAGCCCGATGCCGAACAGCGTGCGCTGTTTCGCTACCCTGAACTGCGTCTGACCTACACCTCCAACGGCGAAGTGCCGACCACCACGCGCGCCTACGCCAAGGTCCAGTTGCCCGGCACCTACACCGTGACCGTGACCCAGCCGGCGGCGTTTCGCAAATACCTGCTCGAACAGCTCGGCCCGCTGATCCGTGACTTCAACGTCACCCTGGAAGTGGGCTTCAGTGAAAAGACCATTCCTTATCCGTACGTGGTCGAGCAGGGCGACGAACTGGCCGGCACCGGCATCACCGCCGCGGCGCTGGCGCGGGTCTTCCCCAGCACCGACCTGTCGGCCACCACCGATGGTATCGCCGACGGCCTGCACGACTGGGCCAACGCCGACCCGCTGCCGCTGGCGCTGTTCGACGCCGCCCGCACCGATTTCTCGCTGCGCCGCCTGGTGCATTACACCGGTAGCGACTGGCGCCATGTACAACCGTGGATCCTGCTGACCAACTACCACCGCTATGTCGACCAGTTCATCATGCATGGCCTGGAAACCCTGCGTGACGACCCGCGTTTCGTGCGTCTGGTGCTGCCGGGCAATGTCATCGTCGACAAGCAGATGGACGCCGAAGAAGCCCAAAGCGTGGTCGCCAGCGTGGTCTGGCACCGCTACCAGATGCCGGCCTATCACCTGGTGGCCGAAGACGGCCATGGCGTGACCCTGGTCAACATCGGCGTCGGCCCGTCCAACGCCAAGAACATCACCGACCACCTTGCAGTGCTGCGTCCGCACTGCTGGCTGATGATCGGCCACTGCGGCGGCCTGCGTCAGTCGCAGACCATCGGCGACTATGTGCTGGCCCACGCCTACATGCGCCGCGACGGCATTCTCGACCGCGTACTGCCACCGCACATCCCGATCCCGGCGCTGGCCGAGGTGCAACTGGCCCTGCAGGAAGCCGCTGCACAGGTCACTGGCGAACGTGGCGAAGACCTCAAGAAGCGTCTGCGCACCGGCACGGTTCTGACTTACGACGACCGCAACTGGGAACTGCGTTGGGCGCAGGAACGGCCGCTGATCAACCTGTCCCGCGCTGTCGCCGTCGACATGGAAAGCGGCACCATCGCAGCGCAAGGCTATCGCCTGCGCGTGCCGTACGGCACCTTGCTGTGCGTCTCCGACAAGCCGCTGCACAGCGAAATCAAACTGCCGGGCTCGGCCAACGCCTTTTATAACCGCGCGGTCAGCCAGCACCTGAAAATCGGTATCGCGGCCCTGGATCTGCTGCGCGCCGAACTCAACTCACTGCACTCACGCAAACTGCGCAGCTTCGACGAACCACCGTTCCGGTGACAGGTGGCGGCGATGGATCGCCGCTCAGCGGTGGGTACGGCTACAATGGCGCTTTGTTTTTTCCGGTCACTGTCATGTCCCGTACCCAACGTCCTGCGCCCCGGCGTCCGGCCTCCGGCAAAGCCGCTGCTCCACGGCGTGTCGCCAAGGCGCCGCCGGCCGAGCCGAAGCTGATTCTGTTCAACAAGCCATTCGATGTACTGACCCAGTTCAGCGACGATCAGGGCCGCGCCACGCTCAAGGACTTTATCGATATCCCCGGTATTTACCCGGCCGGCCGTCTGGACCGTGACAGTGAAGGCCTGTTGCTGCTGACCAACGACGGCCAGTTGCAGGCGAAAATCGCCGACCCTAAACACAAGCTGGCCAAGACGTACTGGGTGCAGGTCGAGGGCGAGCCGAGCGAAGCGCAAATCCAGCAATTGCGCGATGGCGTGACGCTCAACGACGGCCCGACCTTGCCCGCCGAGGCCCGCGCTATCGACGAACCGGCCTTGTGGCCGCGTAATCCGCCGGTGCGCTTTCGCCAGAGTATTCCGACCCGCTGGCTGGAACTGGTGATCAGGGAAGGGCGCAACCGTCAGGTCAGGCGCATGACCGCCGCCGTCGGCTTGCCGACCTTGCGGCTGGTGCGGGTCCGCATCGGCCCCTGGACACTCGAAGGCCTGGAACAAGGCCAATACCGTGAAGCCGCAAGCTTTGAGTTGTGAGCTCCAAGCTTAGTTACGCAGGTGTGTCAGGGGCATTTCGGTGCTGGCCAGTACCTGGTTAAGCACGAAGCTGGATTTGACGCTGGTCACGCCGTCGATACGGGTCAGGTGGCCCAGCAGCAGCTTCTGGTAGTGGTCCATGTCCGGCACCACGACCTTGAGCTGATAGTCGGCATCCATCCCGGTCACCAGGCTGCATTCCAGCACCTGCGGCAGGTTGCGGATATGCTGCTCGAAGTTTTCGAAGCGTTCCGGTGTGTGACGGTCCATGCCGATCAGCACATAGGCGGTCAGGCTCAGGCCCAGCTTCTTGCGGTCCAGCAGCGCGACCTGACGCACGATATAGCCGTCGTCTTCAAGCTGCTTGACCCGGCGTGAGCAGGGCGAGGGCGACAGGCCGATGCGCTCTGCCAGTTCCTGGTTGGATATGCGCGCATCGCGCTGCAGTTCAGCCAAAATGCTCAGGTCGTATCTGTCGAGCTTGCTCACGATGTTCACCTTTATGAGTTCTATTGCGCTGAATTATTGATCCGAAGCTAAAAATTGCGCAAGCAGGCTTTTATTGAGCAATCTTCGCAATCTCCTGTCGCGGCTAAAGGCCTATTCTTTTCAACACCAATCACTGCCCGGACTTAGCGTCCACTGCGGCTCACCGAATCAGGCCAGCCGCGGCCTCCCACCCAACCGGGTGGACCAGGCCCCCGGGCTGCATCCCCTCCAGAAGACGGGATGATGTGAGCCGGCGCCACAAGCGTCGAGCCAGGACGAAGTATCCCAAGGGGGCCTCAAGGCCCCTTTTTTAATGCCTCTGATAAAGTGCGCGAAACGACGCTGCGCAGAACCACATGGCGGCGATGCAGTCTTAAATAACGTCAATTCATTTTCCTGGTGGGCAAAGCATGAAAACCGGCTTCTGGCAGCTCGCGGTTCCCAGTCTGTTGTGCCTGAGCCTGGCCGGCCAGGTTCACGCAGGCGCGCAATTCCAGGACGGGCAGCGCGATGCCAACGCTGATCAACGCAACCAGCAGAATCAGGTCAACCAGGCCGAGCGTCAGCAGCAGCGGCAGATTCAGCAACAGCAGCAACAACTGCGCGGCGTCGAGCAACAGCAACAACAGCAGATCCAACAGCAGCAATACAACCAGCAACGACAGATCCAGGATCAGCAGAATCAGCAACGCCAGGTCGAGCGTCAGCAGGATCGTCAGGTCCAGCAACAGCAGAACCAGCTGCGTAATGCCGAACGTCAGCAGCAACAGCAGCAGTATCAACAGCAGCAGCAACAGCGCGACCAGCAACGTCAGTTCCAGACCCAACAGCGTCAGGACGAGCGTCAGCAGTTGCAGCAACGCCAGGACAACCTGCCGATTCAGAGTGGCCCACGCGAGTCATGGCAAACCCAGCCGCCGCGTCAGGGCAACTATCAGGACCTGCCGCGCGATCAGCGCCCGCGTCAGAACTGGGCCGGGCGTCCCGACGGACGTGGTGATGGCTGGGGAACAGGGCCGCGCTACCGCCCCGGCAATACCCTCAATCAGGTACCGCGTGGCTATTCGCGCATTCCATGGCGTGGCCAGGATTACTACTATGCCGAAGGTTACTGGTACCGCCCGCAAGGCGAGCGCTACGTGGTAGTGGCGCCGCCGCAGGGCGTACGCGTGAGCCGCCTGCCGGCTTACTCGCAAGAACTGTGGGTCGGGGGCTCGTTGCTGTTTCTCGCCGCAGGCAGTTATTACGCCTGGCAGCCTGACAGCCAGGACTATGTGGTGGTCAACCCGCCACAAGCGCAGGTCGACAGCCAGGGCGCTCCACCTTCGGGCAGCGAGTACGATCCGGTGTTTTCACCCATTGCCGGGCAGACGCCGGAGCGGGTCGAGTATGACCGTTACCAATGCTACCGCTGGGCCGCTGACCAGAGTGGTTTCGACCCTGCGAACGTGACCTATGCACCGGCCGATCAAGTCGTGGACGTGTACCGCCGCGCCATGGGCTCGTGCCTGTATGAGCGCGGTTATCGCGTCGAGTAGCGTAGTCGATCAGGCGCCGGTCTGCTTCACCACTTCCTGCGGGTCGGCATGCACCAGCACTTCGGCCAGCGGGTAGTGCGCATGAATGGCGGCCGCAGCGCGGTCGCACAGTTCATGAGCGACAGACAGGGTCAGGGAGCCGGGCAATTCCAGGTGCAGTTGCACAAACCAGACCTGCCCGGAAATCCGCGTACGCAAGTCATGCGCACCCAGCACACCGGGCACGCCGCGGGCCAGTTCCAGCATCTGCGCGCTGACCTCAAGTGGCAGTTCCTCATCCATCAGCACCGAAAACGTCTCGCGGGCGATCTGCACTGCACTCCAGACGATATAACCCGCAATCGCCAGACCGAACCAGGCATCGGCCTGCTGCCAGCCCAGCCCGCTCAACACCAGAGCTACCAGAATGCTGACGTTAAGCAGCAGGTCTGAACGGTAATGCAGCGAGTCGGCCTTGATCGCGCTGGAGCCGGTGATCCTGATCACCTTGTGCTGAAACCCCAGCAACGCCGCCGTCAGGGCAAGCGCCAGCAGGGTCACGATAATGCCCGGCAACGCCGCCAGCAGCGGTTCGGGGTTCTGGATGCGCTCGATCGCCTGGATGCCGATCAGCACGCCACTGACTGTAATGAACAACGCCTGCGCCATGCCCGACAAGGCTTGCGCCTTGCCATGCCCGTAGCGGTGGTCCTCGTCGGCCGGGCGCAATGCGTAATGCACCGCCAGCAGATTAAGCAACGAAGCGGCGCCATCGAGCAGCGAGTCGGTCAGGCCGGCCAGCAGGCTCAACGAGCCACTCATCCACCAGGCCACGCCCCTGGTGACGATCAGAATGACCGCCACCGCCAGCGAGGCCCGGGTCGCCAGGCGCAGCAGGCGGTTGTGTTCAACGTTTACGTGCATACAGACTCTTCAGATCAAAATCAGGCGGCGGGGCGCAGGCCCAGGCTGGCCAGTTGCTCGATGCTGCCCTTGTGCTGGATCAAGCGTGGATCGTCGAGCGGAAACTTGCGACCCAGCTCGTCTTCAAGAATGACCTGCAGCTTTTGCGTGTCGACACTGCCATCGGCGTTAACGGCCGGCTTCAGCGTTTGCGGATCAACATAGGCCTGTTCGCCCGGTGCGTAATAGATTGCGCCGGTGGCGAAGTCCACACCCAGCGCAATCACCCCAGGAATCACATAGAACAGCAGGCCCAGTGCATCGAGCACCACAATCGCCGGGTCGACCTTGCCGTCGATCTGGCCACGACGGTCGGGGTAGAAAATGCTGCCGCAAGCGGAAAGCTGGGTCAGCAAGGTGGCGGCCAGAACACCGCCGATCAAACGCGAAGCAAGGCGCATGGGGAAACTCCTGTAGTGAAGAAGGGCAACTATACAAGGCAAAGACTGCCGGGCTAAGACTATCGCGCGCGGCGCAGGTTCTCATTCAGGAAATTTTTGCAGGCTCAAGCGCCATGGAAAGCGCGTTATAGTTCGGCGGATCCGATTCTTTCCAGTCATGCAGGGCGATCACGGTTTATGGTCAAAGCAGCCTCCTCCTCCAGATCCACCGCCGAGCACTGGTTACTGCATGTCGAGTTGCAAGGCACCGAGCCGTCCATCTGGCGCCGGGTTGCCGTGCCGTCCGATCTGTATCTGGATGATCTGCACGCGTTCAGAATCGGCGATGTGGTTTACGGAGGTGTTCCATGAGGATTTCGACCCCGTCCCTGTTTGATCTGCAAGACACCGATGAGTTGTTGATGCAGTTCAACCCTCTGGATGCCCGTGAGGTCTATCAAGTGCTCAAGGACCTTGCACTGGAACAGCGCAGCCTGCGCAAGGCCGCTGTACAGCCGGACGATAAAACCGCCGATGCGCCGCTGGTGGTCGAGATCGATGACTGGTTGCTCGTGCTCGCCACTGACGAGCAGGGCCTGGCCCTTTGTCAGCTCTGCCGCGCGCCTGATGGCCGGCTCGGCACTATTGAAGACTGGCACCGCGCGGGTACCGATCCGGTGGCGTTTCTCAGTGCCTGGGAGAAACAGCAGGTGGAGCGGCTGTTGAAGGCGTTGTAGGGCTTGCGCTTGATACCTTTGATTCCCGGGCTTTCACCTTGATCATTCGTGTTCAGCGGGAACAGCCCTGCTTGGTCAGCAGCCCGCTGATCCCCTGGCCGGTCGAGATCAACGGTTGAAGCGTCCTCAAGGCCCGGTAATTCCGTCCATTTGGCAAACAACATAATCTATTGACTTATCAGGTTTAAAATTCACCGCGTGTAGGAGCGCGCTTGCCCGCGACCGAGTGCAAAGCGCTCGCAGAAATTAATGAAACGCTGAAATTTTACGACGGTTAACACAGTTGGTCGTCCGTATGCGGTCTGGACCTGACGCGCGTCTACGTAAGGACTCAGTGAAACAGGTGAAGAATAATTGCCCCGGCCAATACCAAAAATATACCCATCACCTGAATGGATAGCAGCCGCTCCTTGAAGAAAAGATATCCCAATATAGCGGCAATTCCTCCAGACAAGGTACTGATGACGGTGACTACAGAGACAGAGCCGTTAATGGAGCCAAACGAGAAAGCCGAAAAGCCACCAAGGTTTAACAAGCTTGCACTGGTCAATGTGCCAAGATTTTTGGCAGAAGGTAACTTCAAGCCTGAGTCGGTTTTCAATACCAGAAGAAAAAGGGTGAACAAGCCTACCGCGTATCCCAACCATAACATGGTGATGGGGCCTAACGACGGCAGCGTATATTTACCTTGAATCCAGAAACTTGCGCCATACAGGATGGCTGCGAGTAATCCGTAAATAATAGATGCCTTGTTCTTGCGTTTATCTTCACCCTCGGCACTGTCATGCGCGCTTGTCAGTAACACGCCAATCACACAAACAGCGATACCGGCAAACTGGGTGAAAGTAATGATGTCACCACTCGCCCACGCCAATGCAGTTGTGAATACACCGTAAGAGGTTACCAGTGGCGCAACAACAGCGGCCTTGCCCAAAGCAAAAGCCTTTGACAGCACCAACGCGCCTGCAACCGTGAACATCGCTGCTATGCATCCCAATATCCAGTCTTGTACAGGTGCGGATATCGATTTCATGAGATAGGCCGGGTAGATGAGCAATAGCGCACTCATCAGAATGAAACCTAACGCCTGACCAAAAAAAACGGCTCGCTTGACACCCACTGCCCTGGCGTTCAATCCCACAAGAAAGTCTGTGCCTCCCCAGAACAAAGCAGCGACAAAGCCCATCCATATGTCCATGGCAAGTTCTTCTTGTTGGATTGTTTGCGGGAGAGCGACATTGAGCTATTTACAGCGACTATTCCAGTCCACACGGCAACAACGAGACATTTCTCTCCGTCTTTGTCGAATGTTCCTACAGTAAAAGTGCGGAGAGTGGCAGCGCTTATATTGCCTGCAATCTAAAGTAATTAGTGATCGGTAGTCCGGCCTGCCTCATGTGAAATCCAGTCAGGTGGGTGAATAGCAGAATTATTCTGAAAAATCTGCTAATGATCGAAGTCGGCGACTGCACTCATTTTCAATGCCCGGTATCTTTCGTCAGTTGCCCATATAGCGACGGGGTTTGACGGCCCTTGATACATACAGGCACACAAGCGCGCCATAATCATTGCAGGCGCTTTTTTTGTGCTCGCATCTGTTTATGGCGGCTGTGCGCGGAAGATCCTCGGGGCTGCCGGGTCCTGTATGCCCGGTCCGTCAACCTGCGCACAGTTGCCACCCTCATTTGTTTGACGGCGAACCGGTGACAGCTCTTCACATACAGGAGCAATACCTATGCAGTTCTCTCTCAACACAGCCATACCGCACTTCACCGCCGCAAAGTTTCAACCTGACCAGCTCGCCCTGTCACACCAAGGGATCGCACACCGTCATTATCGATCAGGGCCGGTATACTGCCGGCCCTGATCAATGCCCATCAAGTTCAGAAAACTGATTTATGCGAACAGAATGGTCATGAAATTTCGCCGTCACTTCTAGCTCGCCGCCCATGGCCTGGATGAAACGACGTAGCGAACTGATGTACATGTCTGCTCGCTTCTCCATCTTGGCAACGCTGGCCTGATTGACGTGAAGATTCTGAGCCAGCGACTCTTGCGACAGCTTGCGTGCCCTGCGCAACTCTGAAAGGTCCATTTGCAACTGCAGTGCTTCGGTCTTTTCAATAACGTGGGCCTGGGATTCCTCAGACATTTTTTTCTGCAAAGTCGAAAAGGATTTTCTACCTGGCATCTTTATTCCCTCCGTTCGCTCTCAAGTTCTTCAAGGTGGATGTCATAGAGTTTGTCCGCGACCGGTATCCACTTTTCGTAAAAACGACCATCGCCTGTTTTATCGCCACCGATTAGCAAGATGGCTGATCGCCTGGGATCGAAGGCATAAAAAACCCGGATGGGCTTTCCGCCGCTCTGTATGCGCAGCTCACGCATATGCTCATGCCTTGAGCCATTGATACCGCTGCTGAACGGAAATGGCAGTTGAGGTCCCTTCTTCATGAGCAGGTTGACGTGGGCACTAACATCCTCCTGAAAGGATTCGATCAGATCGTTCCACCAGGCTTCAAACTCGTCTGTGTATTCAACATTCCATTCCATGGAGGGAATACTATGCCCTGAAAGGCATGTTTTCAAGGTTTCAGAGGGCTTGAGCCCGCTGCGAGCACGTCAGTCCTTCAAGGACACCTCTAAGCATCCGTCCTTGAGCCGCTGCGTCATTACCGAACCGGGCCGGTATACTGCCGGCCCAGTTCGGGAGTAGCCCATGATTGCCTTGCCCATCGACGCTGTATTGCCGGCCCTGCGCCAGGCCCTGACGACCCGCCATGAAGTGGTGCTCGAAGCACCGCCCGGCGCCGGCAAGACCACGCGCGTGCCGCTGGCGTTGCTCAACGAGGCATGGCTGGCCGGGCAGACCATTCTGATGCTCGAACCGCGTCGTCTGGCTGCGCGCGCCGCGGCCGAACGGCTGGCCAGCGAGCTGGGCGAGAAGGTCGGCGAAACGGTGGGTTACCGGATTCGTCTCGACAGCAAGGTCGGGCCGAAGACGCGCATCGAGGTGGTCACCGAAGGCATTCTGACCCGCCGCTTGCAGGATGATCCGGCGCTGGACGGCGTCGGCCTGGTGATTTTCGATGAATTCCATGAGCGCAGCCTTGACGCCGACCTGGCCCTGGCACTGAGCCTCAATGGCCGTGAACTGCTGCGCGACGAGCCGCCGCTGAAAGTCCTGCTGATGTCCGCCACGCTGGAAGGCGAGCGCTTGTCGGCATTGCTCGACGACGCGCCGGTGGTGCGCAGCGAAGGGCGTATGTTCCCGGTGACGATCCAGTGGGGGCGGCCGTTCCAGCCGGGTGAATTCATCGAGCCGCGGGTGGTGCAGACGGTGCTCGATGCCTTGGGCAACGAGACCGGCAGCCTGCTGGTGTTCCTGCCGGGGCAAGCGGAGATTCGCCGGGTTCATCAACAACTGGCCGAGGCCTTGGGCGAGCGCGCCGATATTCTGCTGTGCCCGCTGCATGGCGATCTGGACCTTAATGCCCAGCGCGCTGCCATCGACCCGGCGCCGCCGGGGGCACGCAAGGTCGTGCTGGCCACCAACATTGCCGAAACCAGTCTGACCATCGACGGCGTGCGCGTGGTGATCGACGCCGGGCTGGCGCGGGTGCCGCGTTTCGATCCGGGCAGCGGCATGACCCGCCTCGACACCCAGCGCATCTCCCGCGCCAGCGCCACGCAGCGCGCCGGTCGTGCCGGGCGGCTGGAGCCGGGCGTGTGTTATCGGTTGTGGTCCGAGGCCCAGCACGATCAGTTGGCAGCCTATGCCAGTGCCGAGATTCTTCAGGCCGATCTCGCCGGCCTCGCCCTGCAACTGGCGCGTTGGGGCGTAGAGCCCGACCAGTTGAAGTGGCTCGACTTGCCACCGACCGCCGCCTTTGCCCAGGCCCGTGACCTGCTGCAACGCCTTGGCGCGCTGCAAGCCGACGGCCGCCTGGCAACCCATGGCCAGGCCATGGCCGAAATGCCGGCGCACCCGCGCATTGCTCATCTCTTGCTGCGTGGCCAGTCGCTGGGGCTGGCCGACATGGCCTGTGACGTCGCCGCGCTGCTGGGCGAGCGCGACATCCTGCGCGGTGCCGGTGCTGATCTGCATAGTCGGTTGGTCTTGTTATCCGGCGAGCAAAAAGCCCAGCGCAATGCGCAGGGCGGCGTGCAGCGCGCCCGGCAACTGGCCCGGCAATACCGCAGCAATCTACGCGGCAAACCCGTACAAGCGGTCAGCGACCCCGATCATCCGCGCTGGCTGGGCGCCTTGCTGGCGCTGGCCTACCCGGACCGCGTGGCGCGCCAGCGTCGCCCCAGTGGCGCCGAATATCGTCTGGCCAACGGCCGCGCTGCCTTGTTTGGTGACAGCGATGCCTTGATGAAACACGAATGGCTGGTGGTTGCCGACCTCGGCAGCCGTCAGGGCCAGCGTGAAGAGCGTATTTATCTCGCCACCGACCTGGAGCCTGGGCTGTTCGACACGGTATTGGCCGAGCAGGTGCGCAACGTCGATCAACTGGACTGGGACGAACGCGAAGGCGTGCTGCGTGCCGAGCGTCAGCGCAAGGTGGGTGAACTGGTGCTGAGCAGCGAGCCGCTGCCCGGCCTTGATGAAGCGGCACGCGGCCAGGCCTTGCTCGAGCTGGTGCGGCGTAAAGGCCTGGAGCTATTGGCCTGGACGCCGGAACTGCGTCAATGGCAGGCCCGCGTCAGCCTGTTGCGTGAGCTGGATATGCAACAGCATGCCAGCAGCGAATGGCCCGACGTCAGCGACAGCGCCTTGCTGGCCAGCCTCGAACACTGGCTGTTGCCGTACCTGGGTAAAGTCACCCGGCTCAGCCATTTCAGCGCGCTCGACCTGTCGTCGGTGCTGCGCAACCTGCTGCCCTGGCCGCTGCCGCAGCGCCTCGACGAACTGGCGCCGTCGCATGTGCAAGTGCCTTCCGGCTCGTCGGTGCGCCTGGACTACAGCGAACATCCGCCGATTCTCGCCGTACGCCTGCAAGAACTGTTCGGCCTGTCCGACACCCCGCGCATCGCCAATGGCCGGCAGACCGTGAAACTGCACCTGCTGTCGCCGGCGCGTCGCCCGGTGCAGGTCACTCAGGACCTGGCGAGCTTCTGGCGCACCACCTACAGCGAAGTGAAAAAGGATTTGAAGGGACGTTACCCCAAGCACTACTGGCCGGATGACCCGCTGGTCGCCGAAGCGACGGCGCGGGTCAAGCCTCGCAAGGTTTAGGGCTGCTTATCCGCGACGACGGTCGTAGTGATCGCGATGATCATTACGGTAGTGATAACGCGGTGCCGGTGCATAACGGCGATGCTCGTAGCGCGGGCGCACCGGCACATACCGTACAGGCTGGTAGTGATGGCGGTATTCGCGCGGCGGTGGGCGACGATCATGGCGACGGTCGTCATGGCGGTCGTTGCGAGCGATCACCGTGGCCAGCACCGCACCGACAGCGGCGCCGGCAACGACGGGCACGACTACGTTGCGATCCGCGGCAGTGGCGGTAGCAGTACCGCCCATCAACAGGCTGGCGGACAGCATCAGGATTTTGGTCATCTTCGAAAACATGGTGTCTCCTCAGGCGGCATATGTATTCGCCATGTATCGATAAGACACCGGTTTGGTGTAAATCCAGGTACAGAGTCTGTAAAGGTAGGGTAAAGCCTGCCTGACGGTGCCGTTCGTAAATATCAGGGGTCGATGAATCCTCTGTACCGAGTCGTTGTCTGCATGGGACGTATTGAAAACAGGAGTTGATCGATGACCCAGGATGAATCCGTGGACTACACCCAGGTTCCCGCCGGCATGCAGCCGTTTCCCGCCGCAGAGTCGGTATTCGTGCCCGACCAGCAGGACCTGGCCAGCCACCTGCACCCGTTGTTCAGCATTGATATCAGCACCATCAATCCCGAGTGGTCGGGTGTGCTGCACATGCTCAGCCCACTGGAGCCCTATGAAAGCCTGGTCGGCGAACTGACCGAGTGGGACGGCTACCACGGCGATTTGCTCAAGACCAACTGGATCGGCTTCAAGATCGAAGACGGGCGTTATCGCCTGTGCGGCGACCCGCGTTATTTCTTCCTCCATGAAGACAACGCCCAACTGCCAGACCCGCACCCCGGTGCCCGCGCCGATCTTGAACAGCATTACGCCGAGCAGCACCGTGCCTACGCCGCCGCGGCCGAAATATTCAAGGCCCGTGGCATCCTCGTGCGCCCGGACTGGGACGTCGATTCGCCGGTGGCGTTCGTCGAGCAACTGGGCGGTGAAGTGGGTTTGGGCAACTGGGTCGAGACCGTCGAATTCCCGACAAAGATCATCGACGTCGATGCCGACAATGGCGAGTACCTGGTTTATCCCCTGAGCCCGGCCGGCAATCGTTTCTTGCATGTGGCCAGTGCACACGGCTGGAATTACCGCAGCGCGGGGGCTGATTTGATCGTGATGTTTTATGAGCCGATCGAGGGGCTGGTGCTGTTTACGTTTGATTACAGCTGAGTTTTTTGACCGGAAAGTATCGTTGGGGTTAGCCTCTCAGCGATACGAAAATTACGTTTTGAATACTTTCCCGAATTCGCTCCTCGGCCGAAAGTAGCCTTTTATACAAAGCGGATCACGCACACAAATCTGAGTATGAGCTTTCTCAAAGAAACCACTGCCAACATATAAGGCACTGCCTTCCTGAAAAGGAGAACGTACAGTTTGGTACTGAGCGAGCTCTGCATTAGCTCGGTAAGTATGCAAGGTTTCGAATACTGCACAGTCCAGGTGTCGTTTGATTCGGTCTGTATCTGTTCTGTAGCCGGCCACATTTTTTGGAAGCCTGGCGGGGTCATCGATGGAGGCAATCAGGATGTCGTATGCGCTGCGAAGTTCATTGAGCGCGAACTCATCCGTCAGATTCAGACAAAGCCCAAGATCAATAATTGCCCCGACAACAAACGGTGTTTTGATTGAGCCCTTGGTGTGCTTGGTCAGTGTTTGCAGCATCTGGGCATAACTCAATGCCCGGTGCGGGCTGTTTTCCCAAAAGTACATTCCGGCACCCAGCCAATCCCAGTCGTTCTCGCTGGAGCGCAAGTGTTCGCCGGCCAGTACGGATTCGCCAACCTGCCGGTCGCATCCATGAAAGCCCAGAACGAAAGAAGGGAGATGCTGATACATCAACGATAAGCCGCCGTCAGAGCGCCGTTCTTGTCAAAAACGCCGGTTTTTTCCCGGAATGCCTTGGCTTCTTCAGGATTGGCTTTCAGGCGCAGTGCGAAAAGACGCATACGCTCAGCCGTTGCGGCGTGAGAGGGCGTTTTGCAGAGGTCTTTGTTCGTTTGCACAGTCATGGTCAGCACCAGAGATTGCCGGTTTTGGCCATTCTAGGGCTGCATGTTTTTTATGTCTGTAGTCCATCCCGGCCAATCTTGCGGCACGCTTTGTACGCACAAGGTTCAGGCGTTGTAGGCCAATACCAGCAGCAGGACCGCCACGGTCCTGCTGCTGGCCTCATTTAAAAACTCACCTTCACCCCCGCCTGCACACTGCGCCCGGCCGCCGGCACTTCATCCCTCAGAATCGAGCTGGCATAGCGAATGGTCTGGTTATTCAGGTTGTCGCCTTTGACAAACGCCAGCCACTCGCTCTGGCCCACACCAAAGCGGTAGCCGAGGCTGGCATTGAGGGTGGTGTAGCCGCCGGTGTCGCTTTCGGCTTGTGGCACGCGGTGCTGGGCGCTGGCGTGTTCGGCGCCGACGCTGGCTTGCCACTGGTTGTAGTCCCACAGCAGTGCGGTGTTCAGGCGCAGGGGCGAGATGCGTGGCAGCGGCTCGCCGGTGTCGCGGTTGTTGGCGCGGGTGTAGTCGGCCGAGCTTTGCAGGGCAAAGTTGCCGTACGGGGTTTGCGCCAGGCGCCAGTGGTCCTGAGCCTCGATGCCCCAGAAGTCGGCCTTCACGCCGCTGTACAGGTACTCGGGCAGGGCATCGTCATCGCCGGCGGCGACTTCTTCGCCGTCGTCGTTGAGATAGCGGCCGCTGCCCAGCAGGCCGATGTAGTTGGAGAAGCGGCTGTAGAACACGCCGACGCTGCCTTTGTGGGTGCCGTTGTCGAAGCGCAGGGCGAGGTCGGTGGACCAGGATTTTTCTTTCTCGGCATTGGCATCGCCCACTTCATAGGTGCCGGTCGCCTCGTGCGGGCCATTGGCGTACAGCTCGTAAAAGGTGGGTGCCCGTTCGGTATAGCTCAGGGTGCTGGCCAGCGACCAGATGTCGGTCAGCTTGTAGATCGCGCCGAACGACAGGCTGCCGGCGGTAAAGCTGTGGCTGGCGTCGCTGCCTTCGAAGCGTTCGTTGCCGTCGGCATCCGGGCGCAGGCGCGTGTGTTCCAGGCGCCCGCCGAGGGTCAGGTCGAGGCGATCGGTGGCCTGCCAGTTCTCCAGCACAAACAGCGCGGCGCTGTCGGTGTCGGTGCGCGGCACAAAGGCTTCGGCGCCCAAGGCCTGGAACTGGCTGCTGGCGACCTGCGCACCGATCACGCCTTCAAGCGGGCCGATGGGTTTATGCCGCGCTTCGATGCGCGCTTCATAGCCATCGTTCTTGAACACGGTGCCGGTTTCGCCGTCTTCGATCTCGCGGTGCTCATACGTGGTGTGGCCGAAATCCATCTTCACCGAACTGAACGGGCCGTCGAGGTCGCGGATTTCCGAGGCCAGCGCGTAGTGACGCTGCTCCATGTCGATGCGCACCGCGTCTTCGGCCGGTGAGCCGTAGTTGCTGTCGTACTCGTCATAAGACAGGCCGACATAACCATGATCCCAATGGTAAGCGCCGCCGATGGCACCACCGTCCTGGCGACCGTCGCTGTTGGCGACGCGGTGCTTGCTGTCGTCGCCATCGATGGCGCGTTGATCCCGCGAGCGGGCGTAGCCGGGAATACGCAGGTCGTTGAACTCGCGCGAATTGGCGTCCAGGTGCAAGGCGAAATTGCCGTCGCCGGCTTCCAGTTTGCCCGCGCTGCTGCGCGTGGTATCGGCGCCGCCATAGCGCAACTCGCCGCCGCCATGCACGCCGTCGACCGGTTCGGTGGGGATGCGATTGTCGAAGGTATTGACCACGCCGCCTACCGCGCTGCCGCCGTACAGCAAGGCGGCCGGGCCGCGTACGACCTCGATGCGCTCGGCGTTGGCCGCGTCGTAGGGCACTGCATGGTCATAGGACAGCGACGAGGCATCCAGCGCGCCGGTGCCGTTGCGCAGGATGCGGATACGGTCGCCATCGAAGCCGCGAATCACCGGCCGGCTGGCCGCCGGGCCAAAGTAGGTCGACGACACGCCGGGCAGGGTATTGAGCGTCTCGCCCAGTTGCGCCGACTGACGCAGAGTCAACTGGTCGCCTTCCACCACGCTGGTCGGCGAGGCCAAGGCTGCGCTGCCCAGCGGGTTGGCGGTGATCACCTGCGGGTCGAGCACCACGGCTGACGCTGCGTAGACAGGCTGGGCGACCAGCAACGCGGCGGTCAGGGTAGAAAGCGGGAAGGAGAATCGGGCGAGCATCGAAGTGTTCCTTACGGTTTGAATTGTTATGTTACAACATAACAAAAATCCGTCCAGATGAAACTTCGGTCTCGTCCCTCAAGGTCGCCGCTTGTTGCGCATCACCTCCACCTGCGCAGCAAACTCATTGAACGGTCGGCGTTCGGCCAGCGCCTGATACATCCATTGTTGCCCGGTCATGGGCGCCAGCCCGTGCAAGGGCGGGTCGCTGTCGAGGTTGGTCGGAAATGAATAACCCTGCGCGGCGCTGGCAATGACCGCGCTCAGTGACTTGGCGTCCAGCGTTTGCTGTTCAAGTCGCTCAAGCAGAGGCGGGTAAAGGGCGAGCATCATGCGGTCGTGGTCCAGCGCTTCCATCGGCTTGCCGAACGCCGAAGAAATCTGCAACAGGTTGGCCATGCGCTGCTGGTCGGTGGTGTGGTTGGTGCCGGCGGCATGCATCAATGCCGGGTTGAAAAACAGCAGGTCGCCTTTGTTCAGCGGCAATTGCACGGCATGCGCCTGGAAATACTCGATGAAGGCCCGGTCGCGCCAAGCCATGTAGCCGGCCTCGTATTGCTGGGAAAACGGCAGCAACAAGGTCGGACCGGTTTCCACCGGCATGTCGCTGTGCGCCACGGCGCCTTGCAAGGTCAGGTACTGGCTCATGACCTGTACGTCGAGCGGGTAGTGTTGCAACACCTCAAGGGTCTGAAAACCCAAGTGGTAGTCACGATGCGGCTGTTGCGCCTGGCCGCCGGGCCGCACCACGTTGACTTGAGCGGTGACCTGATAGTACGGCCCCAGCCAGGCCTGGGCGACCAGCCCGATCAATGGATTGCTGTAGTACTCGATAAACGACGCGGGCGAATACAGGGCGGCTTTCTGCAAGGCATTCCAGATGCGCCCGTTGGCGCCGGTTCTGGCGAAATGATCACCGCCGCTGCCGTGCCGGGCTTCGTCCTGCAGAATGTTTTCGAACACGGCGCTGTGCCGGTCGATGACCGCCATGTCGGTGAACCCCTGGCGGATCACTACCACACCGGGCCCGTGACGAAAGAGCCGATGCAGTTCGCTCATCAGCGCCTTCGGATCATCGGCCAGCGCCTGATGCAGGGTGCTGGCCTGATAGATCGGCACGTTGTTCAGCACGCTGTTGCAATGCGGATAGTCGGCTGCGCGGACGGTCTGTTCGCACAGCGTGACAAAGTCTTGCAGGCACACATCCTCACCGCTCACGTAGCGGCTCATGGCTGCACTTCCGATACAGGCCATTGCAGGGGACCTTGCGGGCGTGGCGCGGTGTCATCGCCACAGCCGACAACCCCTTGCTCAAGGTCAGTGACCGTGCCGGTTTGCAGGCCTGACTCTGCCGACAGCAGAAAGGCCACATGGCGGGCGACTTCTTCGGGCTTGAGCAACCGCCCGAACGGCTGTGCCCGCTCGCACTCGGCCAGCCAGCCGTCCTGGGCGCCGTGGTAGCGGCGCTGAATTTCATCTTCGTGCGGGGTGTCCATCCAGCCGATGTTCAGGCCATTGACCCGAATCCGGTTACGCAAGGTGCTGAAGGCCACGTTTTTGCTCAGGATCGCCAGCGCGCCTTTGGAGGCGCTGTAGGCCGTCAGATGCGCCGGGCCGCCATGCGCCACGATGCTCTGGACATTGACGATCGCGCCTTCGATGCCGTCGCGGATCATCAGCTTGATGGCGTCCTGCATCAGAAAGAACGGTGCGCGCACATTCACCGCAAACAGGGCATCGAAGCGCTCCGGCGAGGTGTCGAGAATACTGCCGCGATCCGACATGCCGGCGCAGTTCACCAGCCCGTGCAACTGGCCGAAATGGCGGTCGGCGGCGGCGATGATGCGCCGGCAGTCCTCGACTTGCTCCAGGTCCGCTTCGACGAACACGGCCCGACAATCGAGTTCGGCCAGATTGCGCACCTGCTGCTCGCCCTTGGCGCGGCTGCGTCCGCACAGCACCAGCCCGGCGGCGCCGCGTTGTGCCAGGGTGTGCGCGACGGCGGCGCCCAGGCCCTGGCTGCTGCCGGTGACGACAAAGTATTGGCCGGCGAAGGGCCGTGCGTGATCAGCGTGCGACATGGTGTTCTCCTGTTTGTTGTTGTGTGCTGTACACCTTTCGTGGCTGAGACTAGCATCGGAGCCACCTCAAAATAGCCCTGAAAGACCTCAGAAAAACCTCATGCCAGGAGTCCGTCATGACCTCATTGCTCGACCGCGCCGGGCGTTATTCGATCAAGCAACTGGCGGCTCAGGCCGGGGTCAGCAAGGCCACGGTCGACCGTATGTTGCATGGACGCGCCGGCGTGCATGCGCAGACCGGCCGGCGCATCGAACAGGCGCTCGATGAACTCGAAGCCCAGGAACGCAGCGGTCTGGCGGTCGGGCGCACCCTGCATGTCGACATCGTCATGCACACGCCCAAGCGCTTCAGCGACGCGGTGCGTGCGGCAATCAATGCGCAACTGGGCAGCCTGGCGCCGTTCCGGATCATGCCGCGCTTTCATCTGTTCGAAGACATCGACAGCATGGGCATGGCCGAACTGATCCGGCGCTGCATGGCCAAAGGCTCGCAGGGCATTGTGCTCAAGGCCGCCGATGAGCCCGCCATCAACCAGGCGGTGAATCAGGTCATGGCCGCTGGCGTGCCGGTGGTCACCCTGGTCACCGACCTGCCGCAAAGTGCGCGCCTGGGGTATGTCGGCATGAACAACCGCACCGCCGGGCAAACCGCCGCCTACCTGTTGTCGCGCTGGCTCGACCCGGCCCCGCAGCCTGTGGCCGTGGTGCTGAGCAGCGATCTGTTTCGCGGCGAAGAAGAGCGTGAAGTGGGCTTTCGAACCTGGCTGCGGGCACGGGCAACGCATTTGCAGGTGCTGGACATCAGCGGTGGCGGCGGGGTGTATGCACCGACCTTCGAGCGGGTCAGCGAAGCGCTGGTGCGCCAACCGGCGCTCAAGGCGGTGTACAGCGTCGGCGGCGGCAACCGGGCGATTGTCGACGCCTTTGCGGCGCAAGGCCGTAGCCTGGCGGTGTTCGTCGGTCATGATCTGGACGAAGAAAACCGCCAGCTACTGGCCGAGGAGAAGATTGCAGCAATCATCGATCACCCGCTGCAAACCGATGCCCGGCATGTGCTGATGCACATCATGCAATTTCATCGGCTGTTGAAGCGTGAGCCGATCCCGCCGTCGCCGGTCAATATCGTCACGCCCTTCAGCCTGATGTGATTCAGAAAATATTGATCGGGTAGCTGACGATCACCCGGTGCTCATCCGAGTCGCGCTGGCTGACATAGCCGGTGCGCAACTGGGCGTGGCGCAGGGCGACGGTCAGGTTCTTGGCCGGGCCCGATTGCACCGCGTAGCTGAGGGTGACGTTGCGTTCCCATTCCTTTTCATCGCCGCTGACGGTCTTGATGTGTGAGCCGCTTTCGTACATGGCCAGGAAGGTCAGGCCCGGCACGCCGGCTTTGGCGAAGTCGTAGCCGTAGCGCACCTGCCAGGTGCGTTCGCCGGCGCGCTGGAATTTGCCGATCATCGACTCGGTCATGAAATAGGCCGTCGAGCCGTCGCCCTGGTTGAGCCACACCGCATCGCTGTCGCCGCTGACCACCTGATAACCGGCGGCCAGGGTGTGGCCCGCGATCAGGTAGGTGAACATCGCGCTGGACAGGCGGCTGTCGACCTTGCCCTTGGTCACGCCGTTGCCGTAATAGCCGACGGTGTAGTACGCAGGGTTGCTGCCGTTGGCGCCGTCGGAGCGGTTGTCGAAGTGGCGCAGGTCGGTGCGCAGGGTGCCGGGGCCGACCGGCAGTTCGTACTTCAGGCCCAGAAAGTGCTGTTTGTAGAAGTCTTCGAGGTTGCCGTAGTAGTACTGCAGCGTCAGGTCCTTGAGCGGTTTGTAGTCGACGCCGGCGTAATAGAACTTGTTGACGAACTCGCCGGTCAGCGCGTTGTTGGCGCCGGGAATCGACATGCCCATCTGGTTGGTCGAACCACGGCCCATGACGTGTTCCAGCTGGCCGGCGGTAAAGGTGAAGTCGCTCAGATCCCTGGACTGGATCTGGCCGCCGCGAAAGGTCTGTTGCAGCATGCGGTCGGTGGACATCACCACCGGCAGCATGGGCACCAGCGTGCCGTATTTGAGTTCGGTCTGCGAGACCTTGGCCTTGAGCGTCGCGCCCAGGCTGCTGAACTCGTCCACCGCCCGGCCGTCGCTGTCGGTGGGAAAGATATTGCCGTTGAACGCCGAACTGGTCGGGTTGTAGTGACGGCCCTTGCCGGAGTCCAGGCGAATGCCCAATTGACCGAACGCATCGACACCGAAACCCACCACGCCCTGGGTGTAGCCCGATTGCACGTTGAGCATGAAACCCTGGCCCCATTCCTGGGTGTAGTTAGGGTCTGCTGCGCCACTGCGGTTGTCGGCATTGCTGAAGAAGTTGCGCGCCAGAATGCTGGCCTTGGTGTCTTCGACGAAACCTGCAGCCTGGCTTTGTTGCGCGATCATCAGGCCACAGAGGCCGGCAATGACAGTGGGCGTGCGATTGATACGCTCCATCGGTTCATCCTCGTTGTATGAGTCAAGTGTGGGGAGAGGCAAGCAAGGGCGGCAGTCAGGTGTTTTCTTGTTGTTCACGAGCGAGAGTCGGGGGCGCAGCAGCAGGTGCAGCAGCAGACGCGACGCGGGTCAGCGTCACGGCCGGCAGTCGGTACAGCATGTACAGGGCTATGCCGCCCAGCGCCGCGCAAAGCAGCAGGCCGACATCCAGCGAGTGCGCCAGCGCGGCGCGGGCGATGGGCAGCGCGCTGTCGCTGTCAGGCTGCACGGCTTGCAGCAGCACTTGCGGGTCGCTGAAGCGGGACAGGGCGTGGCTTTGCCCGGCAGCCTCAAGGGCGCGTTGCAGGTCGCTGAGATACAGCCACTTGACCAGCGCGCCCATGATCGCGGTGCCCAACAGCCCGCCGACCAGGCGCAGCGACTGGGTCAGCGCGGTGGCGATGCCCAGCAACGGGCGCTCGGCCAGGGTCTGGGTAAACACCGTGAGGTTGAGCAGGATGAAACCCAGCCCGAGACCGGCCAGCAGAATCAGCATCAGCAGCGTTTGAAAACTGCCGCGCAAGCCAATGGTTGCCAGCGCCACACAGGCCAGCGACAAGGCGGCAAAGCCTGCCAGCGGCACGCGGTTGGGGTTTTGCAGACGGGTGACCAACCGGCTGTTGACGATGGCGCCCAGGGTAATGCTCAGCGCCAGCGGCGTGATCAGCAGGCCGGCGTCTTGCGGCGAATAGCCGTAGCTGCCCTGCAACAGCAGCGGCAGATAGAACAGCAGGGTGAACATGATCGCGCCGGCAATCATCGACAACCCGAACAGACGCCGCAGGCTGGGGCTGGCGAACAGCGCCGCCGGCAGCAAGGCATGCTGGCAACGCCGTTCCCACCACCACAGGCCCAGCAGCGCGGCCGCGGCTAGCACGCCCAGTGCGATGCTCAACACGCCATCGCTGTGGCCCAGCCACTGCACGAACAGTTGCAGGCTGCCCAGCAGCACGACGATGAGCAGCGCGCCGAGCCAGTCGAGACGAATCGCGCCGCTGTGTTGCGGGCGATACCACGGCAGAAAGCGCCAGGCCATGACAAACGCCAGGCAACCCAGCGGCAGGTTCAGCCAGAACACCGAGCGCCAGCCGAACTCGCCGGTCAGGTAGCCGCCCAGCCCCGGCCCGATGGCATTGATGACACTGAACATCGCGCTCAACAGCACTTGCCAGCGCAAGCGTTGCGCGGTGTCGGGAAACAGTTCGGGCACACAGGCAAAGGCGGTGCCGATCAGCATGCCGCCGCCGATGCCTTGCAGCGCCCGGCCCGCGAGCAATACCCACATGTCGTTGGCCAGCGCACAGGCCAGCGAGGCGAGGGTGAAGATCAGCGTGGCGGCGAGCACGAACGGCTTGCGCCCATAGAAATCGCCCAGCCGGCCAAAGATCGGAATGGTGACGATCGAGGCCAGCAAGTAACCGGTCGCGACCCAGGCATACAGCTCGAAGCCATTGAGTTCGGCGACGATGCTTGGCAGCGCGTTGCCGATCACGGTCTGGTCCAGCGCCGACAGCATCAACACCAGCGACACGCCGAGCATGGCCAGCAAGGCTTGGCGAAAGGTCAATGGCGATGGGCTTGGCGCGGTCATGGCTGTTCCTCAGCTCAGGGTCGCGACGGCGGCGGCAATCCGCGCGCAACCGGCTTCCAGGGTTTCCAGCGCGGTGGCGGTGGACATGCGAAAGAACGGCGCCAGCCCGTAAGCGGTGCCGGCGACAACCGCCACGCCCTGGCTTTCGAGCAGAAACAGCACCACGTCGGTGTCGGCTTCCAGCACCTGGCCATCGGGTGTGCGCTTGCCAAGCAGGCCGGCGCAGTTGACGTACAGATAGAACGCGCCGTCAGGCTGGATGCAGCTCAGGCCGTCGATGGCGTTGATTAATGCCAGGCAGCGGTCGCGGCGCTGGCGGTAGACCTGCACGCTGCTGGCCACGAAGCTTTGATCGCCTTCAAGCGCGGCAACGGCAGCGGCCTGGCTCACCGAGCAGGCATTGCTGGTCGATTGCGACTGCAAGGTGGCCATAGCGGTGATTATGTCCTTGGGGCCGGCGGCAAAGCCGATGCGCCAGCCGGTCATGGCGTAGGTCTTGGACACGCCATTGATCACCACGACGCGGTCGCGCAGGCGCGGCTCGACGGTCAGCAGATGGGTCAGCGGCTGGTCGTCGTAGCGGATGTGCTCGTAGATGTCGTCGGTCATCACCAGCACATCGGGGTAGTCGAGCAGCACATCGGCCAGCGCGCGCCACTCGGCGGCGCTGTAGGTTGCGCCGGTCGGGTTGCTGGGCGAGTTGAGCAGCAGCCAGCGCGTGCGCGGGGTAATGGCGGCGCGCAGCTGCTCGGCGCTGAGCTTGAACTGGTTGTGTTCCGGGCACGGCAACGTCACCGGGCGACCGTCGCAGGCCAGCACCATGTCCGGGTAAGAGACCCAGTACGGCGCCGGAATCAGTACTTCGTCGTCACGGCTCAAGGTGGCCGCAAAGGCGTTGAAGATCGCCGCTTTGGCACCGCTGGTGACCACCACTTCGGCGGCGCTGTACGCCAGGCCGTTTTCCCGCGCCAGCTTGGCGACGATGGCTTCACGCAGGGCCGTGGTGCCGGCATTCAAGGTGTAGCGGGTTTCGCCTTTTTCGATCGCCGCGCTGGCGGCCTGGCGGATATGCGCCGGGGTATCGAAATCGGGTTCGCCGACCACCAGGTTGATGATCGAATGGCCGGCCCGGCGCAACTCGTTGGCGCGATCGGCCGCCGCGCTGCTGGGGGAAGGTTTGATACGGAGCACGCGGGCAGCGATGCGGGATGCGGTCACGGTGGCATTCCTCGTTGATGGCCTTGACGAGGGATACGTTACGAGCCCGGCGCAGGCTGGCCATAAGACGAGTTCGTTCTGGTTTGATAGGCAGCGCTTATGACCCGCGATGAACCTGGCATGCGCCAAAATAGTGCGCGCAGCGTTTGCTGGGGTTGCGGCCGCTTATGCATGCAGAGGTTTCGGCCACCATAACCAACGCTTATGACGCCGCCGCAGACAAGCTGGCCTGGCTCTTGCTGAACAGGCTGGGTATCGATCCGGAAGTGCCCGCCATGAACCTGCGCCGCCTGAAGTATTTTGTGAAAATCGTCGACATCGGCAGCCTGACCCAGGCCGCCGATGTGCTGCACATCGCCCAGCCGGCCCTGAGTCAGCAACTGGTGACCCTGGAAGCCGAGATGCAGCAGCAATTGCTGATTCGCACCAAGCGTGGCGTCACGCCCACTGAAGCCGGCAAGGTCTTGTACGGCCATGCCCAGGTGATCCTGCGCCAGTGCGAGCAGGCGCAAAGTGACGTCAATACCAGCGGGCAGGCGCTGTCGGGGCCGGTGTCGGTCGGCCTGGCACCGGGCACGGCGGCCTCGTCGCTGTCGCTGCCCTTGCTCAAACGGGTGCGCGAGCGGCATCCGGGCATTTTGCTGTACCTCAACGAAAACTTCGGCACCACGCTGAGCGAGCTGATCATGAACGGGCGCATGGACATGGCCGTGCTGTATGGCGGGCGCGAGGTGCATGGCCTGAGTTTCGTGCCGTTGCTGCGCGAACAGTTATTTCTGGTCAGCGGCGATCCTGCGATGGCCGACCGCGAGCAAATTGCGCTGGCCGAGGTGAGCGACATCGACCTGTTGCTGCCGCGCACCTACAACACCATGCGCCGGCTGGTGGACGAAGCCTTTGTGCGCATCGAGCGCAGCGCGCGGGTGATTGCCGAGATCGAGTCGTCGACCAGCCTGGCCGCCGCCGTCGCCGACCGCTTCGGCGCGACGATCCTGCCCGAGTCGGCCGCGCGGGTACTGGCTGACACCCACGCGCTGCACCTGTGCCACATCGTCGAACCGGACATCGAAGCATCGCTGGCGCTGTGCCTGTCGGGACACTTGCCGCTGTCGGTGCCGGCCCAGGCGGTCAAGGCCATCCTGCTGGAACTGGTCGCCGAACTGCGTGGCAAGCAGCGCGATGCCTGAGCGGTCATAAGGCGGCCTTATCTCTCCACATTCAATCCGTCTTGGTCTGGCAAAAACCGCCTCGATACATTGGCCTCAGCCACTTTTGTTATTGCCAGGCAAGGGCCCTCGCATGAAACCGGAACGAATCAAATCCCTGATCGACCTGATGGTCGAGTCCGACCTGAGCGAGCTGAGCCTCAGCGAAGGCGATGCGCAATTGCGTCTGCTGCGCGAGCCGGGCCAGGCCGTTGCCAGCAGCGTGTTGCCGGCGGCGCCCGTCGCCGCCGTCAGTGCGCCCGCACCTGTTACGTCTGCGTCCGCCGTAACCGGCACTGACGTCTGCGCCTCGCTGTACGGCGTGCTGCACCTGACGCCGGCGCCCGACCAGCCGCCGTTTGTCGACGTCGGCACGGCGGTGGAGGTCGGCCAGACCCTGGCGGTGATCGAGGCAATGAAGATGTTTCATCCCCTCAAGGCTCAGGCGGCCGGCGTGGTGAGCGCCATTCTGGTCAAGGGCGGCGAAGAGGTTCAGGCCGGCCAGGTGCTGATCCGTATCGGTTGAGCCGTGCTGGCTGCCCACCCATTTTCGAGTCGGGGTTTTTCATGTTCGACACAGTATTGATCGCCAACCGCGGGGAGATTGCCCTGCGCATCCTGCGCGCCTGCAAAGGCCTGGGGCTCAAGACGGTCGCGGTGTATTCCGAGGCCGATCGTGACGCCAGCTACGTGCAACAGGCCGATGCAGCGGTGTGCATCGGGCCGGCGGCGCCGGGCCAGAGTTACCTGAACCAGAGCGCTTTGCTGTATGCCGCGCGGCTGACCGGTGCTCAGGCGATTCATCCGGGTTATGGTTTTTTGTCTGAGAACGCAGGCTTTGCCGAGCGCATCGCCGAACAGGGCCTGACCTTTATCGGCCCCTGCGCCGCGTGCATTCGCACCATGGGCGACAAGGTGGCGGCCAAGCGTGCCATGCGCCTGGCCGGCGTGCCGTGCGTGCCGGGCCCGGACAGCGCCTTGCCGAGTGATCCGCAGGCCATCCTGGCCATCGCCGATGACATTGGTTACCCGGTGATCGTCAAGGCCGCCGGCGGCGGTGGCGGACGCGGCATGCGCGTGGTGCATGAGGCCGACCGGCTACTCGATGCCATCGCCATCACCGGCGAAGAAGCGCGCCGCGCCTTCGGCAATCCCGAGCTGTACATCGAGAAGTTTCTCGGCACGCCGCGCCATGTCGAAATTCAGGTGCTCGGCGATGCCTATGGCCACGCCGTGTGGCTGGGCTCGCGGGACTGCTCGATGCAGCGCCGCCACCAGAAGGTGCTGGAAGAAGCACCGGCGCCAGGTATCGATCCTGCGCTGATCGCCCGCGTGGGCGAGCGCTGCGTCGAAGCCTGCCGGCAGATCGGTTATCAGGGCGTGGGGACTTTCGAGTTTCTGTTCGAGCACGGTGAGTTCTATTTCATTGAAATGAACACCCGCCTGCAGGTCGAGCACCCGGTCACCGAGGCCACCAGCGGCATCGACATCGTTCAGCAGCAGATCCGCATGGCCATGGGCGAGCGCCTGACGCTCAAGCAGGCCGACATTAGCGTACATGGCCACTCGCTGGAGTGCCGCATCAACGCCGAAGACCCGCGCAGCTTCATGCCGACGCCGGGCCTGGTAACCCGCTGGGTGGCGCCGGGCGGTTTCGGTGTGCGCGTCGACTCGCATGTGAGTCAGGGCTATCGCGTGCCGCCGTACTACGACTCGATGGTGGCCAAGGTCATCACCCATGGCGCGACCCGCGACGAAGCGTTGGCGCGCATGCGCCTGGCCCTGAGCGAGATGCAGGTCGAGGGCATCGCCACCAACATCGAGCTGCACCGCGACATCCTTGAAGACCCGGTGTTCTGCGCCGGCGACATGGACATCCACCACCTCGAACACTGGTTACAGACCCGGAGCCAACCATGAGCCGCCTGGCCGCTGCACCGTCTATCAGCCTGCTGGGCACCACGGCCCTGTTGCTCGAAGCGCCCGGCGAACTCGATTTATTGCCGCAGCAACGCATCTGGGCCCTGGCACGCCAGGTCAAGGACTGGCCCGAAGTCGGCGAGGCCGTGCCGGGCATGAATAATCTGATGCTGACCTTGCAGGCCCCGCCCCGCGACCTGTCCGGGCTGCGTACGCGGCTGCTTGAGGCCTGGGAAGCGTGCCAGGCGCTGCCGCTGCAAGGCCGCATCGTCGAGTTGTCGGTGGTCTACGGCGGCGACGACGGCCCGCACATGAATGACGTGATCGCCCACACCGGGCTGGACATCGAGACCATCGCCAACCTGCATTGCGAGCCGTTGTACCCGGTGTATGCCTTGGGCAGCCATCCCGGCTACTGCTATCTGGGCGGCATGGACCCGCGCCTGGCCACGCCACGGCGCAAGGTGCCGGTGCTCAACATCGGTGCCGGCGCGGTTTCCATCGGCGGCGTGCAGACCGGTATCTCGGCCTCGGCCGGCCCCAGCGGCTGGAACACCATCGGCCGTACCGAAATGGTTTTTTTCGACGCTGAACAAGACCCGCCCGCGCTGCTGCAGCCCGGCGACCAGTTGCGCCTGCGCATAGAGAGGATCATCCGATGATCGAGATTATCAGCGCCACCGCCCTGGCCACGGTTCAGGACCTTGGGCGCCTGGGCAGCCTGGGCTTTGGCGTCGGCACTTCGGGGGCGATGGACAGCCTGTCGCTGCGCCTGGGCAACCTGTTGCTGGGCAACGATGAAGGTGCGGCGGCCATCGAGATTCCGCTGTTTCCGTTTCAGGTGCGCTTTGTCGAAGACTGCGCATTCGCCGTCACCGGCGCGTCCTGCGCAGCCACGCTGGACGGTGCGCGGTTGCCCGGCAACTGGATGACCCAGGCGCGCAAGGGCCAGGTCTTGAACCTCAGTTACCCGAGCGCCGGCAGCCGTGCCTACCTGTGCCTGGCCGGTGGCATCGATGTGCCGTTGGTGCTGGGCTCGCGCAGCACCCAGTTGCGCGGCGCCTTCGGTGGCTGGCAGGGGCGGGCGCTGGAGCAGGGCGACCGGCTGGCAGCAGGCTCGCCCGGGCTGGTCGCGCTGAGCGACTTTGGCCTGGAATCGCCGCTCAGTGCTCTGCCGCTGACGGTCGATGGCCTGCCTGCCGTGCGTGTGTTGCCGGCCGCCGAATATGAGTGTTTCAGCCTGGAGGCGCGCGCCGGTTTCTTTGCCAGCCCATGGAAGATCACCACCCAGAGCAACCGCTACGGCTATCGCCTCGAGGGCACGCCGTTGCTGCCCGAGCGGCCGCTGGAGATTCGCTCGCACGGCATCGTGCCCGGCGTGATTCAGGTGCCGCATGGCGGCCAGCCCATCGTGCAGATGCGCGATGCGCAGCCCAGTGGCGGCTACCCGAAATTCGCCACCGTGATCGAGGCCGACCTGTGGCGCCTCGGCCAGGCGCCGATCGGCAGCCAGGTGCGTTTTGTCGAGTGCAGCTATGCCGAAGCCCTCGACGCACTGGACAGCCATCAAACGTTCATCGACGACGCCCGGCGCCTGCTGGCGCTGCGCAGCCTGCAAGGAAATCACTGATGGATATCCGCGAAATCCGCCAACTGGCGACCTGGCTGGGCGAGGCACAACTGAGCGCGCTGGAACTCAAGCGCCCGGGCCTGGAGCTGTTCATCAAGCGCAGCCCGGCGCGCCCTGCAATCCGTCGCGAAGACCGCGAACCGGATCATCCTCTCGTTAAAGCGCCACAACCGGGCCTGTTCATCCAGCACCGTCCCGACGAACGCAGCGCCTATGCCCAGCCCGGCGAAACCATCGAGGCCGGGCAACTGCTGGGCCTGCTGAAAATTGGCGGCCTGTACCTGCCGGTGCGCAGCAGCATGGCCGGCAAGCTGATTCGCTTTATTGCCCAAGACGGCGAACAGGTCGGTTACGGCCAGCCGCTGCTCGAACTGGAGGCCTGCTGAATGCGCATCGACTTGAACGCTGACCTGGGCGAGGGCTTCGGCCCCTGGCGCATGGGTGAAGATGAAGCGCTGATGCCGCTGATTTCCTCGGCCAATGTCGCCTGCGGTTTTCATGCCGGCGACCCGACGATCATGGACGCCACGGTGCGCCGCGCCAAAGCGCTGGGCATCGATCTGGGCGCGCATGTGGGCTTTCCCGACCTGCAAGGCTTTGGCCGGCGGCGCATGAACATCGACATCCCCGAGTTGTGCAACCTGGTGGTTTATCAGTTGGGGGCTCTGGCCGGCATTGCGGCAGCGGCCGATTACCGCGTCACGCACATGAGCTTTCATGGCGCGCTGGGCAACATGGCCGCCGCCGATGCCGCGCTGGCCGCGCCGCTGGTCGAGGCCGTGGCGCGTTTCGATCCGCGGATCATCATCAGTTCGTCGAGCAGCGTCGCCATCGAGAGCGCCGCCGAGCGCTGCGGACTGCGGGTGGCCACGACATTTCTGGCCGACCGGGCCTATGACGAAAGCGGCCTGCTGGTGCCACGCGGCATCGAAGGCGCGGTGATCAAGGACGCCGCGCAGGTAATGGCGCGGGTCGTGCAGTTGCTGCAAGACGGCACGGTCACGACCTTGAGCGGCAAGGTCATCGCCGCCAACGCCTGTTCGATCCTGCTGCACGGCGACACACCGGGCGCCGTAGAGCTGGCACGGCAGATTCGCCACGGCATCGAAGCCAGGGGCGGCGTCATCACCCCGATTTCGCAACTCGTCCAAGGGTCATAAGCACACCTTATTGCCACACAACCATTGCGTCTTGGTCGCTGCGGGCCCGGCTCGTTAAAGTCCCAGACAAGGCGATTACCATCCCCGAGACGGGACGTGATCCAAGCTCATTCGAGGAACTGTGATATGCCTTTTTCCGATTACAAAACAGCGCTGGTCACCGGCGCTTCTTCCGGTATCGGCGAGGCCGTGGTCGAACGCCTGTGTGCCGAAGGCCTTGAAGTGCATGCCCTGGCGCGCAGTGCCGACAAGCTGGCGGCGCTGGCCGAGCGCACCGGCTGCATCGCGCATGCCATCGACGTCACCGACCTGGCCGGGCTGACCGCACTGTTTGCCGCGCACACCTTCGATGTGGTGATCAACAATGCCGGTGTCGACCGTCCGGGTTCGTTGCTCAAGGCCGACGCCGAAGGCATCGATCTGCTGGTCGACGTCAACCTGCGCGCGGTCTTGCAGATCGCACGTCTGGCGCTGCCGGGCATGGTCGAGCGCGACCGTGGGCATATCGTCAATATCAGCTCGATTGCCGCCGCCTATAACTTCGGCGGCAACGCCACTTACCACGCCACCAAGGCAGCGGTGAGCATGCTCTCCAAGCAACTGCGGGTCGATGCATTCGGCAAGCGCGTGCGGGTCACCGAAATCTGTCCGGGCCGGGTCGCCACCGACATCTTCGCCCACGTCCACGGCGACTCCGAAGAAGTGCGCCAGCGCTTTATCGAAGGCTTCGAGCTGCCGGTGGCCGCCGACATCGCCAATGCCATTGCCTTTGCGATTGCCGCACCGGTGTCGGTGAACATCGGCCACATGGAAATCACCCCGACCCTGCAAGTGCCGGGCGGGCTGTCCACGGCACGGCCGCAGGATTACGTCGGTTAAAAGCCGGGCCATTCAATAGAACGGCGCTTTTTATAGAACGGCTCAAGCCGTCATCGCTGTACCGCGCCGCTGGCAACAGGCGGCGCCTTGCTCCTGCCCCAAGCCGAATGTCGATGGAACACACCATGACAAATGACTTCGATCTTTCCGCGATCCTGCACGGCGAGTATGCCGAGCTGATCCTCAAGGGCATCGAGATGACCCTGCAACTGGCGCTGTTCGCCTGGTGCCTGGCCATGGTGCTGGCCGTGCTGCTGGTGTCGATCCGCCTGACCGGTAACCGCTATGTCGAATACCTGGTGGCGGCCTATGTGTCGTACCACCGCAATGTGCCGACCCTGGTGCAACTGATGCTCTGGTACTTCGGGGTGCCGACCCTGCTGTCGGAGTCGACCCAGTTGTGGCTGGCCAACTACAGCACCGAATACCTGTTTTCGGTGATCGCCCTGGGCTTGTGCCAGGCGGCGTATTTCAGTGAAGACATCCGCAGCGGCCTGCGTGCCATTCCGGCCGGGCAGACCGAAGCATCGCGGGCGCTGGGCCTGGGTTATGTGCGTTCGATGCGCTACGTGATCCTGCCGCAAAGCATCCGCAATTGCCTGCCGTCGCTGATCAACCACACGGTGCTGCTGTTCAAGAACACCAGCCTGGCGATGGCCATCGGTGTGGTGGAGCTGACCTACGCCAGCCGCGAGGTCGAGAACTACACCTTTCGCACCTTCGAGGCGTATCTGGTGGCGACCGTGGTGTACCTGGCCTTTTCCCTGCTGCTGATGGCGCTTGGCGCGTTGCTGGCACGGCACTTCAGTAAAGCGATGGCGAGGTAAGCGACCATGTTCGATATGTTCACGATCCTGCAGGACAACTGGGCGCTGTTTCTGGTCGGCCAGTACCCGCATGGCCCGCTGGGCGGGCTGGCGTCGACGCTGATCCTGGCGGTGCTGGCGCTGGTGCTGGCGTTTCCCCTGGGCCTGCTGCTGGCTTTGGCGCGGGTTTCGCCGTGGCGCTGGCTGCGTTACCCGGCGACGGTGTGGGTTTATGTGCTGCGCGGTATTCCGCTGTTGATGGTGATCTTCTGGACCTATTTCCTGGTGCCGCTGCTGATCGGCCACAACATCACCGGCTTCACCACCATGCTCTGCACCCTGGTGATCTACCAGAGCGCCTACCTGTGCGAGATCGTCCGCGGTGGCATTCAGGCCTTGCCGGCCGGCCAGTACGAAGCCTCGCGGGCACTGGGCATGGGCTATATGCGCACCACGGTCTGGGTGATTTTGCCCCAGGCGCTGTACAACTCGCTGCCCAGCCTGGTCAGCCAGTTCATCTCGATCATCAAGGAAACCTCGCTGGGCTATGTGATCAACGTGCAGGAAATCACCTTTGCCGCCAACCAGGTCAATAACCAACTGCTGACCAAACCCTTCCAGGTGTTCTTCATCCTGGCCATCACTTACTACCTGCTGTGCTACGGCCTGACCCGGGTGGCGAATGCTCTGGAGCTGCGCATTGCGCGCAAGCGTCAGGGCCTCGCGCCTGTGGCAACGCCGAGCCGGCCGGCCTTGACCACCCACTGACCGAGGGCGCCTTCATGCATCCGATGATCATGTTTTCCAGGATCAACAAATGGTACGGCGATTATCAGGCCCTGACCGACATCACCGCCGAGGTCAAACGCGGTGAAGTGGTGGTGCTCTGCGGCCCGTCGGGTTCTGGCAAGTCGACGCTGATCCGCACCGTCAACCGTCTGGAAGATATCCGCGACGGGCAGATTCTGTTCGACGGCCAGGACGTACACGGCACCGACGCCAACCTCAACCGCCTGCGCAGCCGGGTGGGTTTTGTGTTCCAGAGTTTCAACCTGTTCCCGCACCTGTCGGTGCTCGACAACATCATCCTCACCCCGACCAAGGTGCGCGGCCTCAAGGGCAGCGAAGCCAGGGCGCGGGCCATGGAACTGCTTGACCGCGTCGGCCTGGCGCACAAGGCCGGCGCCTACCCTGCGCAATTGTCCGGTGGCCAGCAGCAGCGCGTGGCGATTGCCCGCGCGCTGGCCATGGAGCCGCCGGTGATGCTGTTCGACGAACCGACCAGCGCCCTGGACCCGGAGATGGTCGGCGAGGTGCTCAGCGTCATGAAAAGTCTGGCCAAGGAGGGCATGACCATGATGTGCGTGACCCACGAGATGAACTTCGCCCGTGAAGTGGCCGACACCATCTGGTTCATGGATGCGGGGCAGATTCTTGAAAAGTCCACCCCGGAAAGCTTCTTCCAGCAACCGACGCACCCGCGTGCGCAACGTTTCATTGCCGATCTGCGCAGCCACTGAGGGCTGCGTTCATTCAACCGTTTCGATCTTGATCTAATGAGGATGCTCCCATGGGTATGAAGTCTCTGTTGGCCGTGTTGCTGGTTTCGCCATTGGCCGTTGCGGTGGCGCAGGCCGATCAGTTGAGCGATGTCATGAGCAAAAAGAGCCTGAGCTGCGGCGTGTACGCAGATGTGCCGCCGTTCTCCGCACCCGATCCGAAAACCCGCGAGCTGGTGGGCATGGACGTCGACCTGTGCAAGGCACTGGCCAAGGAGCTGGGCGTGGAACTGGAGCTCAAGCCGCTGTCGGTTGAAGCACGGATTCCGGAAGTGAAAATGGGCCGTGTCGACCTGATTTTCGCCAACCTGGCCTACACCAAGAGCCGCGCCGACCAGATCCAGTTCAGCGACCCGTACTACATCGCCAAGGAAACCCTGGTGGTGCGCGCCGCCAACGCCGACCAGCCCAAGTCGTTCTTCGAGGGCAAGCGCATCAGCTCGACCAAGGGCTCGACCTCCGAGCAGTCGATTCGCCTGGCCAATGCCACGCCGGTGACTTTCCAGGACACCGGCTCGGCCTACATGGCCCTGCAACAGAACAAGGTGGTGGGGCTGGTCACCAACACCATGACCGCGATCAAGCTGGTCGGCCAGGCCAAGGCCGGCGGTGTCGAGCTGGCGATTGCCAAGGAGCCGATGGCGCTGGAACCGATCGGTGCCGGCATGCGTCAGGGCGAGCCGGCGTTTTTGGCCAAGGTCAACGAATCGCTGCGGGCCATGGAAGCCAAGGGCGAGATCGACGCGATCTGGGAGCGCTGGATCGGCCCGAACACCGAATACAAGATGGTCCGCGTCGACAAGGTACAGAGCCTGAGCGAGCTGAAGTTCGATCCGCTGCCTTGATCACGGCTGTACGGGCAGCAACAAACGCCCCAGCACCGGTAAATGGTCGGAGATTTCCAGGGTATCGGCCTGGCGAACCTGAGCCTCGAGGCGCTTGAGGCCTGGGCTGTAAAACAGATAGTCCAGCGTGCGGTCCGGGCCGTCGATACGCGGGTCGTTGGGCCAGTGGGTCAGCCAGCGGTTGCGCTCGGTGCCGTTGGTTTCGTTGTTGGCCGGGATCATCGGGTACGTGTCCCGAAGCTGTCGCAAGGCTGCATCTTGCGGCTGCAGGTCAAAATCGCCGCCCATCAGCCATGGCGTGCCGCTGCCGGTCAGGTGATCGAGCAGGCGGGCGGTGGTTTCAACTTGCTGGCGGCGGGTGTCATCCGCCGCCGGGGCATACAGCTGGGTGTTGATTGCCGCCAGCCGGCTGCCATCGCTCAGCGGCAGGTAACTGACCAGCAAGGCCGGTTTTGGCTGGAACTGGCGCACGATGATATTGGCGTGTTGCACCGGCAGTTGCAGGCGCTCGGCGCTGTCGATGCGATAACGGCTGAGGGTCGCCAGTTTCAGGCCGACGCTGCCCCAGATATGCGGGTGCGGGATGAACTCGGCCTGCCACTCCAGCGCCTGGGTACTGCACGGGTAAAGGTCGACCAGCCGTTCCTGAAGCAACGCCAGCTGGTTCTGGTAATCGGTGTGCCTGGCGCCGTCGCCGACTTCCTGAAGCAGCACCAGATCAGGCTGTTCGTCGCGGATCACCCGCGCCACTTCATCCAGATTGAACGCCAGGTCTTCGGCGGTGGGGCGCTCGTCGGCTTCATCGCCGGCGGCCGCCTCGTACCAGAACACATAGCGTTTGCCGGCCAGGTATTGAACGTTCCAGGTCATGACCTTCAAGGCCTGGCCAGGCACCAGCGTCGGTGCCTGAGGCGTGGTGCAGATGGCCGTGACCGGCTCACGTGCAGGCGGGCGCCAGGTCAGGTGATACACCGCCAGCCACAGTGCGGCTATCGGCAGCAGGGTCCAGAGGACCAGACGCAAAAGGATTCGGGTCATCGCCTGGATGGGCCTCCTTATGGGCTGCGCTCAGCATAGCCCAGGCATCAGTCCTTCGGCGGGGCGTCGGCCACCAGCATGAACAGGCGGAACATCACCACGCCCATGAACAACTGCAAAAAGCTGCTCAGGCTGTCGAGCATTAGCGTAACGCCGGACGCCTGGGGCTCGGGAAACAGGTACATGCCCAGGCCTTCGATCATCGACAGCGGGATATAGATGATCAACAGGCAAACCAGAATGCGCAAAAAGTGCCCGTTGGTCATCTGCATGCTTTCGCGCATCGCCAGCAGCGGCGGGCGCTGGCGCAGCACCAGCAAGTATTCGCTGAACGCCAGCTTGATCATCACCCACAGGCCCGGCAACACGAACAGCGACAGGCCGAACATGATCAACAGCGTGCTGATCGCCGACAACACCGCAAAGCTGGGCCACAAGCGCAGGGTCATGGCCCAGATATCGACGGTGCGCGGCTGCTCGCCGCGGGTGCGGGCAGCCAGCAACAGAATCAGCGCGCCGCTGTACAACGGATAGAAAAACAGGCCCACGACCAACTCATAGGCGTTCGAGGCACTGCTGGTCACGGCGTTGCCGACGGCCTGTTTGACCAGCGACTCGAGGACGATCAGCGGCAGGCACAGCACCAGAATGCTGATCAGGTTGCGGCGAAAGAAGTAAAGCGAGTCCTGGATGATGTTCAGCGGATTCATGGTGTTCGGTCGTAAGAAAAGTCGGCGGACACTGTAGCCCATTGGCCGATGACCCACCAAGCGCGCCCGGCTACAGCGGGCTTCTTAACTTTTTTGTCATGTCCTTGAAGCGCCCTTTGCCAGCCCCATAACGTTCTCAAGGCCACGCATTGGCCTTGTGACGATCCTTGCGAGGTGCGTATGAACAACCAAGAGCAAACCCTGATCGACGATCTTTTCGCGAAACTGAAAACCGCCGAAAGCACGGCTGGCGCCCGCGATGCAGCGGTCGAGGCACACATCAACGAGCACCTGCGGCGCCAGCCGGCGGCGCCGTATTACATGGCCCAGGCGATCGTGGTGCAGGAAGCGGCGGTCAATCAGCTCAACCAGCAAGTGCGCGAGCGCGACGAGCAGATCCTCAAGCTTCAGGCCGAGTTGCAGCAGGCGCGCAGTGCGCAGGCGCCGGCCAGTGGCGGCGGGGGCTTTTTGTCCGGCTTGTTTGGCGGTGGCCAGCCACAACGCAATACGCCACCACCTTCCGGTGGCGGCTGGCGCGACAGCGGTTATGCAGCGCCGCCGGCACCTGCTGCGGCGCCTGCACCAGCGCCTGCCAAGGGCAGCGGCTTTCTCGGCAGCGCCTTGCAGACGGCGGCGGGTGTAGCGGGTGGCGTGATGCTGGCGCAGGGCATCAGCAGCCTGTTCGGGCACCACAACGCGCCGCAGGAAATTGTCGAAGTGATCCAGGACTCGCCGGCACAAGGTTATCAACAGGATGATGGCTGGAACCGCGATCAGGATTATCTGGCCGACGATGGTGGATCGTTCGATGACGATGACAGCTTTGTCTGAGTCAATGCCGGGGAGGCCGCCCTGCTCCGGGCGGCGCTCACATTCACGTTGTCGGCTCTGGGCAGCTCAACTGTTCAGGTCGAATATCAATGATAAAGAGCTTGCTGTTTCTGGCCAGGTAGGAATGTTCCTGATGAACTTTAAACTTGCGCATCGCGGCTAACAGTTGTGTTTCCTTGCAGGCCAGTTTCTCCAGGCCACGGCGTAATTCCGCCTGCAGGCTGGCCTTGCGCTCTTCGGAGAGACTGCTTGCCGCCACGTCGATCCTGTAGCGGTAGACAATCGTGTCTGCGTACATCAAACCGACGTACTCAAAGGTGGTCAATGCATCCAGCTGCCTTGGCAGTGTTGCATTCAACTGGGCGAGGCGCTCGGCCAGCAGCGCCTGTTGGGCCTCCTTCTCCTGCTCGGCCTTGAGCCCGAAATAGCGTCCAGTCCCGGCAAGCAGCATCACCGCAGCGATACCCAGATAGAAATTACGCGGGTTGCGCCGCTTCTTCGGCGCCAGCTTCATCAGCACGTGAATGACTCGTCCTGAGCATGGAAAAACCTGGTGATACCAAGGGCCAGGCGTGAAAGCGCCGTAGCTTGACACAGGTACCCTCGAGACCGGCAATGACCTCTTGTCCTGACGGCGCTGTTCCCGACTGCGCACATCCTCGGCCCATAACTGGCATACTGCGCGCTGTTTGCAACCTGGGAAGTGACAGTGAAAAAGATCGCGGTGTTTGCCGATGTGCAGAACCTCTACTACACGGTGCGTCAGGCGCACGGCTGTCACTTCAACTATGCCGCGTTCTGGGCCGATGTCAGCCAGCACGGGCAGATCGTGCAGGCCTATGCCTATGCCATCGACCGCGGTGACAGCAAGCAGCAGCAGTTTCAGCAGATCCTGCGCAACCTGGGCTTTACCGTCCGGCTCAAACCCTACATCCAGCGCAGCGATGGCTCGGCCAAGGGCGACTGGGACGTGGGCATCACTCTTGATGTGATGGAACACGCCGCCGAAGTCGATGAAGTGGTGCTGGCTTCCGGCGATGGCGATTTCGATCTGCTGCTCGAGCGCATCATCGACCGCTACAAGGTCGAGGCGGTGGCCTACGGCGTGCCGGGGCTGACCGCCAACTCGCTGATCCGCGCCGCGACCCGCTATGTGCCTATTGAAGGCGCATTACTGCTCAAGAATTGAACACCTGATACCGCACAGAAAAAGGCTACCGATTGTGGAACGCATTGCCGTCATCGACTTTGAAACCACTGGCATCTCGCCGGGCCCCGGTTGCCGTGCCACGGAAGTGGCGGTGGTGATCATGGAGGAGGGGCGCATCGTCGACCGTTATCAGAGCCTGATGAATGCCGGCGTGCGTATTCCGGAGTTCATCGAGTCGCTGACCGGCATCAGCAACGCGATGATCCGCACCGCGCCGGCCGCCGAGCGGGTCATGGGCGATGTGGCGGACTTTGTCGGCAGCACGCCGCTGGTGGCGCACAACGCTTCGTTCGACCAGAAGTTCTGGGACTTCGAGCTGGCGCGTATCCAGCGCAAGCGCGTGCAGAACTTTGCCTGTTCAATGCTGCTGGCCCGGCGCCTGATCCCCGGCGCACCCAACCACAAACTCGGCACCCTGACCCGTTATGCGCGCCTGCCCAATACCGGCCAGGCGCACCGGGCCATGGCCGATGCTGAAATGGCCGCCAACCTGATGGGCTACATGACCGGCCAGTTGCGCAACCAGCACGGCATTACCGCCGTCTCCCACCAGTTGCTGTGCAGCCTGCAAAAGGTCCCGGCAGCGCGGATTCTGGAAACCCTCAAGCGTCAGCGCGGCCTTTGACCGACGGTTTCTCCAGGCGCACCCCGTTACCCAGATGACCGGCCGGCAGGCGCCGGTCCACAGGCGTCGACAGCACGATCGAGGTCTTGCTGAAACCAAAGCGCGCCACGCGGTCGAGCAGTTGCTCCAGATGCTCCATCGAGTCCACCGCCGCGCGCATGATCACGCAGGGATCGCCGGTGACCCGGTGGCACTGGATCAACTCGGGAAACTTGTACAACTCTTCATAAGCGTGCTGATTGCCATGGCTGCCCAGCCGTAGCTCGATCATGCACTGGATCGGCAGGCCGACCTTGGCCAGATTGACCTTGGCCTCGTAGCCGGTAATCACCCCGTTGGCTTCCAGCTTGGCAATCCGTTCGGCCACCGCCGGTGCCGACAGATTGACCAGCCGCGCCAGTTGCGCAAATGACGCACGGCCGTTTTCCAGCAGCGCGTCGATGAGAATGCGGTCGTATTTGTCCAGCTCCACAGGGCATCTCCCGAAGACAAAAGTGCTGTTTTTCGAATCGAAGGCTAAAGCCGGATAGTACCGTTGAATCGAAATTATCTGTGCCGTTTAAACAGTTTTGTCGGCTTAATATTCCGTATCTGCCTTCTTAAAATAGCTCGACCATTCGAATGGATTCCGAGCCTGCCATGCCTCATACCCGTCGCTTTCCCCTGTTACTCATCGGTGCCTTTCTGGCGCTTTACCTGATCTGGGGCTCCACCTACCTGATGATCCGTATCGGCGTGGCCTCGTGGCCACCGCTGATGATGGCCGCGGTACGCTTTCTGATCGCCGGCGCCTTGCTGTACGGCTACCTGCGCTGGCGCGGGGTGCCGGCACCCACCGCCGCGCAATGGAAAGCGGCGGCGATCATTGGCTTTTTGCTATTGGGCTGCGGCAATGGCGGCGTGACCCTGGCCGAGCACGCCGATGTGTCTTCGGGTGTGGCCGCGCTGGCGGTGGCGACCATGCCGTTGTTCACGCTGTTGTTCGGGCTGTTCTGGGGCAACCGCACCACCCGCCTGGAATGGGCCGGTATTGCACTGGGCCTGATCGGCATCGGCCTGCTCAACCTGGGCACCAACCTGCAAGCCAGCCCGTACGGCGCCGCCCTGTTGATCTTCGCCGCCGCTGCCTGGGCCTTGGGGTCGGTATTGAGCAAGCACCTGCCCTTGCCCAGCGGACCGATGGCCAGTGCCGCCGAAATGCTCACCGCAGGCGCCATTCTGATGGTCGGCAGCCTGCTCAGTGGCGAGCGCCTGGAGCAAATGCCCACCGCAGCGGGGTGGGGCGCACTGGCGTACCTGGTGGTGTTCGGCTCGATCGTCGCCTTCAGCGCCTACATGTACCTGCTGAAAAACGTCCGTCCGGCCGCCGCGACCAGCTATGCCTATGTCAACCCGGTGGTGGCGGTGGTGCTGGGCATGCTGTTCGCCGGCGAACACATCGGCCCCGAAGAGGCGCTGGCCATGCTGGTGATCGTCAGCGCGGTGATCCTGATCGGTCTGCCGCAGTGGCGTAAGCCTGCTGTCAGCGCGGCGGCGACCTGACGGATAAGCCGGCGACAGGGTAAACTGCACGCCTTGCGCTGAATTTTCCCTACGGTATTTCCATGACATTCGCTTCTCTTGGCCTGATCGAACCCTTGCTGCGTGCGCTTGAGGCGCTGGGCTACCAGACCCCGACGCCTGTCCAGGCCAAGGCGATTCCCGCTGTACTTGAAGGCCGCGACCTGATGGCGGCGGCCCAGACCGGCACCGGCAAGACCGCAGGCTTTGCCCTGCCGCTGCTGCAACGCCTGACCATGGAAGGCCCGAAAGTGGCCGCCAACTCGGTGCGTGCCCTGGTGCTGGCGCCGACCCGCGAACTGGCCGAGCAGGTGCATGCCAGCTTCAGCCAGTACGCCGAGCACGTGCCGCTGAGCACTTACGCGGTGTACGGCGGCGTGAGCATCAACCCGCAGATGATGCGCCTGCGCCGTGGCGTCGATGTACTGGTCGCGACGCCAGGCCGTTTGCTCGACCTGCACCGGCAGAACGCGGTCAAGTTCAACCAGGTGCAGATCCTGGTGCTGGACGAAGCCGACCGCATGCTCGACCTGGGCTTCTCCGAAGAGCTGCGCGGCATCTACAACGTGCTGCCCAAGAAGCGCCAGACCCTGCTGTTCTCCGCGACCTTCTCCGACCCGATCCGGCAGATGGCCGGGCAGATGCTCGACAACCCGCTGAGCATCGAAGTCAGCCCGCGCAATGCCGCCGCCAACACGGTCAAGCAATGGGTGGTGACCGTCGACAAGAAGCGCAAGACCGAATTGTTCATCCACCTGCTCAAGCAACAGCGCTGGGGCCAGGTGCTGGTGTTCGCCAAGACCAAGGTCGGCGTCGATCAACTGGCCGAGCGCCTGCAAGGGCTGGGCATCAAGGCCGACGGCATCCACGGCGACCGCCCGCAAGCCACGCGCCAGCGGGCGCTGGACAGCTTCAAGTCGCGCGAAATCCAGATTCTGGTGGCCACTGATGTCGCCGCCCGTGGCCTGGACATCGACGATTTGCCGACCGTGGTCAACCTCGACCTGCCGATCGTCGCCGAAGACTACGTGCACCGCATCGGCCGTACTGGCCGCGCCGGGCAGACCGGTGAAGCGATCTCGCTGGTGTGCGCCGATGAAGTCGAGCAACTGGCGGCCATCGAAGTGCTGATTCGCCAGACCCTGCAACGCAACGACGAGCCGGACTTTATTCCCGATCACCGGGTACCGGTCACCGATGCCAGCGGGCAGATTCTCAAGAAGCCGAAAAAACCCAAGAAGCCCAAGGCCAGCGGCAAGGGCAACCTGGGCAAGTGGATCGACAGCGGTGAGCCGGAAGCGGCAGCGCCTGCGGCCAAGCCGGTGCGCAAGGTGCCTGCGTTCAACACCGGCCCGCGCAAGCGCAAGCCGTAAGGCTGTTTACCGGGCAAGCCAGCGCAGCACACCCTGCGCGGCCATCCGCCCGCTGGCAAAGCAGGCAGTCAGCAGGTAGCCGCCGGTCGGGGCTTCCCAGTCGAGCATTTCGCCGGCGCAGAACACGCCCGGCAGTGCCTTGAGCATCAACTGCTCATCCAGCGCCTCAAAGGCCACGCCACCGGCGGTGCTGATCGCCTCGTCCAGTGGCCGCGCCTTGACCAGCGTCAAGGGCAGGGCCTTGATGGCCTGGGCCAGCAACTGTGCATCGTTGAACTGCTCAGCGCGGGTCAGCTCGCGCAGCAGCGCGGCCTTGGCGCCTTCCAGCCCCAATTGACCATTCAGGTGCTTGGCCATCGAGCGTGAACCGCGCGGTTTGCTCAGAGCCTTGTGTACCGCTTCCAGCGTCTTGCCCGGCAACAGGTCGACCGACACCGTGGCGCTGCCATGGCGGTTGATCAATTCACGAATCGGCGCCGACAGCGCGTACACCAGGCTGCCTTCCACCCCGCGCTCGGTGAGCACGCACTCACCCAGGCGTGGCGCTAAGTTATCCACAGTCATGGCGATATTCTTCAGCGGCGCACCGGCAAACTTGCTGCGCAATACCTCGCTCCAGGCACTCACTTCAAAGCCGCAGTTGCTGGCCTGCAACGGCACCACCCCGACGCCCTGGGCCTGCAGCCACGGCAACCAGGCGCCATCGGATCCCAGTCGCGCCCAACTGCCGCCACCCAGCGCCAGCAACACCGCCGTCGGGCGCAAGGCCAGTTCGCCTTCAGCATTCGCCACGCGCAGGCTGCCGTCACTGTTCCAGCCCAGCCAGCGATGACGGTTATGCACGTTCACGCCGCCTTCGCGCAGGCGCTTGAGCCAGGCACGCAGCAAGGGCGCCGCTTTCATGTCGGTGGGAAACACCCGCCCGGAACTGCCGACGAACGTCTCGATGCCCAGGCCGTGAATCCACTGGCGCAAGGCGTCGGCATCAAAACCCTGCAACAACGGCTCGATGACCGCTGCGCGCTCGGCGTAACGGGCGACAAAGGCCGGGTAAGGCTCGGAATGGGTAATGTTCATGCCGCCAACGCCGGCCAGCAGAAACTTGCGACCCACCGACGGCATGGCGTCGTACAGGTCGACCTTGACGCCGGCCTGGCTCAACACCTCGGCCGCCATCAAGCCTGCCGGCCCACCCCCGATGATGGCGACGGATGCAAGGGCAGGGGAGGTCGATGAGGTCATGGGCAAACCGGTGGTGATGGCACGAAAGGGGTGGGCATTCTACCTGAGAACAGTCGGTGGGCTGGATATGGCGCTGTCGTGCAGCAAACATACAGCCTGTAGGAGTGCGCTCTGCTCTGGGCCGCATTCGGACGACCGGCTGCGCTAGCAGTCGTAAACTTTCAGCGTTTCCGAGATTTTGCGAGCGCTAACGCACTCGGTCGTCCGAATGCGGCCCAGAGCAGAGCGCGCTCCTACAACCCCCGCTCAACCCATACCTTCTGCGCACTGTGATGCAAAATCCCGTGCCGGCGCGCCAGCGCATGGCGGTCCTTGCTATACCCGCCACCAATCACGCCCATCACCGCAATATCGCGTCCCAGGCAATGATGCAGCACGGCTTCATCGCGGGCGGCCAGGCCTTGATCGGTGAGGTTCAGATAGCCCAGCGCATCGTCCTTGTGTACATCGACACCGGCGTCGTAGAGCACCAGGTCCGGTTTGTAGAACGGCAACAGATAGTTGAGGGTGTCGTCGACCACTTGTAGGTAGTCCGCATCACCCATGCCCATGGGCAGCGGGATGTCCCAATCGCTTTGCGCCTTGCGGGCCGGGAAGTTCTTTTCGCAGTGCAGCGAGACGGTGATGGCGTCTTCGGTGTCGGCCAGCAGGCGGGCGGTGCCGTCGCCCTGGTGCACGTCGCAGTCGAAGATCAGCACCTTGCCGACCCGGCCGCTGCGCAGCAGGTACTGACTGATGATCGCCAGGTCATTGAAGATGCAGAAGCCGGCCGGGTAATCGTAATGAGCGTGGTGCGTGCCGCCGGCCAGATGGCAGGCCAGGCCATGTTGCAGGGCATGTTCTGCGGTCAGCAATGAACCGCCCACGGCGCGCACGGTGCGCCGGGCCAGCGCTTCGCTCCATGGCAGGCCGAGGCGGCGCTGGTCTTCGCGCGACAGGTCGCCGCTCATGAAGCGTTCGATATAAGCCGGGTCATGCGCCAGGGCCAGAATGTCCGGCGGGCACAACTCGGGGCGCAGCAATTGCGCGTCACAGGTAATGCCGCTTTCGATCAAGTGATCACGCAGCAAGCGGAACTTGTCCATCGGAAAACGGTGATCGGCCGGGAAGGGCGGGCTGTAGTCGTCGTGGTAGATGAGCGGCAGGGACATTTTGACTGTGCTTTAGGGTCCAACCCCGATAGTGCCAGTAATGCCATCACGCGCACAGTCGTGTGTCTTGTTCACAGCTAAACTGGCGCGATCCAGGATTGCCCCCGAGGAATGACGGATGGAACCCATACTCACGCTCGACAGCGCACGATTATCGATGCGCCAGTGGCACGATGATGATCTGCCGGCATTTGCCGCCATGTGCGCCGATCCACAGGTGATGCGGTATTTTCCCGAGCCCATGAGCCGCCTGGAGACGGCGGCGATGATCGGCCGCATGCGCGGGCATTTTGCCGAGCTGGGCTTTGGTCTGTGGGCGCTGGAGCGCAAGGACACCGGTACCTTTATCGGTTTTACAGGCTTGATGGTGGTGGGCTTCGAGGCGCCTTTTGCACCGGCGGTGGAGATCGGCTGGCGCCTGGCGCGCGAGCACTGGGGGCTGGGGTTTGCCAGCGAGGCGGCGTGGACGGCGCTGGGCTGCGGTTTCGAGCGCCTGGGGCTGGAGGAAATCGTGTCGTTCACCGCGCAAAGCAATCTGCCGTCGCAAAAGGTCATGCAGGCGATCGGCATGCAACTGGACCCGACCGCCGACTTTGAACACCCGGCCTTGCCCGACCAGCACCCGCTCAAGCCCCATGTGCTGTACCGCATCAATCGGGAACAGTGGCTCTCGACACTGCAAGGCTGACGTTTCTGTATCATCCTCTGTCTATTGCGCGACCTGATCGCGCCGATCCGTTTTGCAAAGGAGTCATGAATGAGCCGAGTGCTTGAAGACCTGGTTGACCTGCTGACCCTGGAGTCCATCGAAGAAAACCTGTTTCGCGGGCGTAGCCAGGATTTGGGCTTTCGTCAGTTGTTCGGCGGCCAGGTGCTCGGCCAGTCGATCTCGGCGGCCAGCCAGACCGTTGAAGATGACCGCCATGTGCATTCCATGCACGGCTATTTTCTGCGCCCTGGCGACGCGCAGTTGCCGGTGGTCTATCACGTTGACCGGGTGCGCGACGGCGGCAGTTTCAGCACCCGGCGCGTGACCGCGATCCAGAAGGGCAAGCCGATCTTCACCTGCAGCGCATCGTTCCAGTACGACGAAGAAGGCTTCGCGCATCAGGCCGCGATGCCGCAAGTGGTCGGCCCCGACGATTTGCCGTGCGAGCTGGAGCTGCTGACGCGCAACGCCCACCTGATTCCCGAGGCGATGCGCGAAAAATTCCTGTGCCCCAAGCCCATCGAGTTTCGCCCGGTTACCGCCGAAGACCCTTACAACCCCAAGCCCGGCGATCCGGTCAAGTACGTCTGGTTTCGTGCCGATGGCGCGCTCAAGGACATTCCGGCGCTGCACAAGTACCTGCTGGCCTATGCCTCGGACTTCAATCTGCTGACCACCTCGTTGTTGCCGCATGCCAAGACGGTCTGGCAGCGCGACATGCAGGTCGCCAGCCTGGACCATTCGTTGTGGTTCCACAGCAATCTGCGTGCTGACGACTGGTTGCTGTACGCGATGGACAGCCCGTGGGCCGGTAACTCGCGCGGTTTCTCACGCGGCAGTGTGTACAACCGCGCGGGCCAACTGGTGGCGTCGGTCAGCCAGGAAGGCCTGATTCGGCATCGCAAGGACTGGGCATGATGAACCTCGACCAGATTCGCCATTGGGTATTCGACATGGACGGCACGCTGACTGTGCCGGTGCATGATTTTGCCGCGATCAAACGGGCGCTGGATATTCCCGAGCAAGCCGACATTCTCGGTCACCTGGCCAGCCTGCCGCCGGCAGTGGCGGCGGACAAGCATGCCTGGCTGCTGGAGCATGAGCGCGAGCTGGCGCTGGGCTCGGTCGCGGCAACCGGTGCGGTGGAACTGGTGCGTGAGCTGGCCGGGCGCGGTTACCGGCTGGGCATCCTGACCCGCAACGCACAGGAACTGGCGCACATCACGCTTGAGGCCATCGGGATTGCCGACTGCTTTGCGGTCGAGGATGTCCTGGGGCGCGAAAATGCCACGCCCAAGCCGGACCCGGCCGGACTCTTGAAGCTGGCCAGTGCCTGGGAGGTTGAGCCTGCGCGCATGGTGATGATCGGCGACTACCTGCACGACCTTAATTGCGGCCGCGCCGCCGGTGCGCGCACGGTACTGGTCAACCTGCCGGAAAATCCCTGGCCGGAGCTGACCGACTGGCACGCCCGCGACTGCAACGCCCTGCGCGAGATGATCTAGCGGCGTAAACAGCAAGCTACAAGCCTGCACCCTCTGCTTGCAGCTTGAGGCTTACAGCTTAAAGCGGCCTCAAAGCGGTTTGAACAAGACGGCCTGGCTCAGTGGCGCGGTAAAAATGCCGTCGCCGCCATGGCCCACGCCCGGTACTTCCACCAGACGCTGGTTCAGCCCGGTCGGGTGGCGTTTGCTCAGGTAGTCGAAGTAGTTATGCCCGCGCACCAACCGGTCCTGGCCTTGGGCCTGGGCGGCACAGCTCTTGTCCAGCGCAGGATGGTTGGGGTCGTTGTCGAGCAGGCCCAGCAGGTACGTGACATCGCGCTGCACGTAGGCTTTTTCAAGATCGGCGCTTTCGATCTTGCTGGCGTAGGCCGGGAGTTTGTTCAGGCCGTATTTCCAGTCGTTGAAATTCGGACAGGTTTTCTCCGACACCGGTAGCGGCCGCTGCGCGTCGAACCAGGCATAGGTCGACGGGTCGGCAATCACGTAGCGCAGCCGGACGCCTTGCTTGCGCAGATAAGCTTCCTGCTTGCCGCCGAGCAGGGCATAGCGCTGGGCCATTTGTGCGCCGCCGGAGTGACCGGCGATGACGATTTCCTTGAGGTTGGGGAACAGCTTGTCATCGCCCAGGCGCTTGAGAATCTGGTCCAGTACGGTGAACGAGCTGACGGGCTTGGGACCAATGGACGGGGCGCCGGAAATCCATTCGTCTTCACGCCAGCGCAGGATCGAGTCGGCCAGGTGATGGGCCGTGATGTCTTTCTCATCCAGAAACTGCGGGGCAATGAGCAGGGTCTTGTTGCGTTCATGGGACTGGTTGGCGGCGCGCTCCACGGTGCGCAGGTAGGTCTGGGCGTTGCGCCCGCGGCCATGCAACACGATCAGCACACGCTGGATCTGCGGCTTGGGCCGCAGCCATTCCTGGCTCAGGCCCAGCGTCGCCTGGCTGCCATTGATGGTCAGGCGGTCTGGGCTGATCGAGGTGACAGGGTAAGTCTCGGCGTGTGCACTCAGGCTGGCGGCAGCGCTGCTCAACATCATGGCCAGCAACAACGGTTTGATCATCAATTACAGGCTCTTGGCGGCGAACGTGTCGCACTGGTTGATATTGCCCTGGGCAAAGCCGGTCTTGAACCAGCGCACCCGCTGTGCGGAGGTGCCATGGGTAAACGAGTCGGGCACCACCTGGCCGCGACTCTGGCGTTGCAGGCGATCATCGCCAATGGCGTTGGCCGCGTTCAATGCCTCTTCAATATCACCCGGCTCCAGCCAGTTCAAACGCTTTTGTGCGTTGTGCGCCCAGACACCGGCCAGGCAGTCGGCCTGTAGCTCCTGGCGCACCAGTAAACCATTGTCGCCTTCCATGCGCTGACCACTCTGGCGCGCCTGCTGGACCTTGGCTGAAATACCCAGCAGGGTCTGCACGTGGTGGCCCACTTCATGGGCGATGACATAGGCCTGAGCGAAGTCGCCGGTGGCCGAAAAGCGTTGGGACATCTCTTTGAAGAACTCAAGGTCGAGGTAGATCTTGCGGTCGGCCGGGCAGTAGAACGGCCCGGTGGCCGAGGTGGCAAAGCCGCAGGCGGAACTGACCTGGCCATTGAACAGGATCAATTGCGGGTCGGCGTATTGGCGCCCGGTCTGGGTGAAGATGGCCTGCCAGTTGTCTTCGGTGTCGCCCAGAATGGAGCGCACGAATTCGACCCGCGGGTCGTTGGCGGGAGCGCGCGGCGCGGTGTTGGGCGGATTGACCGCAGGGCTCTGTGGCTGGCTGAATTCGCCAGCCAGCTGGCCGAGGATCTGCATCGGGTCCTGGCCGGTGATCAGGCCGAACACCACGATCAGGGCCACGCCACCCAGCGTCAGGCCTTTGCCGCCTATACGCCGGCCGCCGCCAGCACCGCCGGCACCACCTTGTGCACGCTCGTCGACTACGTTGTCGCTACGTCGGCCTTTTTTCCACAGCATCGGACTGCCCTCGACATACACAATAAAAGAGTGTTGCTGCTGTGAGGCTGGTGCGCCAGCCCGTCGGTCATTTAATTGACGCTGATTTTTCTGCCGGTGCCGCATCCGCGAAGCGATTGACCTGGCGCAAACTTTTGAAACCGACCATCCAGGCGCCGACCACGCCCAGCGTGCACAGGCTGCCGGCAATCGCCGCCGGAATGGCGCCGATCAGCGAGGCGCTGGTGCCGGCGCGGAACTCGCCCAGTTCGTTGCTTGAACCGATGAACAGCATGTTCACCGCGTTGACCCGTCCGCGCATGTTGTCCGGCGTCGAGAACTGCACCAGCGCCGAGCGAATGTACACGCTGACCATGTCGGCGGCGCCGGCGATCAGCAGGGCGATGCACGACAGCCAGAACAGCGTCGACAAGGCAAACACCAGATTGGCCAGGCCGAAAATGCCCACGGCGATGAACATGGTCAGGCCGACATGACGGTCCAGCGGGCGCACGCTCAGGTAAATGCCGGTCACCAGTTCGCCCAGGCTCATGGCGCTGCGCAGTACACCCAGGCCTTGCGGGCCCAGGTGCAGCACCTCGTGGGCGTAGATCGGCAGCAGCGCGATAACGCCGCCCAGCAGCACGGCGAACAGGTCCAGGGAAATGGTGCCGAGAATGATCGGCCGCGAGCGAATGAAGGCGATGCCGGCGGTGAAGCGCTGCCAGGCGCCGTCTTCCAAGTTGAGCTTGGGCATGGCGTACTTCACCGGCACCTGGCTCAGCAAGACGGTGCCGAGAATGAAGGCCGCTACGCAGGTGGCGTAGGTCAGCTCGGCGCCACCCAGTGCGTACAGCCCGCCGCCGACCAAGGGGCCGGCCACTGTCGAGCTGCGCATGATCACGCTGTTGGTGGCAATCGCCGAGGCCAGGCGCTCACGCGGCACGATCTGCGGCAACAGGCTTTGCAGCCCGGGGCCGGTAAACGCCCGCGCGCCGCCGTAGAGCAGCAGGGCGGCATACACCAGGCGCACGTCGTGCAGGTTATAGAACGAGAACAGCAGCAGAATCACGCCGCACAACGCCTGCACCAGCCAACTGATGGTCAGGATCAGCTTGCGGTCGTAGCGGTCGATCAGATCGCCGGCGGGCATCAGCAGCAACAGCATGGGGATGAACTGCGCCAGGCCCGCATACGCCAGGGCCATGGGATCGCGGGTCATGTCATAGACCTGCCAGGCGACCACCACCGCCTGGATCTGCATGGCAAACATCGCCAACAGGCGAGCAGACAGAAACGCAACGAAACCGGGTTGACGATACAGACCCGACGAAGTGGAGGCAGACGCAGATGATTCGGAACTCAAGACAGTTACCCATGACACGCAGATGAGCGAATGCGCGTTATACCGCAAATGATAGGTAGCTGCCTATTGAATGTAAGGAGAGGGCGCGCTCCTTTTATCAGCGGCGAACCAGCAACACGCCCGATTCCATATGGTGGGTATACGGAAACTGGTCGAACAAGGCGCAGCGCTCGATACGGTGAGTGTCGTGCAGCTGGGCGATGTTGGCGGCCAGGGTTTCCGGGTTGCAGGAGATATACAGGATGCGCTCGAAACGCCGGGCCAGTTCGCAGGTGTCCGGGTCCATGCCGGCGCGTGGCGGATCGACGAAGATCGTGCCGAATTCGTAGCTTTTCAGGTCAATGCCTTGCAGGCGACGAAACGGCCTTACGTCGTTGAGCGCCTGTGTCAGTTCTTCGGCCGACAAACGCACCAGGGTGACGTTATCCACTGCGTTGTCTTCCAGGTTGGCCAGGGCGGCATAGACCGAGGTCTTGCTGATCTCGGTGGCCAGCACCTTGCGCGCACGGGTTGCCAGCGGCAGGGTGAAGTTGCCGTTGCCGCAGTACAGCTCCAGCAGATCGTCGTCACGCTCGCCCATGGCCTCGAAGGCCCAGTTGAGCATTTTCTGGTTGACCGTGCCGTTGGGCTGGGTAAAGGCGCCTTCGGGCTGGCGATAGCGCCAGATGCGGCCGGCCACGTGCAGCTCTTCGCTGACGAAATCGCGGCCGATCACCAGGCGCTGCCCGCGCGAACGACCGATCAGGCTGACGTCCAGCTCGGCAGCCAGTTCTTCGGCGGCGGCTTGCCAGGCGTCGTCCAGCGGGCGGTGATAGCACAGGGTGATCATCGAATCGCCCGCCAGGGTGGTCAGAAAATCGACCTGGAACAGCTTGCGGTTCAGCGCAGGACTCGCTTCCCAGCGCTCGCGCAACACCGGCATCAGCTGGTTGATGCGCTGGCTGGCGATGGGCAGGCCTTCGAGCAGGATCGGCGTGTGCTTGTCGCCGGGGGCGAACATTGCATAGTGGCGCTGCTCGCCTTCGCGCCACAGGCGAAACTCGGCGCGCAGGCGGAAATGCTCACGGGGCGAGTCGAACACCTGCGCGGCCGGCGCTTCGAAGGGCGCCAGCAGTTCTTGCAGGCGGGTGGCTTTTTCGGCGAGCAGACTCTCGTAGCTCGCAGGATCGAAGGAAACACTCATGCGTTGAACCAGCCCAGCTTGATGACGAACAGGATCGAGAGGATCACCAGCGCAGGGTTGAGCTCGCGCCAGCGTCCCGACAACAGCTTGATCGCCGTCCAGGAAATGAAGCCAAAGGCGATGCCGTTGGCGATGGAATAGGTGAACGGCATGGCCAGCGCGGTGATCACCACCGGCGCGGCAACGGTGATGTCGTCCCAGTCGATTTCAGCCAGGCCCGAGGCCATGAGCACCGCGACGAACAGCAGCGCCGGTGCGGTGGCGTAAATCGGCACGCTGGCCGCCAGCGGTGCGAAGAACAGCGCCAACAAGAACAGCACGGCGACGACGATGGCGGTCAGGCCGGTGCGGCCGCCGGCGCTGACACCGGCGGCCGACTCGATGTAGCTGGTGGTGGTCGAGGTGCCCAGCAAGGAGCCCGCCATGGCGGCGGTGCTGTCGGCGATCAGGGCGCGGCCCATTTTCGGCATGTGGCCGTCCTTGCCCATCAGCCCGGCACGCTTGGCAACGCCGATCAGGGTGCCGGAGTTGTCGAAGATATCGACGAACAGGAAGGCAAAGATGATGCTCACCAGTCCTACGTCCAGCGCACCGAGAATGTCCAGTTGCAGGAAGGTCGGCGCCAGCGACGGCGGCATCGACATGACGCCGGCGAAGGTACTGAAGTTGAACAGGATCGATACCAGCGTGACCGCCAGGATGCCGATCAGCACCGCGCCGCGGACCTTGAGTGTGTCCAGGGCGATGATCAGAAAAAAGCCCAGCGTGGCCAGAATCGGCGCTGGCTGCTTGAGGTCGCCCAAGCCGAGCAGTGTGGCCGGGTTACCGATCACGATCTTGGCGTTCTGCAGGGCGATCAGCGCCAGGAACAGGCCGATACCGGCCGCAATCGCCGAGCGCAGGGCCAGCGGAATGCTGTTGATGATCCATTCGCGAATACGAAAGATCGACAGGATGAAAAACATCACCGCCGACAGGAACACCGCGCCCAGCGCCACTTGCCAGGTGTGGCCCATGTGCAGGACCACGGTGTAGGTAAAGAACGCATTCAGGCCCATGCCCGGCGCCAGCGCGATCGGGTAGTTGGCGATCAGGCCCATCACCGCCGAGCCGATGGCGGCCGCCAGGCAGGTGGCGACGAACAGCGCGCCTTTGTCCATGCCGGTCTCGCCGAGAATGCTCGGGTTGACGAACAGGATGTAGGCCATGGCCAGGAAAGTGGTCACGCCCGCGAGAATCTCTGTGCGTACGTTGGTGTTGTGGGCCTTGAGTTGAAACAGCCTTTCCAGCATGCCGGGCTCCGGTGAGGTAATACGACTCCAACAGCAAAGCACAGGCTGGGGTTATAGCCTGGCGATTTTCTGTGGCTCGGAAAAAGCCGCGCATGATAACAGCAGCTCGCGAAACTGGCTGCACGGTTGATCAGCGAGATGGATATCGTTCAGCGGGTCAGCAACCAGCGTTCCAGGTCCGTGGCATTCAGCGGTTTGGCGAACAGATACCCTTGGGCCACGTGATAGCCCTGTTGCTTGAGAATCTCGTACTGGCCTTCGGTTTCGATGCCTTCGGCCACCACGGTCAGGTTCAGGCTGTTGCCGATGTGGATCACCGCATCGCTCAGGGTGCGGCTGGTGGCGTCGTTTTCAAGATCCATGACGAAGCTGCGGTCCAGCTTGAGTTCCTGGATCGGCAGGCGGCGTAAATAGCTCAGGCTCGAATAGCCGGTGCCGAAGTCGTCCATGGCCAGGCGTATGCCCAGGGCATGCACATCGTTGAGCACCTTGAGCGTGCTGGGGTTGGTGTCCATCAGGATGTTTTCGGTCAGCTCCAGCGTCAGGTCGCCGGGGCTCAGCTGGTGTTCGTCCAGCAGCGCCATGAGCATGCTCGGCAGTTCCAGATCATGGAAGTTGGTCGGCGACAGGTTGACCGACACCGCCGGCAATACCGCGCCATTGCGCCGCCACTGCGCCAGTTGCCGGCAGGCTTCGCGCAGGCCCCAGACACCCAGTTCGACGATCAGCCCGCACTCTTCGGCCAGCGGAATAAAACGCACCGGCGACACCTGGCCCCAGTGCGGATGATTCCAGCGCGCCAAGGCTTCGACGCCGTAGATACTGCCGTCGGCCATGTTGATCTGCGGCTGGTAATGCAGCTCCAGGGCATTGTCCTGCAACGCCTGCTGCAAGGCGGTTTCCATGGCCTGGCGTTCCTGGGCCAGCTGGTTCAGCTCATGGCAGAAGAAACTGAAGCGCCCGCGACCGGCATGCTTGGCCTGGTACATGGCCATGTCGGCGCGGTGGATCAGGGTGCCCATGTCGTGGCCATCTTCGGGGAACATGCTGACCCCGATGCTCACCGAAGGGCACACCCGGCTGCCACCGATCTGGCACGGCTGGCCGATGGTCAGTTTCAATTGTTCGACCAGTTCGGTGACATGGGCGGTGTCGCACTCGGGCAGCACGACCACAAACTCGTCACCCGACAGGCGTCCGACGATGTCTTTGGTGCTGCGGTTGTCGAGCAGCCGGCGGGCGATGACTTGCAGCAGTTCGTCACCGGCCGGGTGGCCGAACGAGTCGTTGACCTGCTTGAAGCGGTCGACATCGATGAACAGCACGGCCAGATGAGTCTTATTGCGCAGCGCGGCATGAATCGCCTGTTCGGCGTTGGCCAGCAGCAGGCTGCGATTGGGCAGTTCGGTCAGGCTGTCATAGAACGCCAGCTGGCTGATGTGCGCGCGGCTCTTTTCACGTTCGATCGCCAGTGCGCACAGCGGCACGATGACTTCGACCAGGCGCTGATGAAAGATCGAAGGGCCGCGCACTTCCTTGAAATAGAAGGCCAGGGTCGCGATGACCCGCTGGTCGGCGCCCATGATCGGGGTCGACCAGCAGCTCTTGATGTCGTGTGGCAGCTCGAGATCGCGATGGGCATCCCATAACGGGTCGCTGGCAATGTCCCTGGAAATCACCGGCTGGCGCCGAAACGCGGCGGTGCCACAGGTGCCGACCCCTTCGCCGATCTTCTGACCCTCCATGATCTGGCAGTAACGGCTGGGCAAGCTGGCGGTGGCCAGGGGATGCATCACGCCATCTTCATCGATCAACAGCATCGAGGTGATGACTTCCGGGGCAATGCGCTCGATTTCCCGGCAGGCCAGCAGCATCAGGTCTTCCAGCGGATCCTCACGCACCATGGCGTTGAGCATGCTGTGCTGCAGCACCTCATGCATCTTGGTGTTGGTAATGTCGGCGAGGATGGCGACGGCGTTGATAAATTTTCCCTGGCTGTCGAGCACCGGGTTGACCACCACGCTGCACCACAGCCGCTCGCCGTTCTGGATATAAGCCAGTGAATCGGTCTTGATCGATTGGCCGCGTGCCAGAGCCTGGCGGCTTTCCTGCACGGCAATCTCGGCCATGTGTGGGGCCAGCAAGGCGGTCGGGTGGTGACCGCAGACCTGATCGAGGCGGTAGCCGAACATGCGCTCGAAGCCTGCGTTGACGTAGACGATGCGCCACTGTTCGTCGGTAATGACGATGGCGTTGTCGGAGTGATCGGTCACCAGTGACAGCAGGCGCAGGCGTTCGCTTTCTTCGTGCTGGCGGGTGACGTTCTTGATGCTGGTCGAATAGAAAACCTGATCGGCGCTGACCACCCGTGCAATCGAGGCGCTGCCCCAGTGCTGACTGCCATCCTGATGCTGGATGCGGATATTCGGCAGCTCGCCGTCACGTTCCTCAAGCTGCTTGTGATAGGCATGCACCGGCAACGGCATCAGCCGTCTGGCGTCCTGACCGATCACCTCATGGCGGCTCAGGCCCCAGAGCTGTTCGGCGGCGCGGTTGAACAGCACGACACAATTGTCGGCGTCGCTGACCACCACGCTGTTGCTGGCCTGCTCGATAGACTGCACGAAGAGGTCGGAAAGGCTATGGGTTAGAGGCATGCACGTCCTGTGGCTCTTTATGAGGTGTGGCAGCAGCGTGAAGACTGTTCACGCCCGCTATTCAATAGCACAAGGCCATTATCTTGGGGAAGTACCGTTAAGGGCGCTGACCTTTAAACACCGGCGCTCAAAGGTCAACGGGTGCACAGGCGACTGCATCACAAAACCGCAAAGCTGTGTGGCAAGGGTGAGACAACCGGTCACGCGACAACGCGCCACGCAGGCGCGACGGGCAAATAGGTCTAATCTTTCAGCGTTGGTTGACCTGCATCATCACGATCGAACTGAAATCGTGTGCCAGGCGTCAGACAGCCATAGAACGAAAATGCAGCACCTGAAATTCAGCGCCGAGGGCTCGCCAGAAGCTGCCCGGCCCGCAACGACCGCCCTGACCGTGGGCCAGCGCAGCATCCGAGGAATAGTCTTATGTTCGGTTTGGAATCGCTCGATCTCGCCCGGATCCAGTTCGCGTTCACGATTTCGTTTCATATCCTGTTCCCCGCCATCACCATTGGTCTGGCCAGCTACCTGGCGGTGCTTGAAGGCCTGTGGCTGAAAACCCGCAACGATGTCTACCGCGACCTGTATCACTACTGGCTGAAGATCTTTGCCGTCAACTTCGGCATGGGCGTGGTTTCCGGCCTGGTCATGGCTTACCAGTTCGGCACCAACTGGAGCCGTTTCTCTGACTTTGCCGGCGCTGTCACCGGCCCCTTGCTGACCTATGAAGTGCTGACCGCCTTTTTCCTCGAGGCCGGATTTCTGGGCGTGATGCTGTTCGGCTGGAACCGCGTGGGCCGTGGCCTGCACTTTTTCGCCACGATCATGGTGGCCATCGGCACGCTGATCTCGACCTTCTGGATCCTGTCGTCCAACAGCTGGATGCAGACCCCGCAAGGCTTCGAAATCATTGATGGCCGGGTGATCCCGACCGACTGGTTCGCCGTGGTCTTCAACCCCTCGTTTCCTTACCGCCTGACGCACATGGCCATTGCCGCCTTCGTGGCCACGGCGTTCTTCGTCGGCTCCTCGGCGGCCTGGCACCTGCTGCGCGGGCGCGATACGCCGGCGGTGCGCAAGATGCTGTCGATGGCGATGTGGATGGCCCTGCTGGTCGCGCCGATTCAGGCGATCGTCGGCGACTTCCACGGCTTGAACACCCTCAAGCACCAGCCTGCCAAGATCGCCGCGATTGAAGGCCACTGGGAAAACGTTGGCAACGAGCCGACGCCGCTGATCCTGTTCGGCTGGCCGGACATGAAAGAGGAGCGAACAAAGTACGCCCTTGAAATTCCGTACCTGGGCAGCCTGATCCTGACCCACAGCCTGGACAAGCAGGTGCCGGCGCTCAAGGAGTTCAAGCCTGAAGACCGGCCTAACTCGACCGTGGTGTTCTGGTCGTTCCGGATCATGGTCGGGCTGGGCATGCTGATGATTCTCACCGGGCTATGGAGCCTGTGGCTGCGCCGGCGCGGCCAGATCTACCAGTCGCGGCCGTTCCTGCGCCTGGCCCTGTTGATGGGGCCGTCGGGCTTGATCGCGATTCTGGCCGGCTGGTTCACCACTGAAATCGGTCGTCAGCCCTGGGTGGTCTACGGCCTGATGCGCACTGCCGATGGCGTTTCCAATCACAGCGTGGTGCAGATGAGCATCACCCTGGTGATGTTCGTGGTCGTCTATTTCCTGTTGTTCGGTGCCGGCTTCGTTTACATGATGCGCTTGGTGCGCAAGGGCCCAGTGCCTCATGTCGAACATGCACCGCGCGGTGGCCCAGGCCAGCCCCGCACGCCAGCCCGTCCTCTGTCTGCTGCCGATGAAGGCACGCAAGAGGGCGACAACCTCGACCGACTGGGCAAGGGGAACTGAGCATGGGCATCGATCTTTCGCTGATCTGGGCCGTCATCATCATCTTCGGGATCATGATGTACGTAGTCATGGACGGTTTCGACCTGGGCATCGGCATCCTGTTTCCGTTCATGAAGCAAAGCCAGGACCGTGACGTGATGATGAACACTGTCGCGCCGGTCTGGGACGGTAACGAGACCTGGCTGGTGCTGGGCGGTGCGGGACTGTTCGGCGCGTTTCCGCTGGCCTATTCGGTGGTGCTCTCGGCGCTGTACCTGCCGCTGATCCTGATGTTGATGGGCTTGATCTTTCGCGGCGTGGCGTTCGAGTTTCGCTTCAAGTCATCCGAAGCCAGCCAGCACTGGTGGGACAAGGCTTTTATTGGCGGCTCGCTGACCGCGACCTTCTTTCAGGGCGTGGCGCTGGGCGCCTTTATCGAAGGCCTGCCGGTGGTCGACCGGCAATACGCCGGTGGCTCGCTGGACTGGCTGGCGCCGTTCCCGATGTTCTGCGGCCTGGCGCTGATCGTCGCCTATGCACTGCTGGGCTGCACCTGGCTGATCATGAAGACCGAAGGCCCATTGCAGAAGGCCATGCACGATCTGGCCCGGCCTTTGGCAATCGCGGTGCTGGTGGTCATGGCGATTGTCAGCCTGTGGACACCGCTGGCGCATCCGGCCATCGCCGAGCGCTGGTTCACCTTGCCTAACCTGTTCTGGTTCATGCCGGTGCCGATCCTGGTGCTGGTGACGATGTTCGGGCTGTTCAAGGCCGTGGCCCGCAACGCGCACTACACGCCGTTTCTGCTGACCCTGTTGCTGATCTTTCTGGGCTACAGCGGGCTGGGCATCAGCCTGTGGCCGAACATCGTGCCGCCCTCGATCACCATCTGGGACGCCGCCTCACCGCCACAAAGCCAGGGCTTCATGCTGGTGGGCACGCTATTCATCATCCCGTTCATCCTGGGTTACACCTTCTGGAGCTACTACGTGTTCCGCGGCAAGGTGACGGCCGAAGACGGGTATCACTAGAGGAGGTGGGCAATGACTGGCAAATACCCTGAAGAAGACCCGGCCATGAGCAAGCCACTGTGGCAGCGCCTGGCCTGGCTGGGCGGTATCTGGGCGGGCAGTGTGCTGGCTCTGTTTATCGTCGCCAGCCTGATGAGGATGTTCATGAGTGCCGCGGGCCTGACCACTCACTAGACCCTGACGCAAGAATCCCATCCCGTGTTTCGTGGACACGGCTTTTTTACCCTCCTGAACGGGCTGTGAAGGAGGGTTTTTTTTGCCTGCCGTTTACGTTTACTTGCGCGCTTTGAGAATCACGAATTTTGGCGTCGCGGCGACCTGTTCGACTTCGCGGAACAGCCGCGCCAGTTTGGCGTGGTAGCCCAGGTGACGGTTGCCAACGATGTACAGGGCGCCACCTTGCACCAGCGCCGCGCGGGCCTGGAGGAACATGCGCCAGGCGAGAAAGTCGCCGACCACTTGCTGCTGGTGGAACGGCGGGTTGCACAGCACCACGTCCAGCGAGTCGGCCGGCTGGCTGGCCAGGCCGTCTGCCGCGCGCACGGTTACAGGCCGCGACCCCAGTGCAGCCTGCCAGTTTTGCGTCGCCGACTGCACCGCCATGTACGACTCGTCGACCAGCGTGTACTCGGCGTCAGGATTGTCCAGCGCGCTGGCAATCGCCAGTACGCCATTGCCGCAGCCCAGGTCTGCGACACGGGCCTTGTTCAACCCTTTGGGCAGCCAGGGCAGAAAAGCCCGTGTGCCGATGTCCAGCCCGTCGCGGCAGAACACATTGGCATGGTTGACCAGTTCCAGCGCCGGTTGGTCAAGGCGATAACGGGTCGGAAAAGGCGAGGGCTGAACGGCTTTGGGGGCAGGCGTGGCAAACAGCAGGCGGGCCTTTTTCACCGCCAGCGAAGCTTGCACGGGGCCTACGTATTCTTCCAGCAACTCGCCGGCCGAGCGCGGCAGGTGCTTGATCATCGCTGCTGCCACCACTTGCGCGCCCGGTGCCAACTGGCCTTGCAGGCGGATCAACTGCTCTTCCAGCAGGGCCAGGGTCTTGGGAATGCGGATCAGCACCCAGTCGAACGGCCCGTCCAAGGGCTCGCTGGCCGCAATGAAGCGCACGGCATCGGTCGCCATGCCGTTGCGCGTCAGATTGATGGCCAGGGCACTGCTGGCCAGAAACGAATCGCCGCTGCTGGACACGGTTGCATGGGGCGCCAAGCTGGCAGCCAGGCCGCCGAAACTGTCGTTGAGCACCAGCACACGGGTTTGCAGGTTCAGGCCCTGTTCGGCGACATGGCTGAGCAAGTACTCGTCGGCGGCGTCGAACGCCTGTAACGGCTCGTTCGGTTGTTCCGGCTGACGGATCAGATCAAGTTCGGCAAAGGGGCTGGTGAGCAGGGGCATGGCAGGAAACTCTGGGCAAACGACGGGCATCACAGCGAGTCCGGTAGCGGCCGGTCTGGCTTGAAGTGCGTGATTCTACGTGCTTTTTGCCCTTTGGTACCTGCCATTGTGGTCTTGGGGTCAAAGGGTGCCGAACACTCCGCTCAATGCGGCTTGTACAGCGGCGGCGGTCTTGTTGCAGACCCCCATTTTCTGGATGGCGCTGGCAATATGGAAATGAATGGTTCGCTCCTTGAGACGCAAGATAATTGCGATGTCATTGGCTGTTTTGCCTTTGGCGGACCACTTGAGTATTTCGATTTCTCTCTTCGTCAAGGCGCTGGTGTGTGGCTGTTGGGGTGAATCGAATCGTACTGGCTCCATGATCGCCTCCATGCATCTATGGCGAGACCCTTCGATGAGGGTTCTGTCAGTCTAGGGAAAAAGCACGGGTGATCATGGCTGGCCAAAACCCTCCAGACGGGTGGTTTGATGGCCTTTGCGTATCCAAAGAAAGGGGTTTGCCCTGAAACGTCGGTCAGTATGGGTCGGGCCTTTTTTGCCCCAGGCATTGCCTTCTTTTGAGTATGCAAGCCAGAACCAAATAGTCTAAGTCCCGGTTATCGAAGGGCCGTCAGGGATGCCACTACAAACAGGTGGTGTTTATCGGTGGCCTTTTGCGGGACACTGCAGGCCTGCCATTCATGTTCAGGAGTTGCAAGTACACCATGACCGTCAGCGACGAGAAGTTCACCCGGCAAACGCTGCAACGCGTGACCCCGTTGACCCCCAATCTGTTTACCCTGCGCGCCAGCCGCGATCCCGGCTTTCGCTTCCGGGCCGGGCAGTTCGCCCGTCTGGGGGTGACCAAGGCCGATGGCAGCACCGTATGGCGGGCGTACTCGATGGTGTCTTCGCCGTATGACGAGTTCCTGGAGTTCTTTTCCATCGTGGTGCCGGACGGCGAGTTCACCAGTGAACTGAGCCGCCTGCGTGAAGGCGATGAGCTGCTGGTCGAGAAGCAGGCATTCGGCTACCTGACCCTGGATCGCTTCGTCGATGGCCGCGACCTGTGGCTGCTGGCCACCGGCACCGGCGTGGCGCCGTTTTTGTCGATTCTTCAGGATTTCGAAGTCTGGGAGAAATTCGAGCGCATCATTCTGGTGTACAGCGCGCGCGAGGCCAAAGAGCTGGCCTATCAACCGCTGATCGAAGAACTGACCCGGCGCGATTACCTGGCCGAGTATGCGCACAAGTTCCTCTATCTGCCGGTGGTCACCCGTGAATCGTATCCAGGTGCGCTGAACGACCGGATTACCCGGCTGATCGAAGACGGCGACCTGGAAGCGGCCGCCAGCCTTGAACTGAGCCCCGAGCATTCGCGGATCATGCTGTGCGGCAACCCGGAAATGGTCGACGACACCCGCAAGCTGCTCAAGCAGCGCGACCTGCAACTGAGCCTGAGCCGCCGGCCAGGGCAGGTGGCGGTAGAGACGTACTGGTAACGACCGCCGGGTTTACGCTTACAACAACGGTTTTTTCGGATCGACCACGATCGGCTCGGCCGGTTTGTGCTGCTCTTTGAGCAGGTCGCGGATTTCGCTCAGCAGCACTTCCTGCTTGGTCGGTGCGGCAGGCAGGGTCGGAGCCTTGGCCTCTTCGCGCTTGAGGCGGTTGATGGCCTTGACGCCCATGAAGATGGCGAACGCAACGATGATGAAGTCGATGACCGTCTGGATGAACTTGCCATAAGACAGCACCACCGCCGGTGCCGTGCCTTCGGCGCCGCGCAGGGTGATCGCCAGGTCACTGAAGTCCACCCCGCCGATCAGCAGCCCCAGGGGCGGCATGATCACATCGCCCACAAAGGATGAGACGATCTTGCCGAAGGCGGCGCCGATGATGATACCCACGGCCATGTCGACCACATTGCCTTTGACGGCAAACGCCTTGAATTCGTTGATGATGCCCATGGTCATTCCTTGTAACAGATGAGTGGATCCGCTCAAGTGTAATAGAGCGGCGGGCAAGTTGCCCCCGGTACACGTTCAATCGACCGGACCTGAAAAGGGAAGTTTTATTCGATTCAGCAATAAGGCCACTCAACGGGCAGGCTGAGCGACCGGCAACCTGCGTTATCATCGCGTTTTTTTGCGGGCGGATTTCTTTATGGCCAAGGCCAAGCGCTTGTATGGTTGCACCGAATGCGGTGCAACCTTTCCCAAATGGGCAGGACAATGCGGCGAGTGCGGCGCATGGAACACGCTGGTCGAAACCATGCTCGAAAGCGGCGCCGCAGCCCCGCCCAGTGGCCGCACCGGCTGGACCGGCTCGCAGGCACAGATCAAGACCCTGGCCGAGGTCAGCATCGAGGAAATTCCACGTTTCTCGACCCGATCCACTGAGCTGGACCGGGTGCTGGGCGGCGGCATGGTCGACGGCTCGGTGATTCTGATCGGCGGTGACCCGGGCATCGGAAAGTCCACGATTCTGCTGCAGACCTTGTGCCATCTGGCCGAAAGCATGCCGGCGCTGTACGTCACTGGCGAAGAATCCCAGCAACAAGTGGCCATGCGTGCCCGGCGCCTGGGGCTGCCGCAAGACAAGCTGCGGGTCATGACCGAGACCTGTATCGAAACGATCATTGCCACGGCGCGCAACGAGCAGCCCAAGGTCATGGTCATCGACTCGATCCAGACCATCTTCACCGAACAATTGCAGTCTGCACCGGGCGGTGTGGCCCAGGTGCGCGAGAGCGCCGCGCTGCTGGTGCGCTACGCCAAGCAGAGCGGCACGGCCATCTTTCTGGTCGGCCACGTCACCAAAGAGGGTGCACTGGCAGGTCCCCGTGTGCTGGAGCACATGGTCGACACCGTGCTGTATTTCGAAGGCGAGTCCGATGGTCGTCTGCGCTTGCTGCGGGCCGTGAAAAACCGTTTCGGTGCGGTCAACGAGCTGGGCGTGTTCGGCATGACCGACCGCGGTCTCAAGGAAGTCTCCAACCCTTCGGCGATCTTTCTCAGCCGTGCGCAAGAGGAGGTGTCGGGCAGCGTGGTGATGGCCACCTGGGAAGGCACCCGGCCGATGCTGGTCGAAGTGCAGGCGCTGGTGGACGACAGCCATATGTCCAACCCGCGGCGGGTAACGCTGGGGCTGGACCAGAACCGGCTGGCCATGCTGCTGGCCGTGTTGCACCGTCACGGCGGCATTCCGACCCACGATCAGGACGTGTTCCTCAACGTGGTCGGCGGGGTCAAGGTGCTGGAAACTGCCTCGGACCTGGCCTTGATGGCCGCCGTGATGTCGAGCCTGCGCAACCGGCCGTTGCCGCACGACCTGCTGGTATTCGGTGAAGTCGGCCTGTCTGGCGAAGTGCGACCGGTGCCCAGTGGCCAGGAACGTCTTAAAGAAGCGGCCAAGCATGGCTTCAAGCGCGCAATCGTGCCCAAGGGCAATGCGCCCAAGGACAACTATGAAGGGTTGCAGGTGATTGCCGTGACCCGACTGGAACAGGCGCTGGATGCCTTGTTCGAGTAAAGCTGCTTGAAGTAAGGCCGCCTACAGCTCGATCAGGGCGGCCAGCTCACGATCCAGCTCCTGAGGGTCGGCCAGGTTCAGCTCGACAAAGCGCTTCAGGTGGCTGATCGACTCCAGGCCGATGTGCAGGCAGACAAAACCCAGGTGCTGCAGGTCGTCATGGGTCTGCCTGACGTCCATCTTCACGTGCGCATCGGCGCTCAGGTGAATGTCGACCTGAAAGCTCTGCTCCGGTTCGCCTTCCCAGGGTTCGGGCCGCTGGATCAGCAGGCCCTTGAGGGACAGGTCGAGCAGTTGCACGGTCCAGTTGCGGCCGTTCTGGCTCAGTTCGGTTATGGCATCGAAGGCAATACGTTTGAAACGCCGGCGATCTGTAGGGGAATCGGTCATGACATGCACTCCGGGTGGCAGCCAACGAGCAGGTTTTCAGGAATACGCAGCCTTGTCTCCACGATAGCCCCGAACCTGCGCGGCGAACAGTTGCCGTTGCGCGCAGGCTTGCCGCCAAGTGCACCTGCATGCGTAAAGCGCAGGCTCTGGAACGTGTATTTCAGCGCGGTCCGGTTAATTTGTTTCTAGACCATCGTTGGGGGTGGCCTTTCACACTGACAAGGCTACACTCGCATCGTCGGGTTCTGCTGTCAGGCCGCCATAAGCGACCACAGCACCGCACGACCCAGAACTTCTAGTCATTTCTGCTGGAATAAAAAAATGAAAAATAATAACAGCCTGGTGCGCCATGTACCTTGGGTGCTGCTAGCAATCATTGGGGCCTGTGCCCTGGGGGTCGTCGCGCTGCGTCGCGGCGAAGCAATCAACGCCTTGTGGATCGTGGTAGCGGCAGTTGCCATCTATCTGGTCGCCTATCGTTACTACAGCCTGTTCATTGCCAACCACGTCATGCAACTCGACCCGCGTCGCGCGACACCGGCGGTGGTCAACAACGACGGCCTGGACTACGTTCCTACCAACAAACACATCCTGTTCGGTCACCACTTTGCAGCCATCGCCGGCGCCGGCCCTCTGGTCGGTCCGGTGCTGGCGGCGCAAATGGGCTATCTGCCCGGCACACTCTGGCTGATCGCCGGCGTGGTGCTGGCCGGTGCCGTGCAGGACTTCATGATCCTGTTCCTTTCCACTCGCCGTAACGGCCGGTCGCTGGGCGACATGGTCCGTGAGGAAATGGGCCGTATCCCCGGCACCATCGCCTTGTTCGGTTGCTTCCTGATCATGATCATCATCCTTGCGGTGCTGGCGCTGATCGTGGTCAAGGCCCTGGCCGAGAGTCCGTGGGGCATGTTCACGGTCATGGCGACCATCCCGACGGCGATGTTCATGGGCATTTACATGCGCTACATCCGCCCGGGACGCATCGGCGAAATCTCGGTGATCGGCGTCGTGCTGCTGCTGGCTTCGATCTGGGTCGGCGGCGCCGTCGCGGCCGACCCGGTCTGGGGCCCGCGCTTCACCTTCACCGGCGTGCAGATCACCTGGATGCTGGTCGGCTACGGCTTCGTCGCCGCCATGCTGCCGGTCTGGCTGTTGCTGGCACCGCGTGACTACCTGTCGACCTTCCTCAAGATCGGCACCATCCTGGCCCTGGCCATCGGCATCCTGATTCTGGCGCCAGAGCTGAAAATGCCGGCCCTGACCCAGTTCACCGACGGCACCGGCCCGGTGTGGAAGGGCACGCTGTTCCCGTTCCTGTTCATCACCATTGCCTGCGGCGCGGTGTCGGGCTTCCATGCCCTGATCTCCTCGGGCACCACGCCCAAGCTGCTCGACAACGAAGTCAACGCCCGTTACATCGGTTACGGCGGCATGCTGATGGAGTCGTTCGTGGCCATCATGGCCATGGTCGCCGCCTCGGTGATCGAGCCAGGCGTGTACTTCGCCATGAACAGCCCGGCTGCCGTGGTCGGTAGCGATGTGGTGTCGGTGGCCGCCAAGGTCAGCGAATGGGGCTTTTTGATCACGCCGGAGCAACTGACCGCCGTGGCCAAGGACATCGGCGAGAACACCATCCTGGCCCGTGCCGGTGGTGCACCGACCCTGGCGGTGGGTATCGCGCAGATCCTGCACCAGGCCTTGCCGGGTGAAAACACCATGGCGTTCTGGTACCACTTCGCGATTCTGTTCGAAGCGCTGTTCATCCTGACGGCGGTGGACGCCGGTACCCGTGCCGGTCGATTCATGCTTCAGGACCTGCTGGGCAGCTTCGTGCCGGCCCTCAAGCGCACCGAATCGTGGACCGCCAACATCATCGGCACCGGTGGTTGTGTGGCGCTGTGGGGTTACCTGCTGTACCAGGGCGTCATCGACCCGCTGGGCGGCATCAACACCCTGTGGCCGCTGTTCGGCATCTCCAACCAGATGCTCGCCGGTATCGCCCTGATGCTTGCCAGCGTCGTGCTGATCAAGATGAAGCGCCAGCGCTATGTCTGGGTCACCATCCTGCCGGCTTCGTGGCTGCTGATCTGCACCGTGACCGCAGGCCTGATCAAGCTGTTCGATCCTAACCCGGCGGTCGGTTTCCTGGCCCTGGCCAAGAAATACAGCACCGCCGCCGACGCCGGCCAGATCCTTGCCCCGGCCAAGAACGTCGACCAGATGCAGCACGTGATCTTCAACGCCTACACCAACGCCGGCCTGACGATCCTGTTCCTGTTCGTGGTCTTCAGCATCCTGTTCTACGCGGTGAAAGTCGGTCGTGCGGCATGGACCAGAACCGAGCGTACCGACAAGGAAGCGCCTTACCAGGCCATGCCGCCAGGTTCGCAAGTCTGATGACCATCAACAGAGGAACTGCCTGTGTTCAATGACCTTGGCCGTCTCGGCAAATACCTGGGCCAGGCCGCCCGCCTGATGGTGGGCATGCCTGACTACGATAATTATGTCGAGCACATGCAGACCAACCACCCGGACAAGCCGATGATGAATTACGAAGAGTTCTTTCGTGAACGTCAGGAAGCCCGTTATGGTGGCAAGAGTGGTCCGAAGTGCTGTTGAACCGCTGAACTGCGTTATTGTTTGACTCGACGCGCCACAGGCCCTCACCTGTGGCGCGTTTTTATTTCTGCCTGAAGCATCCTGCCAAGGAGCCCCAATGAGCGAGCTACAACCCATCCCCGTCACCGTGCTGACCGGTTTTCTGGGCGCCGGCAAGACCACCTTGCTGCGCCACCTGCTCAAGGTCGAACACGGCCTGAAAATCGCGGTGATCGAAAACGAATTCAGCGATGCCGGCATCGACAGCCAGCTGCTCGGCGACGAGCCGGTACAGGTCATGACCCTGTCCAACGGTTGCGTGTGCTGCACCATCCACACCGACCTGACCAAAGCGCTGTACCTGTTGCTCGAGCGGCGTGACAGCGGCGAGATCGCCTTCGACCGGCTGGTGATCGAATGCACTGGCCTGGCTGATCCTGCCCCGGTGGCGCAAACCTTCTTCATCGACGAAGACCTGCGCGAGCGCTACATCCTCGACGGCATCATCACCCTGGTCGATGCCGCCCATGCCGACACACACCTGACCCAGACCATCGCCCAGGCCCAGATCGGCTTTGCCGACCGGCTGCTGGTCAGCAAGCGCGATCTGGTTGACGACGCAGCATTCGAAGCGCTGAGCGCACGCCTGACTCGCATCAACCGCCGTGCGCCGATCCGCATCGTCGACCACGGCCGCATCGATCTTGCCGAACTGCTCGACGTACGCGGCTTCAACCTCAATGCCGACCTGGGCGGCGGCATGACCCTGCGCCCCGTGGCCCCGACCGGCAACAGCGGCGACCGCATCACCAGCCTGGTGCTGCGCACCGACCAGCCGCTGGATATCGACAATCTCAGCACCTTCATGAACGAACTGCTCGAAGAACACGGCAAGCAACTGCTGCGTTATAAAGGCGTGCTCAGCATCAAGGGCGAACCGCGTCGCCTGGTGTTTCAGGGAGTGCTCAAGTTGTACGGCTTCGACTGGGACACCGAATGGGCCGAGGGTGAACCGCGCGAAAGCGTGATCGTGTTCATTGCCGATGAACTGCCGGAAGAGAAGATCCGGGTAGGGTTTGCGGCGATGGCCGGGCAGAGTGTCGTCGTCTGACTCAGCGCATTCGCAGGAGCGAGCGTAGAGCTCGCGAAGAGCCGGTATGACCGAGAGGGTTCATCGTTTGGTCGGCAGCATTCGGGAGCTCTACGCTCCCTCCTGCCCGTGACATCAGCGCCCTTTGCATGCCTCCAGTTCTTCCTGGTTATTCAATCGGGTCACGATGCCCAGCCGGTATTTGCAGTAATCAATCACCAGTTGACGCTCCTCCTGATCAAGCTTGTGTAGAGGTTTGTCGTCCGCATCGCTATCAAAGATATTCACAAACTCCAGCTGAAGCGTGGGTTGCTTCTTGATGAAGAGGACGGTTTTGTTGTCCTCGGCCCAGCGTGTTTCGTAGTAGCCGATAAATAAAGCTGCAAAGAGAGTAATCGCTAAAACTGCAATGATTTTTTTCATGATTCAATAAGGTTCCTGAGGTCCCTGGAAGTACGAATGTTCTTGAACGTCTGGTTCTTCTCGGCACGTTCTGAATTCTTTTTCGGTTTTTAACTGGGTTTCTATGCCTAGTCGATAGACGCAGTAATCGATCATTTTCTGTCGTTGCAGGTCGGTCAGCTCATGCAGGCCTGTTTCAAAGTCAGGGTGAAATATCCTATGGAATACAATTTGTAATGTGGGTTTTTTCTTGATGAAAATCACAGGGTATGAGGTGTTTTCGCCAATGTGTTCGTAGTAACCAATAAAGGGTATGGTTGTAAGGATAATGGCCAGCAGTGCAGTGATTTTTTTCATGGTTCGATCCGATTTTAAGATGCTACCTCTTTTCGCAAGCCTCTAGCTCTCGCTGACTACTTAGCGTTGTTTCAATACCCAGCCGATAGATGCAGTAATCAATTACCCGCTTGCGCTCTTGATTTGTCAGTTGATGAAGCTTTTTGCTATCAGCGTCATTGGCGAAAATATTAAAAAATTTTATTTGCAGTGTGGGTTTCTTCTTGATGAAGAAATGAGAGTGAATTTCAGCGTCTTCAATTGAGTTGTAGTACCCAACAAACAGAGCGCTGGAAAGTACGACCGTCAAAAGCGCGATAATCTTCTTCATGAGGTGGGTGGTGTCAACAGTTGGGTTTTTGTTCGGATAAGCTGAACCAGCTCCATGCCAACATTGCCAGGACATATTTTCCCGTCGCCCACTTGAAAAGGGAACTCTTGATGACCACCAAAGTACTTGATCTTGAAGAGACTGCTTAACGCGCGTAGAAGCATCCGCGTGGCATCTATTTGCTGGGCCGGTATCTGATTGGTTGTTCCGATTCCCATGGAATCCAGCGCTTTACGCCCGAAGGCTACGAGGTCTCCCCCCTCTTCCGGGGTAGTGAGATTGTTCAGCAATACGATGCCAATCACCTGTGAATTGAAACCTGAAACGCTTGAGCCTTTGAAGCGAATATCCCGCCCTTCATATATGTTTCCAGAGCAATCGATTCCAAAGTGGTAACCAATGTCCGAAAATTCTTTATTGTTTTGATGAAAGCTCTGAGTATCAAGCATCTGCTCAGCGCCTGTGCCACAAGAGTAACTCCTGCCAGCGTGGTGTAGCGCTACCATGCTGTAGCTCCAGTCTTTTTCAGGCGTTCCTTGGAGTTTATGAGCGCCCCATTCTGATCGCTCCACAAACTCATGCCCCAACCCCCTGACCTTACGAATAAGCGCCTCCCGCGTCGCCGCCCGGTCATTCACGGTAATCACTATCGGCACCGCCGCTTGTCCCGCCCGAACCTCGTGTGCATTGCCCGTTGCCGTAAAGCGTGGATCACGCCCTGACAGTTCATCCAGTAGCCGGGCCGGTGCCTTGAACAGCACATGCATGGCGATAATCGAGTTTTCCGACGCTGCCTCGATCTGCACCTGTCCGGCAGCATCGGTCGTGCCGGTGATCTGGCGTTCATCCACCACAGCGGTGAAAGGCCGGTTGGCCAGCGGCGCGCCGGTTTCGCTGTCGGTTACCTTGAAGAACCGGGAAAAGGTTCTGGCAGCGTCCGTCGGTGCGTCGTTGGGCTGTACCAGCGCGCCGGCAGCCTGAGCGCGTTGTTCCAGTTGCGGGTCGGCAAGCAGGGCTTGCAGCTTTTGATCGTCGACATTGCCCAGTTCATCGATGGCGCCAAGCCTGGCGAAGTCGACTGCCAGTTTTGGCGTCACAAAGTTGATCGGGCTGCCTTGGGTGTCCTGGCTGCCGGTGACAATGCCGCCGCCATGGCTGGTCAGGCTGCCGATATGCGCCATGGGACGGCCGTCGACCAGGATATTGACGAAGCCGGTGACGATCACCGCACCGCAGGCGGCCCTGTCACCGATGCGGGCAACGGGCAGGCCGTTGACTAATACGGTAGGGGAGGCGGATATCAGCGGGCTCAGCCCGTGCAGCGGAATCGGGCAGGCGTGCAGGTCGGTCAGGCGCGAGACGGGAATCATGGTCAACCTCGTGGATGCGGGGTGTGCATCCTGACGCGGGTTGCCATGGGCTTGATGTAGGGCGTTTCAGCGGGTTGTGTCTGATTGGGCTTCGCCGCCTGTTCAGAGACAGCTGTAAAGAAAAAGCCCGGCGCAGAGGCCGGGCTTTTTCAGGGGGTTGCCGCGAGCGCTATCAGGCGCCGTAAACCGGCAGGCGGGCGCAGATGGCCTTGACCTTTTCACGCACAGCGTCGATCACCGCTTCGTTGTTCAGGTCGGCGAGGATGTCGCAGATCCAGCCGGCCAGTTCCTTGCAGTCGGTTTCGTTGAAGCCGCGGGTGGTAACGGCCGGGGTGCCGAAACGCAGGCCCGAGGTCACGAACGGCGAACGCGGGTCGTTAGGCACCGAGTTCTTGTTGACGGTGATGTAGGCGCGGCCCAGGGCGGCGTCTGCGTCTTTACCGGAGATGTCCTGCTTGATCAGCGAGAGCAGGAACAGGTGGTTCTCGGTACCGCCGGAGACCACGTCGAAGCCGCGCTCGATGAACACGCCAGCCATGGCCTTGGCGTTCTTCACCACTTGTTGCTGGTAAGTCTTGAACTCAGGCTGCAGCGCTTCCTTGAAGCACACGGCCTTGGCGGCGATGACGTGCTCCAGCGGGCCGCCCTGGGCGCCCGGGAAGACGGCCGAGTTGAGCTTTTTCTCGATGTCGGCGTTGGCCTTGGCCAGGATCAGGCCACCACGTGGACCGCGCAGGGTCTTGTGGGTGGTGGTGGTGACCACGTCGGCGAATGGCACCGGGTTTGGATAGACGCCCGCAGCAACCAGACCGGCTACGTGAGCCATGTCGACGAACAGGTAGGCACCGACCTTGTCAGCGATTTCGCGGAAGCGCGGGAAGTCCAGCACTTGCGAGTAGGCCGAGAAGCCGGCAACGATCATTTTTGGCTTGTGCTCGACCGCCAGGCGCTCGACTTCGTCGTAGTCGATCAGGCCGTTGCCGTCGATGCCGTACTGGATGGCGTTGTACAGCTTGCCCGAGGACGAAACGCTGGCGCCGTGGGTCAGGTGACCGCCGTGGGCCAGGCTCATGCCCAGGATGGTGTCGCCGGCTTGCAGCAGCGCCAGGTAGACAGCCGCGTTGGCTTGCGAACCTGCGTGCGGCTGGACGTTGGCGTAGTCGGCACCGAACAGCTCTTTGGCGCGGTCGATGGCCAGTTGCTCAACGACGTCGACGTATTCGCAGCCACCGTAGTAGCGCTTGCCCGGATAGCCTTCGGCGTACTTGTTGGTCAGGGCCGAACCCTGAGCTTCCATGACGGCGGGGCTGGTGTAGTTCTCCGAAGCGATCAACTCGATGTGCTCTTCCTGGCGCACGGCTTCTTGCTCCATGGCTTGGAAGAGATCGGGGTCGAACTTGGCGATAGTCAAATCACGGTTGAACATGGCTGTCCTCGGGAGGTCGGAGCGGAAAAGGGAGGCATTCTACCCCATCGGCTTTTATCTGGCATATGAAAGGGCTTCATCTGTCGGATGAAGCAGCTGCAAGGCAGGAGCGCGCTTGCCCGCGACTGGGCGCGGAGCGGCCATAAAAATTGATGAAACGCCACAAATTTACGACTGCTACGCAGCCGGTCGTGGTGGTCCGGCATTCCGGCAGAGCGCGCTCCTGCGGCGATCATGCGCGACGCTAGTCGAGCATGAACAGGGCGTCGTTGCTGAACTGCGCTTCGAAGTGGCTGGCCGACATCGGGCGGCCGAACAGATAGCCCTGGACTTCGTCGCAGCCGTGTTCGCGCAGGAACTCCAGTTGCTCGTGGGTTTCGACGCCCTCGGCGATGACGGCCAGGTTCAGGCTGTGGGCCATGGCGATGATTGCCCGGGCGATCTGCGCGTCCTGCTCGCCTGACGGCAGGCCGTCGACGAAGGTGCGGTCGATCTTCAGTACGTCGATCGGGAACTGCTTGAGGTAGTTCAGCGAGGAATAACCGGTGCCGAAATCGTCGACGGCGATGCTCAGGCCGAGGTTTTTCAGGCCGTCGAGGATCTGCATGGCTTCGCTGACTTCGCGCATCAGGATACTTTCGGTCAGCTCCAGCTCCAGGCACGCCGGCGGCAGGCCGGTCTGGCGCAGGGTTTCGGCGATGCGCTCGCCCAACTGGCCGTCGGAGAACTGCCGCGCCGAGATATTCACCGAGACCTTGGGCACCCGCACCTTATTCTGGTGCCAGGTCTTGAGCTGGCGGCAGGCTTCGGCCAAAACCCAGTCGCCAACTTCGACCACCAGCCCTAACTCTTCCAGTACCGGGATGAAGTCGTTGGGCGGCACCAGCCCACGGCGTGGGTGGCGCCAGCGCAGCAGGGCTTCGGCGCCGGTCAGGCGTTTGCCGTCGCCGCTGAACTGCGGCTGGTAGAACAGCACGAACTCCTGTTGCTCCAGCGCATGGCGCAGGTCGCTTTCGAGTTCCAGGCGCTCCAGCGCCGTGGCGTTCATGTCGGCCTGGTAGAACTGGAAGTTGTTCTTGCCGCGCTCCTTGGCGTGGTACATGGCGGTGTCGGCGTTTTTCATCAACTGGCTCAGCTCGTTGCCGTCCTGCGGGCTGAGGGCGATGCCGATACTGGCCGTCACAAAAAACTCGCGGCCTTCGAGCACAAACGGCGTCACCAGGCTGGTCAGGATTTGCTCGGCGACATGAATGGCGCGGTTCAGGGCGCTTTCGCGGGTGGCGCCAGGCTCCAGCAACAAGGTGAATTCGTCGCCGCCCATGCGTGCCACGGTGTCGTCGTCGGTCACGCAGGCCAGCAACCGGCTGGCCATTTCCTTGAGCATGCGGTCACCGGCGGCATGGCCCAGCGAGTCGTTGATCGGCTTGAAGCGGTCCAGGTCGAGGAACATCAACACCACCCAGGCTTGCTGGCGTTCAGCGTGTTGCAAGGCCGAGTGCAGACGGTCCTGGAACAGCGTGCGGTTGGGCAGGTGGGTCAGGGCGTCGTAATAGGCCAGGCGATGGATATGCTGTTCGCTGGCCTTGCGCTCGCTGATGTCGCTGAAGAAGCACACATAGCTGGCCAGGTCGCCTTCATCGTCGAACACCGCCGTAATGCCGACCCACGCCGGGTATTGCTCACCGTTACGGCGCTTGAGCAGCACCTCGCCTTCCCAACTGCCGCGCTGGTTGAGTTGGGTAAGAATGTGGTGCAGGTGTTTTTCCTGTTCATGCTCGACGGTGAGCATGCTCGGCAACTGGTCGAGCACCTGGGCCACTTCATAGCCGCTGACCCGGGTGAACGCTTCGTTGGCCTGAACAATGTAGCCGGCCGGGTCGGTGATCAGGATGGCCGAGGTCGAGTGCTCGAAGACCGTGGCGGCCATGCGCAGGTCTTTCTCGGCACGGCGTTGCTGGCTGACATCGCGGCCCACGCCAAGAATGCCTTCCAGGCGACCACGCTCGTCCCAGACCAGCACCAGGCGCAACTCGACAGGAATCTTGCGCCCGTCGGCGCGCAGGCAGTCGAACAGAAACAGGTGGGTCGGCAATTCGTTGCGCAGCTTGTCGAGTTCGGCGGGCTTGTTCAGCACCTTGCGAATGCGCGCGATCAGGTTGTGAATGCCTGTCAGTTGCTGCGGGTTGGCGATGGCCGCGCCCCAGCCGTTGTGCAGAATCCACTCGGCGCTGTAGCCCATCACGCTTTGCACCGAGGGGCTGACATAGTTGAGTTCCAGCTGGCTGTCGGTGGAGAAAATCACATCGCTGATGCTTTCGGCGAGCATCCGGTAACGCTGCTCGCTGTCACGCAGCGACTGGCTGGCGGCAACCTGTTCGGTGATGTCTTTGGCAATGCCGATGATCCGCGTGACCAGGTGATCTTTATCCCAGGCCATGGCCTGCTCGCGGATGTCGAAGCAGCGCCAGTTCTGTTGCCGGTCGCGAAAGCGCAGCACGCATTGCAGCAGCTCGTTATGACCGTGATGGCGCTGGCGCAGGCGCATGTCCCGGTAGGCACGGGCATCGTCGGGGTGCAGCAGGATTTCCCAGAAAAACTCGCCCATCGCCTGCAGCTCGGCCTTGCTGTAGCCCAGTGTCTGGCCCAGATGGTGGTTGCTGTAGATCATCCGCTGGCTGAGCACGTCCTGCACATAGAGGTGATCGGGCACGGTGCGCACCACATCCGACCAGAAACTCTCGCGGTCCAGCAGCGACAGTTCGATCTGCTTGCGGCTGGTGATGTCGCCGATGCTCAGGATCACGGCATCGAAGTCGGCGTGCGCCTGGGGCAGGCGCATCACCAGCCATAGGTGCTGGTCCTGACCGTTGTCCTGGGTCAGGCGGATTTCCAGCTCCAGGCGCTGTTGGCCGTTGAGCACCGCTTCGATGATCTGCAGGCCGATACCGATGCGGGTGCGCGGGCAACCGTCGATCAGTTGCTGCCAGGCCTGCTCGTTGCCGTCGATGGCCAGCAGGTCCAGGGCCACCTGATTGACTTCGGTGATGTGCAGTTGTTGCAGCAGCCGCCCGCGCTGGCCGGGCTGGTTGTCGAGCAGCTTTTTCAGGTCCTCGGCAGTCTTGATCTGCAGGCTGTCGAACAGCGGCGGCAGTCCGGACATGTCCAGTACGCACAGCGCCACGCCGGTGCCTTCGAAAATCCCCTGATAACGGCGCCGGCTTTCGAGCAACTGCCCCTGGCGGCGGCGCAGGCTGATCAGCGCCATCAGCGGCAGGATCGAGAACAGCAAGGCCAGCGCGCATTTGATGATCAGCGGCACCAGCAAGGCCTGGCGTTCGCGATAGGCATCGAACAGGCCGCGCAGTTGCCAGTCACTGTTGCCGATCGGTTGCAGCAACACGGTTTCGGCACTGCCGGCATTTCTATAACTGTCGCGTGCAAGGGTCTGCTGGCCTTCGCGGCTTTCCAGGCGCCACAGGTGGATGAAGTCATGGTCGTACTGTTGGGTCAGGCCCTTGAGTACATCGGGGCCCAGCCGCACCACCCAGTAATCACCGGTAAAGCCGCCTGCCTGGCGCAACAGCAAATAGATCAGGGTGGCGTCTGTGGAATGCGTGTAGTAGAACGGCCGGCCCTGCGCCCGAACCAGTTGGGCCTTGATAAATGCAGCGTCGTGGGTGTCGCCGGCGCTGTCTTTGATCACGTCCCCGACCGGGTTCAGCCAGACCACACTGTGCAAGGCGGGCAGTGCCTGGCGCAGTGGGGCGAGGGTGACGGCCTGGTCCATGGGCTGGCCCAGGGATTTGGCTTCATCCAGCAGGCTGGTGCTGACCTGCGCGTTGAGGGCCATGTTCAGGCTCAGGCGATCGGCCAGTTGAGTGCTGTAGTCAAGGCTGCGCTGGCGTTGGCGGTCCTGGGTCTGCTGGAACTGCTCGAACGATTGCCACAACAGCAAGGCGAGCATCAACAGCACCAATGCCGCCAGCACACCTTTCAATGAGCTGCTCAAAGGCACATGCCCGGTGCTTTTGGCGCTACGCAGCGATGAGGAAGAGGTTGGTGTGGGCAAGTCGTTGTTCCTGACTACTGAACTGAAGCAGCGAATGCGCGATGCATTGACTAATTAGGCCGGGCGCCCAAAGGGCGGCTAGCATGCCTTGAGTCTAGGCGAAGTGCCAGCGTTTGTTGGGTCTTATGCCCGTGCCATGGCATCGGGCCTGGCCTTGCGAAACTCATCCGGGGTCACGCCCATCAACTTGCGAAACATGCCGATAAACGCCGATGAACTGCTATAGCCCAGATCCAGTGCGATCGCTTCGACCGTCATCGGTGTTTCCAGGCGTTCCAGTGCGCGCACCACGGTCAGCCGTTGCCGCCATTGCGCCAGCGACATGCCCAGATCGCGCTGGCAGCGGCGCAGCAAGGTGCGTTCGGTGGTGTTGGCCATTTTCGCCAGTTCCAGCAGTGAGTAGGTTTCGCCGGGATTACGCTCAAGCCACAGCAAGACCGGTGCCAGAATCGGGTCGTCCGAGCCGGGCAAATAGCTGCCGGCGCGTGAAGTCTGCCTGAGCTTGTCGAGCAGCACCTGCAACAGCCGTTCATCCTCGGCACTTTGCGGCACGCCGGGCGGGGCGCCGTGCAGTTCGTCGAGCAGGGCGCGGATCAACGGGGTAATGGTCAGTGCGCAGGCTTGCAACGGCAAACCTGCACACAAGGGCCGGGCGATATACAGCGAGGCATGGCAGGCTTCGTAGCGATTGCGCCCGACGTGCTCGGTTTCGGGCGGCAGCCACACACCGTATTGCGGCGGCGCCAGGAAATGCTGGTCACGCATCTTGATGTCCATCACGCCGCTGTATGAATAGACGAACTCACCCCATGGATGACTGTGCACGGGGTAGGTGCTCGAAGCCGGCACCCAGGCGCTGCGAAAATAGATCGGCGCAGGAATCGCCTCGGTGAAGGGTGGCAAGTGCAGGTGGCGGGCTGTTTCAGCCATGGGCAGGTTTTCCGTCAGGCGGCCGGCGAGTGGCGATTATGCGCTATGGGTTGTCGGTTTGGCGCTATGTGCTTCTGATCGGTCGCGCCCACACTGCCGGCACTTCCTGCACGAGTGCCGATCATGAACACACGCCAACCCGTCGATGCCCGCGCCGCCGCACTCATGTGCGGTATCTGCGCCTTGTGGGGATTACAGCAGGTGGCGGTCAAGGTCGCGGCACCCGACATGGCGCCGCTGATGCAGTTGTCGATCCGCTCCGGACTGGCGGCGATTCTGGTCTGGGCGCTGATGCTCTGGCGCGGCGAAGGGCGTGCCTTTGATCGCGCCACGCTGGCGCCGGGCATCATCGTCGGGCTGCTGTTTGCCCTGGAGTTTCTGTTTGTGGGCGAGGGCCTGCGCTATACCAGTGCTTCGCGGATGGTGATCTTCCTTTATTGCGCGCCGATCTTTACCGCCATCGGCCTGCACCTGTTTGTGCCCGGTGAGCGTTTGAGCCTGTTGCAATGGGGCGGGATTCTGATCGCGTTCGTCGGGGCGGTGTTTGCGTTCTACGGGCCAGCCGACAGCCTGGCCAACCGTCCGGCAGCGGCCGCCGATCAGCGCCTGGGCGATGCCTTTGGTTTACTGGGCGCCATTGCCTGGGCCGCGACCACCGTCACCGTGCGCGCCACCCGGCTGGCAGCGGCACCGGCCAGCCAGACGCTGCTGTACCAGTTGTTGGGCGCGTTCGGCTTGCTGCTGGCGGTGGCCTGGTTCAGCGGCCAGACCGGCTTCACCCTGTCGCACATTGCCCTGGTGAGCCTGGCGTTCCAGACCTTTCTGGTGGCCTTCATGAGTTTTCTGGTGTGGTTCTGGCTGTTGCGCCACTACCTGGCGTCGCGCCTTGGGGTGTTGTCGTTCCTGACCCCGCTGTTCGGCGTGGTATTCGGGGTATGGCTGCTCGATGAAACGCTGGAGCCGGCCTTTATAACCGGCGCGCTGCTGGTCATGGCCGGTATCGTCGTGGTCAGCGGCCATGACCTGTTCAGGCAGCGATCGGTGCAGCCATCCCCCTGCCAGCCACCGCCGAGTTAGGTTAAGCTTGCCGACCCTGAGCGCGGTGCGTCTGCGCTCGCTGTCGACTTTCAATACAGCCTGCAGCCTGCTTCTGGCACGGCCTGCGCCAGCTCGCGGCTTTCTATAGTCCGCCTGTAGTCCGGCGAGCTGCCAATCTTGTGGCCTTGCCTGCGTGGCAGGGCTTTCCATTTGTGTTTTCGAGCGAGGTCAACGTTTTGGCTCAATATGTCTACACCATGCATCGGCTGAGCAAAGTAGTGCCGCCGAAGCGGGAAATTCTCAAGAATATTTCTCTGTCGTTCTTCCCCGGCGCCAAGATCGGCGTACTGGGCCTGAACGGTTCGGGTAAATCCACCCTGCTGAAAATCATGGCCGGCGTCGACAAAGAGTTCGACGGTGAAGCCCGCCCGATGCCGGAACTTAACGTCGGCTACCTGCCCCAAGAGCCGCAACTGGACCCTGAGAAAACCGTTCGCGAAGTGGTCGAGGAGGCCGTCAGCGTCATCAAGGACGCCCAAGCGCGCCTGGATGAGGTGTATGCCGCCTACGCCGACCCGGATGCCGACTTCGACAAGCTCGCCGCCGAACAGGCCAAGCTTGAAGCCATCTTGCAGGCCAGCGATGGCCACAATCTGGAGCGTCAGCTGGAAGTCGCCGCCGACGCCCTGCGCCTGCCGGCCTGGGATGCCAAGGTTGCCGTGCTGTCCGGTGGTGAAAAGCGCCGCGTCGCGCTGTGCCGCCTGCTGCTGTCGGCCCCGGACATGCTGCTGCTCGACGAACCGACCAACCACCTGGACGCCGATTCCGTCGCCTGGCTGGAGCAGTTCCTGCACGGTTTCCCCGGCACCGTGGTTGCGATCACGCACGACCGTTACTTCCTCGACAACGTCGCCGGCTGGATTCTGGAACTCGACCGCGGCGCCGGCATTCCGTACGAAGGCAACTATTCGGGCTGGCTGGAAGCCAAATCCGATCGTCTGGCCCAGGAATCCAAGCAGCAGTCGGCCCATGAAAAGGCCATGAAAGAAGAGCTGGAGTGGGTGCGCAAAGGCGCCAAGGCTCGTCAGTCCAAGTCCAAGGCGCGTCTGCAACGCTTCGAAGAAATGCAATCGCAGGAATTCCAGAAGCGCAGCGAAACCAACGAGATCTACATCCCGGCCGGTCCGCGCCTGGGTGACAAGGTCATCGAGTTCAAGAACGTCAGCAAAGGCTATGGCGATCGCGTGCTGATCGATAACCTGTCGTTCGCCATGCCCAAGGGCGCCATCGTTGGCGTGATCGGCGGTAACGGTGCCGGTAAATCGACCCTGTTCCGCATGCTGATGGGCAAGGAACAGCCGGATTCGGGCAGCATCGAGATCGGTGAAACCGTGCAACTGGCGTGCGTCGATCAGGCGCGTGACGACCTGGACGGCAGCAAGACCGTGTTCCAGCAGATCTCCGACGGTTCCGACCAGATCCGCATCGGCAACTACGAGATTCCGTCGCGTACCTATGTCGGCCGTTTCAACTTCAAGGGCGGCGACCAGCAGAAGTTCGTCAAGGACCTGTCTGGCGGTGAGCGCGGTCGCTTGCACTTGGCGCTGACCCTGAAAGAGGGCGGCAACGTCCTGCTGCTCGACGAACCGTCCAACGACCTCGACGTAGAAACCCTGCGTTCGCTGGAGGAAGCCCTGCTGGACTTCCCTGGCGCCGCCATTGTGATTTCCCATGATCGGTGGTTCCTGGACCGCGTGGCCACTCACATTTTGGCGTACGAAGATGATTCGCAAGCGGTGTTCTTCGAAGGTAACTACACCGAATATGAAGCTGACCGTAAGAAACGTCTGGGCGATGCCGCTGCACAGCCGCACCGTGTACGACACAAGAAACTGGCGTAACACGCCGTTTTAGCTGCGCAAAAATGGGGCCTTTGTAGCCCCATTTTTGTGCCTTGAATTCAGCGTTTCAGGCTTTTAAATCGAATTAATTTATAGAATTGCACCATTTAATTTCATTAAAACGACATTTCGCCCTTTTTAAGTGCGTTATCCCTTGGTAGAGTCCGGAAAAAATTCCTACAAGCCTCCACTCTCCGAGACGTACCCCATGACTGAATCCGTCGACAATTTCCTCGCCCGTATCAAGCTGCGCGACCCGGCGCAGCCTGAATTTCATCAGGCCGTCGAAGAAGTATTGCGCAGCCTCTGGCCATTCCTGGAAGCCAACCCGCATTACCTGCAGGCCGGCATTCTGGAGCGCATGGTCGAGCCGGAGCGGGCAGTGCTGTTTCGGGTGTCGTGGGTCGATGATCAGGGCAAGGTTCAGGTCAATCGCGGCTACCGGATCCAGATGAGCAGCGCCATCGGCCCATACAAGGGCGGCCTGCGTTTTCACCCGTCGGTGAACCTCAGCGTGCTCAAGTTCCTGGCTTTCGAGCAGGTATTGAAGAACTCGCTGACCTCGCTGCCCATGGGCGGCGGCAAGGGCGGCTCGGACTTTGATCCCAAGGGCAAGAGCGACGCCGAAGTCATGCGTTTCTGTCAGGCCTTCATGAGCGAGCTGTACCGCCACATCGGTGCCGACCTCGACGTGCCGGCCGGTGATATCGGCGTGGGCGGTCGTGAGATCGGCTTCATGTTCGGTCAGTACAAGCGCCTGGCCAACCAGTTCACCTCGGTGCTGACCGGCAAGGGCATCACCTACGGCGGCAGCCTGATCCGCCCGGAAGCCACCGGCTACGGCTGCGTGTATTTCGCTGAAGAGATGCTCAAGCGCCAGGACAAGACGATCGATGGCCGTCGCGTGGCCATTTCCGGCTCCGGCAACGTGGCTCAGTACGCGGCACGCAAGGTCATGGATCTGGGCGGCAAGGTGATTTCGCTGTCCGACTCCGAAGGCACGCTGTACATCGAGGCTGGCCTGAACGACGCGCAATGGGACGCGCTGCTGGAGCTGAAAAACGTCAAGCGTGGGCGTCTCAGCGAACTGGCGGCGCCGTTCGGTCTGGAGTTCCGCAAGGGCCAGACACCGTGGAGCCTGGCCTGCGACATCGCATTGCCTTGTGCGACGCAGAACGAACTCAATGTCGAGGATGCCCGCACGCTGTTGCGCAACGGCTGCATCTGCGTGGCCGAAGGCGCCAACATGCCGACCACGCTGGAGGCTGTGGATATCTTTATCGAGGCCGGCACCCTGTTTGCGCCGGGCAAGGCCTCGAACGCCGGCGGTGTGGCGGTCAGCGGCCTGGAAATGTCGCAGAACGCCATGCGCCTGCACTGGACCGCAGGTGAAGTGGACAGCAAGCTGCACGGCATCATGCAGTCGATCCACCATGCGTGCGTGCACTACGGCACCGAGGCCGATGGCAGCGTCAACTACGTGAAGGGCGCCAACATCGCAGGCTTCGTCAAAGTCGCCGACGCGATGCTGGCACAAGGCGTGGTGTGATGTATTCACTGTATCTGTAGGCAATTACCCGACGCCACGCAAACACAGGCCCGTAGCAATTGTGTTCTCAAGCCAACTGCGCGTCAGCCTTCAAGGCTTCGCGCATTCTGGCCTTGATACTGAGTACGACACAAACCTTGTAGGAGTGAGCGCAGCTCACGAAAGGGCCCGTGGAATCAGCACATTTGCGGTGAGTTTACTTTAGCCTTCGCGAGCTGGCGCTCGCTCCTACGGGTTTTGGGCAGGCCTTGATACTGAGTACGACACAAACCTTGGCGCGCGCTTGCCTTGGGGCGCACCCGGACGACCGGCTGCGTTAGCAGCCGTAAATTTTCAGCGTTTACGAGATCTTGCGAGCGCTGGCGCACTCGGTCGCGGGTAAACGCGCTCCTACAGGGGCGGGTTTTCACTGGCCGGGGTCGGCTTCGATTTGCAGCACTTCGATCAAGCGGTCGCCGGCCGGGCGTTTCCACAGCACTTCGTCGCCCGCCTGGGCGCCGAGCAGGGCGCGGCCCAAGGGTGAGCCCCAGTTGATCAGCCCGTGGCTGGCGTCGGCCTGGTCTTCACCGACCAGTTGCACGCGCTGGCGGTGGTCCTGTTCATCGGCGTAGGTCACGGTGCTGCCAATCTGAACCTTGTCGGTGGACAAGGCGGGCGTCACCACTTTTGCGCTTTGCAGGCGTTGGGTGAAATAACGCAGGTCGCGCTCCAGATCGACCAGGCGCTGTTTGTCGGTGCCGTCGTCCAGTTCCGCTTGCTGACGATGCAAGGCCTGCAGTTCGCTGACCTGGTTCTGCAACAGAACCAGGCCTTGGGCGGTCACGTAATTGGGTTGTTCGCTGACCTGCCGTTCGACCGGCTGGCTGGCTTGGGATGCAGTGTTGTCTTCGTTAACAAAAGCACGACTCATGATGTCCTCCCGGCTAGATAAGCGTTAGGCAATCGCAGGCCAAAGAAGTTGAGGCACCATCAGACGCATGGTCGGCATTCAGTCAGACATATAGGCCTTGGCCTTGCTGCGGGTTTTCTCTCGTTCCCAGTCACGGTCGCGGTCGTTGCCCAGACTGTTGGCGTCGCGGTCACGGTTTTGCTGCATGGCCTGGCATTGGCGAAACCCGTCGTTCCAGCCCTTGGCGTACAGCGGCTCTTTCAGGTCGCGCGGCACGTCCTTGCGGTACACGCCGCCAATGGAGCCGGCCGCCTGTCGGCCACTGCCGCAACCATCCTGAAAGCCGTCGGCAAACGCCGGTGGATAGCCTTCGGCGACTAATTGCTCGTGGGTCGACTGGCAACCCGCAAGCACAACGATCAAGCCCAACAACGCGATACGCATGTTCATGACCGGATTCCTCGGTTACTGAGGAAAGTCTAGATCACGCCGTGTCGGGGCGTGGTCAAAGGCTTGTCGAGAAGCTGTTCAGTAGTGATACCACTTCGCTTGCAGCATGACTTCGTTCTGCGCGCCACCCAGATGGCTGAAGTCGCGTTGCGCTGTCAGGCGCAGGCCCAGGTTGCGCGACACTTCCCATTGCTGGTTCAGGCTGATGCTGCGGCGCACTTCGCCATTGGTGAAGTAATCGCCCTTGGCTTCCAGGCTCAGGTTGCCCAACGGGTTACGCCACAGCAGGCCGGTATCGAAACCGGCGGCTGGCGCGACGAAGGCGGCGAAATCGTTGTTGTGTTCGACGCGCACTGTGCCGAGTGCGAAGCCCAGTACATTGTCGTGCAGTTGCCAGGTGCCGCCGGCGCCGCCGTTGACGTGGCTGACCAGGTTCTGGTCGCCGTGCTTGCCCGGCACCCGCTCAAGGCCGCCGGCCACTTGCCAGGACCACGGCTTGAGCAGTTCGGTGCGCGGTGTCATCGAGCGGATGGTCGCCAGATCCAGACGCTGGACTTGCCATTCATTGCCTTCGTACTGGCGCAGCTTGAGTTGCAGGATCTCGATCTGGGCGCCCAGCGGAAAGCCATAGGCGTTGTCGTTGAGGTCGTGATAGGCCATGCGCAAACCATATTCGGCGAATGCCTTATCGTCGCGGCTGCCGACGCCGAGTTGCCAGGTGCGCGATTCGTGGCCCTCTTCGGGCAGGCCCGGTTGCTCGATCTGCAACGCCGGTGGCGGATTGCGGTTGATGGCCTGCAACAGCGCAAAACTGCGTTGCGCCGCCTGCCTGTCGCGGGCCTGGCCGTTGGCGCGGTAACGCTCCAGACGGTAAGCGGCGTCCTGAATCAGCGCGCGGCGCTCAGTTGGCAATGCTTGATAAGCCGGCGCTTGCAATTGCGAGGTGTCGGCGCTGATCGCCTTCACCCACTGCTGTTCGTCAGCGTCCAGCGGCTCGGCGCGGCTGAGCAATTCACGCTCGCGCGAAGGGCGGTATTCGGTCTTTTCCACCAGGCCAGCGGCCTTGATGGCCTTGACGGTGTCGGTCGGGATCGCGGTCAGCTCGAACTGGTCGGTCAGTTTCAGGCCGGGTCGGGCGATTTCGAGCAATTCAAGCAGGCGATAGGAGCAGTTTTCGTCGAAGAAGAAATAGCTGAAGCGCACCTGCTTCAGTTCCCAGACGTGCTCGACCATGCGCTCGGTTTCAGCGGTGCTCAGGTTCAGCCGGTATTCCCACAGGTCGCGGTTTTCCAGGCTGCGGTATTCAGAGAGCTTTTCCTGGTACGGGACCATCGAAAACAGGCCGGGATAACCGCCGGCCAAGCCTTTCCAGGCGTACAGGATGCTGTTGTCCATGCCTTCGATGTAGGCGCCGAAGTTGATCGCGTAGCTGAGCAGCGTGGTGTTGTTGGTCCTGGCACTGGCAGGGTCGATGCGCAGCAAGGTGTGGCCGAACATCGACGACGGGCTGTTGAGGTAGGCCGCCGGAAAGATCAGCACGGTGCTGTCGGGCGCCACATCCTTGAACCACGCCTTGAATTCAGTGCAGTCCACGGCAGGCAGGTCATGCAGTTGCAACTGATCGCGCAGCCAGCGGGTACGGGCCGGGTAAACACATTGAGCGTGTTGCTGGGGGTTGCCGACCGGGGCGGTGATCGCCGCCAGGGTCGCGGCAATTTCGGCGCGCGGGTCATGGGCGCCGTCTTTGGCAAGAAAGAATTTCGGGTCGTCGACATAGCTGCGCCAGCCACTCAGACGAGTTTTCTCGTAGTGGCCCAGCGAGATCCAGAACGGGTCGTCGGCCAGTTGCTGCAAGCGTCCGGCATTGGGTTCAGAAGCCGCAGCGGCCGCGCACAGCGGGGCACAGACCGACAGCGTCAGGCAGGCGAGACGTTTGAGCATGGGCAGGCAACTGTCAAAAAGAGGAGAACCCGCCCCTTGTTACAGAGGCGGGGGCACGCGTCAAGCCTGGGTAGCGTACTTGGCCAGGGTTGGGTCGTTTTTCAGCACATCGAGGGTTTTGGCATGAACGTCTTCAGCGGTGGCATCGGCCTTGGTGAAGATTTTCGAGAAGTTGTCATGGGTCACGGCCGCAAAGCGGTCACGGTCCTGTGGCGCAACGCCGAGGATCACGGCATAGGTGGTCAGCGCTTCGCCCTGACCCATGGCCATGTCCTTGGACAACTCGTCCATCATGCCATTCATGGCCAGCCACGATTTGCCGCCGTAGGTCAGTGCACTGTTGGTCGAGCAACCGTTGGTACCGCTGGTCATGCCGAAGGTGGCGTTACCGGAGGTGCCGTTGGTGGTAGAAGCCAGGAAGTGTGCCGGAGTGCCGCGCTGGCCTTCGAACAGCATGTTGCCCCAGCCGCAATCCGGACCGCCTGGCGCCTGGGCCATGGCGTTGACGGAAACAGCGGCAAAGAGCGTTCCAAGAAGAATCCGTTTCATAGCTTTATTCTCTTTATGTGCGACCTGAGTGGGCCGGGAGTTGTGCGTCATTGCGTCAATGCAAATGGCCATGAACGCCACTGTGCGAAATTTTGAGTCTGAGGTGTGTGCGAGGGTTCCGTGATTTGTTGCGGTTTATTACGCTTTATCACGCTTTGTAGAGAGACAGTCGGGACGTTGTCGCGCGTTGCCATGCGCCAGCTTGCCTGGCGTCTTGCAAGTGATGTCCGGCGAGCGCCAGAATGCCGCTATCTGCCCCGCGTGATCTAAGGAACACTGATGCCCGATTCTGTAGCTGCCAGTCTGCGTCTGGCGCCACAAGCGCTGACCCGTCCATTTACCGCTGAACAGTTCGCGTTCCAGACCACCAATGATCTGGAGCCCTTTCGCGGAGTCCTCGGCCAGGAGCGTGCCGTTGAGGCCTTGCAGTTCGGGGTGGCGATGCCACGTCCCGGTTACAACGTGTATGTCATGGGCGAACCCGGCACCGGCCGGTTCTCGTTCGTCAAACGCTACCTCAAGGCTGAGGCCAAGCGCCTGCAGACCCCGTCGGACTGGGTCTATGTCGAAAATTTCGAAGAACAGCGCGAGCCCCGCGCGCTGGAGCTGCCGTCAGGCACGGCGATGGCATTCATCGCCGACATCGGTGGCCTGATCGATAACCTGCTGGCGACCTTTCCGGCGGTGTTCGAACACCCGTCCTACCAGCAAAAGAAAAGCGCCATCGACCGCGCCTTCAACCAGCGTTATGACCGCGCGCTGGATGTGATCGAACGCCTGTCGCTGGAAAAAGACATTGCCCTGTACCGCGACAGCACCAATATCGCCTTCACGCCGATGGTCGACGGCAAGGCGCTGGACGAGGCGGAATTCGCGCAGTTGCCCGAGGCTGACCGCGAGCGCTTTCATGAAGATATTTCCGGCCTGGAAGAGCGCCTGAACGAAGAACTGTCGAGCCTGCCGCAGTGGAAGCGCGAGTCCAACAATCAACTGCGCCAGCTCAACGAAGAAACCATCACCCTGGCCTTGCAACCGCTGCTGGCGCCATTGTCGGAGCAATACGCCGAGAACGCGGCGGTGTGCGCGTACTTGCAGGCCATGCAGGTCAACCTGCTCAAGACTGTGGTCGAGCAACTGGTCGACGACAGCAAGACCGATGCCCAGGCGCGCAAGCTGCTGGAAGACCAGTACAGCCCCAGCCTGGTGGTCGGCCATACCCACGGCGGCGGTGCGCCGGTGGTGTTCGAGTCGCACCCGACCTACGACAACCTGTTTGGCCGCATCGAATACAGCACCGACCAGGGCGCGCTGTACACCAGTTACCGGCAGTTGCGCCCTGGCGCCTTGCATCGCGCCAATGGCGGCTTTCTGGTACTTGAGGCCGAGAAGCTGTTCGGCGAGCCGTTTGTCTGGGATGCGCTGAAGCGCACGCTGCAATCGCGCAAGCTGAAAATGGAATCGCCGCTGGGCGAACTGGGCCGCGTGGCCACGGTGACCCTGGCGCCGCAGGTGATCCCCTGGAGCGTCAAGGTGATCATCATCGGCTCGCGCCAGCTGTATTACACCTTGCAGGACGTCGATCCGGACTTTCAGGAGATGTTCCGGGTGCTGGTCGACTTCGACGAAGAAATTCCGATGGTCGATGAAACCCTGGAGCAGTTCGCGCAGTTGCTCAAGACCCGCACCTTCGAAGAGGGCATGGCGCCGCTGACTGCCGACGCCGTGGCGCGCCTGGCGACGTACAGCGCGCGGCTGGCCGAGCATCAGGGGCGTTTGTCGGCGCGCATCGGCGACCTGTTCCAGCTGGTCAGCGAGGCCGACTTCATTCGCCAGCTGGCCAACGAAGAGCTCACCGACGCCGGTCATATCGAACGCGCGCTCAAGGCCAAGGCCACGCGAACGGGGCGGGTTTCGGCGCGGATTCTCGACGACATGCTGGCGGGCATCATCCTGATCGACACCGATGGTGCGGCGGTGGGCAAGTGCAACGGCCTGACGGTGCTGGAGGTCGGCGACTCGGCCTTCGGCGTGCCGGCGCGTATCTCGGCAACGGTTTATCCGGGCGGCAGCGGCATTGTCGACATCGAGCGTGAGGTCAACCTTGGTCAGCCGATTCACTCCAAGGGCGTGATGATTCTCACCGGCTACCTGGGCAGCCGCTACGCGCAGGAATTCCCGCTGGCGATTTCGGCGAGCATCGCGCTGGAGCAGTCCTACGGCTATGTCGACGGTGACAGCGCTTCGCTGGGTGAGGTCTGCACCTTGATCTCGGCCCTGTCACGCACGCCGCTCAAGCAATGTTTCGCCATTACCGGTTCCATCAACCAGTTCGGCGAAGTGCAGGCGGTGGGCGGGGTCAACGAGAAGATCGAAGGCTTCTTCAGGCTTTGTGAGGCACGTGGCCTGACTGGCGAGCAGGGCGCGATTATCCCGCGTTCCAACGTCGCCACGTTGATGCTCGACGAGCGCGTGTTGCAGGCCGTCAGGGCCGGGCAGTTCCATATCTATGCGGTGAGCCAGGCCGACGAAGCCCTGAGCCTGCTGGTGGGCGAACCTGCCGGCGAGCCAAACGAGGAGGGCGAATTCCCCGAAGGCAGCGTCAACGCCCGTGTGGTCGAGCGCCTGCGCGATATTGCGCAGATGCTCAGTGACGAGGACCTCAAGGAAGAGCTGGAAAAAGAGCCTGCGCAACTGGCACCGGAGCTCAAGCCCTAGAAGCCTGCCCGGACGAAGAATGCCGCAGGGGTCACATTCTGCGGCATCCGTTCGTCCAGCCCCTGCGTACGTTGGGGTTTCTCCTCTATGCTGAAGCATCAGTGCAGTGCCACATGGACTGGCTGCACCTGTATCCACAAGGAGGAACCCGCCATGTCACGAAGCCTTTGCCTGACCCGCCACTGCCTGGGGCTGGTGACGCGGATCGAATGCATCATTCGGCCCTTGGGGGATAGCGGCCTGTGGACACTGCTGTTCGCGGCCGGCATGTCGGGCGAGCAACCTTCGGCGATCAAGGCCCAGGGCCCGTTCCAGGGCGCCCGTGCCGCTGAGACGGTGCTGCAGGCGATTGCCGACAGCCTGAGCCTGAACGGCTACCAGTCCAGCGACGACCTGCCGATCTGGAGTTTGCACCTGCAAGGCGAACTGCGGCGTCTTAACCTTCAGTTGACCGATTGCCAGCGATCATCGCCGTTTTAATCGCGCGATCCTGGAATCACCCATCGTGCGCGGCATTTTGTCGCGTCTTCAGAGCGGTCATGCCGCGCTGATATACTCGCCCGCCCATTTCCAATCACATGCGAGTCCCGATGGAACGTTTCTTCGAAAATGCCATGTATGCATCGCGCTGGCTGCTGGCACCGATTTATTTCGGTCTGTCCCTTGGATTGCTGGCGTTGGGGCTGAAATTCTTTCAGGAAGTTTTCCACGTCCTGCCCAATATCTTCTCGCTGGCCGAAGCCGACCTGATCCTGGTGCTGCTGTCGCTGATCGACATGGCGCTGGTGGGCGGCCTGCTGGTCATGGTGATGATCTCCGGCTACGAGAACTTCGTTTCGCAACTGGACATCGACGAAGACAAGGAAAAGCTCAACTGGCTGGGCACCATGGACTCTTCGTCGCTGAAGATGAAAGTGGCGGCCTCCATCGTGGCGATTTCCTCGATTCACTTGTTGCGGGTGTTCATGGACGCACGCAATACGCCGACCGAATACCTGATGTGGTACGTGATCATCCACATGACGTTCGTGATCTCGGCGTTCGTCATGGGCTATCTGGATCGCCTGACCAAGCACTGACGCCCGCTTTGTATTACGGCCGGCCGGCCCGATTATGCTAGGCTGGCCGCCCTTTTATTCGGGGTGCCGGGTTTTTTCACCCTGCATCCCCTTGCGGAGCAGTGTTATGTCCGAAGTCAATCTGTCCACCGACGAAACCCGCGTCAGCTATGGCATCGGCCGCCAACTGGGCGACCAACTGCGCGACAACCCGCCACCGGGCGTTGACCTGCAGGCCATCCTCACCGGCCTGACCGATGCTTTCAATGGCCAGCCAAGCCGCGTCAGCCAGGAAGACCTGTCGGCCAGCTTCAAGGTCATTCGTGAAGTGATGCAGGCGCAAGCTGCCGCCAAGGCCGAGCAAGCCGCTGCTGCCGGCGTGACCTTCCTGGCTGAAAACGCCAAGCGCGAAGGCATCACCACCCTGGCTTCGGGCCTGCAATTTGAAGTGCTGACCGCCGGTAGCGGCGCCAAGCCGACCCGCGAAGATCAAGTGCGCACTCACTACCACGGCACCCTGATCGACGGCACTGTGTTCGACAGCTCCTACGATCGTGGCGAGCCTGCGGAGTTTCCGGTGGGCGGCGTGATTGCCGGCTGGACCGAAGCCCTGCAACTGATGAATGCCGGCAGCAAATGGCGCCTGTACGTGCCAAGCGAGCTGGCCTATGGCGCTCAAGGCGTTGGCAGCATCCCGCCGCACAGCGTTCTGGTATTCGACGTCGAGCTGCTCGACGTTCTGTAAGCCGACTGCCTGTCTGCCCAACGAACCTGCGCGGTTCGTTGGGCAGGCACGTTGTTCAGCGCTCACATGCTGAGCTCACCCATCGGGCGCAACGCTCGCGCATAGCAAAACAGAAACAGATTGCGCACCAGCTCCTTGAGCACCACCGGCTCGCTCGAACTGAGACTGTTGACGTCCAGGTCGCCCTGATCGCGCAATTCCTCCAGTGCTTCTTCCTCAAGTACCGCACAGACTTCGCCTGTTTCGCGATGAAGAATTCGCAAGTAGGGTTGTGGGCGGTCCAGCCATGCATCGATCAAATAAGTCATGTTCCATCTCCTGCTTCGGTGTGATGAGAATAATTCTTATTACGATAATAGCAAGCCTCTATTGAGATTAATTCGCATTTTCTGTCGGGCGGTTGAACGACCCGGCATAAAGACGCCGTCTTGTAGGGCCAGCTTTAGCGGGGAAGCGGGCGCCGCCATCTACGTCGTAATGCCTGTCAGTCAAGCCTTGGCGCTGACCTGTAGGAGCCCGCTCTGCCGGCGACCGGCTGCGTTAGCAGTCGTAAACTTTCAGCGGTTCATAGGTTTTTGCGAGCGCTTCGCGCTCGGTCGCCGGCAGAGCGGGCTCCTGCCAAGGCCCGTGTCGCCCTTAACTGATCGGTATTACTTCTGCGACGGTGTTTCAGTACACGATGGCGCCCAACAAAAAGCCCGTCACGAGGACGGGCTTTTTATGTGCGAGCTGTGGATCAGTGCGTGCGGGCGACCGCAAATTCACTCAGTTCCACCAGCGCATCGCGGTACTCGCTCGGCGGCAGGGCATCGAGGCAGGCAATGGCGCGGGCGACATAGTCACGGGCCAGCTGGGCGGTGTAGTCCAGGGCGCCGGCGCTTTCGACGGCATCACGGATACTTTCCAGATCGTCCAGGCCGCCTTTCTGAATCGCCTGACGCACCAGCGCTGCCTGTTCGGCCGTGCCTTCGCGCATGGTGTAGATCAGCGGCAGGGTCGGCTTGCCTTCGGCCAGGTCGTCACCGACGTTCTTGCCCAGGGTCTCGGCATCGCCACGGTAATCGAGCAAGTCGTCAACCAGCTGGAAGGCCACGCCCAGATGGTCGCCGAATGTGCGCAGGGCTTCGGTTTGCTCCGGGCTGGCGCCGCACAGCGCTGCGGCGCTATGGGTCGAGGCTTCGAAGAGCATGGCGGTCTTGCCGCGAATCACTTCCATGTAGATTTCTTCAGTGGTGCTGGCGTCGCGGATCTTCGACAGTTGCAGCACTTCACCCTCGGCAATCACCCGGGTGGCTTTGGAGAGAATCTTCATGACCGGCATCGAGCCCAGTTCGACCATCATTTCGAACGAGCGCGAATAAAGGAAGTCACCGACCAGCACGCTTGGCGCATTGCCCCACAGCGCATTGGCTGTCGAACGACCACGGCGCATGCCGGACATGTCGACCACGTCGTCGTGCAGCAGGGTGGCGGTGTGCAGGAACTCGATGGTGGCGGCCAGCAGGCGCAGGTCGTCGTCCTGATGCCCCAGGGCCTTGCCGCTCAACAGCACCAGCAGCGGGCGCAGGCGTTTGCCGCCGGCCGAGGTGATGTAATCGCCGATCTTGGAGACCAGCGGCACACGCGACGTGAGTTGCTGCTTGATGATCAGGTCAACGGCACTAAAGTCGTCCGCCACCGCGCGGTAGAAAGCTTGGGGTTGCATCAGCGACAGGTGCTCCAGATAGGTTGCGCCGCATGCTAGGTCGCGGGTCAGGGTGTGTCAAGGCGTGATGGGTGGGCACTTGCAAGGCTCTGGCAGCTTGCGTACAATCGCGCACCCTTACTTTCTTGGGCAGCACCTGCCTTACGCAATTGCATTAAGGTCTCCAGCCTGATGCAGCCATGCCAGCCGATACTCTACCTATAAAGAGCTGGGTGAGCAGGATTTTCGGAGAGATACCATGTCTTACGCAGTAATCGTTACGGGTGGCAAGCAGTACAAAGTCGCCCCGGGTGAATACCTGAAAGTTGAAAAACTGGAAGTCGCCACTGGCGAATCCATCACTTTTGACCGTGTGCTGCTGATCGGCAACGGCGACGAAGTCACCATCGGCGCTCCAGTCGTTGCTGGCGCTACCGTTGTCGCTGAAGTGGTTGCACAAGGTCGTCACGACAAGGTTCGTATCATCAAGTTCCGTCGTCGTAAGCACCACATGAAGCGCCAGGGCCACCGTCAGTGGTACACCGAGATCAAAATCACCGGTATTCAGGCGTAATTCAGCCTAATCCTCATTTGGAGAATTGACTCATGGCACACAAAAAAGCCGGCGGTAGTACTCGCAACGGTCGCGACTCAGAAAGTAAACGTCTTGGCGTTAAAATCTACGGCGGCCAGGCAATCATCCCAGGCAACATCATCATTCGTCAGCGCGGCACCGAGTTCCACGCTGGCTACGGTGTTGGCATGGGCAAAGACCACACCCTGTTCGCGAAAGTGGAAGGCGTGGTGAAGTTCGAAGTGAAGGGCGCTTTCAATCGCCGTTACGTAAGCATCATTCCGAAGGCTGAAGCCGCGGCAGTGTAATTACGTGTTGCATGAAAAGCCCTGTCTTGCGACGGGGCTTTTTCGTTTTCGGTGGTGGTGAGTCTCTTGCAAAGCTGTCTGTGCGAGCTGTTGTGATACGGGCCCCGGGCCCTCTGGTTTTTGATCGGTGTCGCAGCGCTCATCTTTGCAAGAGGCTTATGAATTCATGTGGTTCTGCTCGTCCTCGTGACGGGAGCAAGTGTTATGAAATTTGTTGATGAAGTATCGATTCGAGTAAAAGCCGGTGATGGCGGCAACGGTTGCATGAGCTTCCGTCGTGAAAAATTCATCGAAAACGGTGGGCCTAACGGCGGCGACGGTGGTGATGGCGGTTCGGTGTACATGGTTGCCGACGAAAACCTCAACACCCTGGTCGACTACCGCTACACCCGTCACTTCGATGCGCAGCGCGGTTCCAACGGCGGCAGCACCGACTGCACTGGCGCCAAGGGTGAAGACATGATCCTACGCGTGCCGGTCGGCACCACGGTGATCGATGCAGGCACCCAGGAAATCATCGGCGACCTGACCAAGGCCGGTCAGCGCCTGATGGTTGCTCAAGGTGGCTGGCACGGCCTGGGCAACACCCGTTTCAAATCCAGTACCAACCGCGCGCCACGCCAGACCACGCCAGGCAAGCCAGGCGATCAGCGTGACCTCAAGCTGGAGCTGAAAGTACTCGCTGACGTTGGTTTGCTGGGTCTGCCGAATGCCGGCAAGAGCACCTTCATCCGCTCGGTGTCGGCCGCCAAGCCGAAAGTCGCCGACTACCCGTTCACCACGCTGGTGCCGAACCTGGGCGTGGTCAGCGTCGACCGCTGGAAAAGCTTTGTCATCGCCGACATTCCGGGGCTGATCGAAGGCGCATCCGACGGTGCCGGCCTGGGTATTCGCTTCCTCAAGCACCTGGCGCGTACCCGCCTGTTGCTGCACCTCGTCGATATGGCGCCGATGGACGAATCCAGTGCGGCAGATTCCGCTGAGGTGATCATCAATGAGCTGGTGCGCTTCAGCCCGGCGCTGGCCGAGCGTGATCGCTGGCTGGTGCTGAACAAGTGCGACCAGTTGCTCGAAGAAGAGCAGGAAGAGCGCAAGCGCGAAATCGTCGAGCAACTGGGCTGGACCGGTCCGGTCTACGTGATCTCGGCCATTGCCCATGAAGGCACCGAGCGTCTGTCGCGCGACATCATGCGTTATCTGGAAGACCGTGCCGATCGTCTGGAGCGTGACCCTGCGTACGCCGAAGAGCTGGCCGAGCTGGATCAGCGCATCGAAGATGAGGCGCGTGCCCAGTTGCAGGCGCTGGACGACCAGCGTGCCCTGCGTCGCAGCGGCGTGAAGAGCGTCGAAGATGTCAGCGACGACGACTGGGATGATGATCTGGACGATGAAGACGGTCCGGAAATCATTTACGTCCGTGACTGATTGCTTGAAGTAAACTAGCGCCGCTTTCGAGCGGCGTTTTTGTGTCGCCTGTATTTGTGTTCAAGTTTTGTATCCAAGAAAATTCTCTGGCTAAGGTTGGAAGATGATGCGCAGCAAAGTGACAGGTGCCCAGCGCTGGGTCGTGAAGATCGGCAGTGCCTTGCTGACCGCTGATGGCAAGGGGCTGGATCGCTCGGCAATGGGCGTGTGGGTCGAGCAGATGGTGGCGCTGCATAATGCAGGCGTCGAGCTGGTGCTGGTGTCTTCGGGCGCTGTGGCGGCGGGCATGAGCCGCCTGGGCTGGACGATTCGACCGAGCGCGATGCACGAGTTGCAGGCCGCTGCCGCCATCGGCCAGATGGGCCTGGTGCAGGCCTGGGAATCAAGCTTTGCCGAGCATGGCCGGCACACCGCGCAGATTCTGCTGACCCATGACGACCTGTCCGACCGCAAGCGCTACCTGAATGCGCGCAGCACCTTGCGTGCGCTGGTCGAATTGGGCGTGGTGCCGGTGATCAACGAAAACGACACCGTGGTCACCGACGAAATCCGTTTCGGCGACAACGACACGCTGGCTGCGCTGGTGGCCAACCTGGTCGAGGCTGACTTGCTGGTGATCCTCACCGACCGCGATGGCATGTTCGATGCCGACCCGCGCAATAACCCCGATGCCCAGCTGATTTCCGAGGCCCGCGCCGATGACCCTGCGCTGGACGCGGTGGCTGGCGGCACCGGTGGTGCGCTGGGGCGTGGTGGCATGCAGACCAAGCTGCGTGCGGCGCGACTGGCGGCACGTTCGGGTGCGCACACCGTGATTGTCGGTGGGCGTATCGAGCAGGTGCTGTCGCGCCTCAAGGCGGGCGAGCAGCTGGGTACGCTGCTGTCGCCAGAGCGTGAAATGCTCGCGGCGCGCAAGCAATGGCTGGCGGGTCACCTGCAAACCCGTGGCACGCTGGTGCTCGACGAGGGCGCGGTGGCGGCGCTGGTGTCGGACAGCAAGAGCCTGCTGCCGGTGGGCGTCAAGCTGGTGCAAGGCAGCTTCCGTCGTGGCGAAATGGTCGTTTGTGTCGCGCCCGATGGTCGGGAAGTGGCGCGCGGTCTGAGCAACTACAGCGCAATCGAAGCGCAGAAGATCATTGGCCAGTCCTCCGAGGCGATTGTCCGGGTGCTGGGCTATATGGCCGAGCCTGAGCTGGTGCATCGCGACAATCTGATTCTGGTCTGAGCAGGGTGAATGTGGGTATGCGGCATGTGATCAGGAAAATGGCGGCGCTGATGGTGTTCTGGCCTTTGCTGGCAGGCGCTGAAGAGATCGGTCAGGTGTCGACGGTGTTCAAGTTTGTCGGCCCCAATGACCGGATCGTGGTCGAGGCGTTCGACGATCCGGGCGTCGAGGGTGTGACGTGCTATCTGTCGCGCGCCAAGACCGGCGGCGTGAAGGGCGGGCTGGGGCTGGCCGAAGACCGTGCCGAGGCCTCCATTGCCTGTCGACAGGTCGGGCCGATTCGCTTCAAGGCGACGCTCAAGGATGGCGAGGAAGTGTTCAAGGAGCGCACTTCGCTGGTGTTCAAGACCATGCAGGTGGTGCGTTTCCTCGATCAGAAGCGCAATACGCTGGTGTATCTGGTCTACAGCGATCGTCTGATCGAAGGCAGTCCGCAAAATGCGGTGACCGCCATTCCGATCCTGCCCTGGCCGCAAGCGGTCGCCACCCCGTAAGCCCGAAGGCGCGGCTGATAGCTGCTCGCAGGAGTGGCTTTGGCCGCGAACCCAGTTGCATGAATTACGGGCGGGGCTTTTTTACAGGCAATAAAAAAACCGGCCCTGAGGCCGGTTTTTCAAGAACAGATCAATCAGGCAGCTTCTTTCAGAGCCTTGATGTGACCATTCAGGCGGCTCTTGTGGCGAGCAGCCTTGTTCTTGTGGATGATTCCTTTGTCGGCCAGACGGTCGATGACAGGAACAGCCAGAGTGTAAGCGGCTTGCGCTTTTTCTGCGTCTTTTGCGTCAATGGCTTTAACTACATTCTTGATGTAGGTACGAACCATGGAACGCAGGCTGGCGTTGTGGCTGCGACGCTTCTCAGCCTGTTTTGCACGTTTTTTGGCGGAAGGTGAGTTGGCCACCGTCAAGCTCCTCGAAAGACTTTATGAATTAGCTTACAAACAAGGCCGCGAATCATGCCGATGAGTGGAAGTGTTGTCAAGCTCAGATGCTCGGTTCCGCTGAGCGGTCGTGGCATAAAGCCGGTGCTTCACTTCCACTGCGCGACCTGTAAACTCGCGCACCTTGGCTTCGGGCTCATTTGGGGCGCGGAGTATTGCATGCATGAGTCGTTTGGTCGAGGCGCGTAACTCTTTAATGAATCTGCTCAAGTCACTGGCTGCTGTCAGCTCCATCACCATGCTGTCCCGGATTCTGGGCTTCGTGCGCGATACCATCATCGCTCGGGCCTTTGGCGCCGGCATGGCGACCGATGCCTTTTTCATCGCCTTCAAGCTGCCTAACCTGTTGCGGCGCATCTTTGCCGAGGGTGCGTTTTCCCAGGCGTTCGTGCCGATTCTGGCCGAATACAAACAGCAGCAAGGCGAGGAGGCGACCCGCACCTTCGTGGCTTATGTTTCGGGGTTGCTGACGCTGGCGCTGGCGCTGATCACCTTGCTGGGCGTGATATTCGCACCCTGGATTATCTGGGCCACGGCGCCGGGCTTTGCCGATACGCCGGAAAAGTTCGCCTTGACCAGCGAACTGCTGCGGGTGACGTTTCCTTATATATTGCTGATCTCGCTGTCATCGCTGGCCGGCGCGATTCTCAATACCTGGAACCGTTTCGCCGTACCGGCCTTCGTGCCAACGCTGCTTAATGTCAGCATGATCGGCTTCTCGCTGTTCCTGATTCCGTACTTCGACCCGCCGATCATGGCGCTGGGCTGGGCGGTGCTGGTCGGCGGCCTGCTGCAGTTGCTGTACCAACTGCCGCACCTGAAAAGGATCGGCATGCTGGTGTTGCCGCGCCTTAATCTGCGTGATTCGGGGGTGTGGCGGGTGATGCGGCAGATGCTGCCGGCCATTCTCGGCGTGTCGGTCAGTCAGATTTCGCTGATCATCAACACGATTTTCGCCTCGTTCCTGGTGGCAGGCTCCGTGTCGTGGATGTACTACGCCGACCGCCTGATGGAGCTGCCATCCGGTGTGCTCGGCGTGGCGCTGGGCACGATCTTGCTGCCGACCCTGGCCAGGACCTACGCCGACAAGGACCGCCAGGAATATTCGCGGATTCTCGACTGGGGCCTGCGCCTGTGCTTCGTGCTGGTCTTGCCGTGTACCCTGGCGCTGGGCCTGCTGGCCGAACCTCTGACGGTTTCGCTGTTCCAGTACGGCCAGTTCGACGCCCATGATGCGGCCATGACCCAGCGCGCGCTGGTGGCCTATTCAGTGGGTTTGCTCGGTCTGATCCTGATCAAGGTGCTGGCGCCGGGCTTTTACGCCCAGCAGAACATTCGCACGCCGGTAAAGATCGCGATCTTCACCCTGATCGTCACGCAGCTGCTCAACCTGGCGTTTATCGGGCCGCTGCAACATGCAGGCCTGGCGCTGGCGATCAGTGTCGGCGCGATCATCAACGCCGCGCTGCTGTTCTGGCAATTGCGTCGCCAGGACCTGTTCCAGCCGCAGCCGGGCTGGGCAAAGTATCTGTTCAAGCTGTGCCTGGCCGCCGGCGTGATGTCGGGCGTGCTGCTGGGCATGCTGCATTACATGCCGGCCTGGGATATGGGCGGCATGCTGGAGCGCTTCATGCGCCTGGGGTTGCTGGTGGTGGCAGGCGTGGTGACCTATTTCGCCATGCTGCTGTTGCTGGGCTTTCGTCTCAAGGATTTTGCCCGCAAGGCGATCAAATTGTAGGAGCGCGCTTGCCCGCGACCGAGTGCGAAGCGCTCGCAAAATCTCGGAAACGCTGAAAATTTACGACTGCTAACGCAGCCGGTCGCGGTGGTCCGGCATTCCGGCAAGCGCGCTACCTATCTTCATTACCTGTCGTCCATGCGTTTGTCTGGGTATAATCGGCCACTTTATGAGCAAGAAGCGCGTTATGCAGCTGGTTAGAGGCCTTCACAACCTGCGCCCCCAGCACCGGGGCTGCGTCGCCACGATTGGCAATTTCGACGGTGTTCACCGTGGCCACCAGGCTATCCTGGCGCGCCTGCGTGAGCGGGCAGTCGAGTTGGGCGTGCCCAGCTGCGTGGTGATCTTCGAGCCACAGCCGCGTGAATTCTTCGCCCCCGAGACCGCGCCTGCACGTCTGGCACGCCTGCGCGACAAGATCGAGCTGCTGCGTGCCGAGGGCGTTGACCGGGTGCTGTGCCTGTCGTTCAATCAGCGCCTGAGCAAGCTCAGCGCTGCCGAGTTCGTCGAGACCATCCTGATCGACGGGCTCGGCGTCAGGCACCTTGAGGTCGGCGACGATTTCCGTTTCGGCTACGACCGCTGCGGCGATTTCGATTTTCTGCAGCAGGCTGGCGCCGATCATGGCTTCACTGTCGAGGCGGCGCAGACCGTCGAGATAGAAGGCGTGCGGGTCAGCAGCACCAAGGTGCGCAAGGCCCTGGCCGCCTCCGACTTTGTGCTGGCCGAGCAACTGCTCGGTCGCCCGTTCGCGATTGCCGGGCGGGTCTTGCATGGCCAGAAGCTGGCCCGCCAGTTGGGTACGCCTACCGCCAATGTGCAGCTCAAGCGCCGTCGCGTGCCCTTGAGCGGGGTCTATCTGACCAGCACCCATATCGATGGCCAGGTCTGGCCGGGCGTGGCCAATATTGGCGTGCGCCCGACCGTGGCCGGTGATGGCAGCGCCCACCTCGAGGTGCACCTTCTGGATTTTGCCGGTGATCTCTATGGCCGGCGTTTGACGGTGGTCTTCCACCACAAGCTGCGTGATGAGCAGCGTTTCGCCTCGCTGGAGGCGCTCAAGACGGCGATCAATGCGGACGTCGCCGCCGCCCGTGCCCACTGGCATGGCCAACCGCTAACCAAGAGCCTGAAATGACCGACTACAAAGCCACGCTAAATCTTCCGGACACCGCCTTCCCGATGAAGGCCGGCCTGCCCCAGCGCGAGCCGCAGACCCTGCAGCGCTGGGACAGCATTGGCCTGTACCAGAAGCTGCGTGAAATTGGCAAGGACCGGCCCAAGTTCGTCCTGCACGACGGCCCGCCCTATGCCAATGGCAAGATTCACATCGGTCATGCGCTGAACAAGATCCTCAAGGACATGATCGTGCGCTCCAAGACCCTGTCGGGCTTTGACGCACCGTATGTGCCGGGCTGGGACTGCCACGGCCTGCCGATCGAGCACAAGGTCGAAGTCACCCACGGCAAGAACCTGGGCGCCGACAAGACCCGCGAGCTGTGCCGTGCCTATGCCACCGAGCAGATCGAGGGCCAGAAGGCCGAGTTCATCCGCCTGGGCGTGCTGGGCGACTGGAACAATCCGTACCTGACCATGAACTTTGCCAACGAGGCCGGCGAAGTCCGTGCCCTGGCCGAGATGGTCAAGGGCGGTTTCGTGTTCAAGGGCCTGAAGCCGGTCAACTGGTGCTTCGATTGCGGTTCGGCACTGGCCGAGGCCGAAGTCGAATACCAGGACAAGAAGTCCTCGACCATCGACGTCGCCTTCCCGGTGGCCGATGAAGACAAACTGGCCGCCGCCTTCGGCCTGTCAGCGCTGCCGAAACCGGCGGCCATCGTGATCTGGACCACCACCCCGTGGACCATCCCGGCCAACCAGGCGCTGAACGTTCACCCTGAATTCACCTATGCGCTGGTCGATGTCGGTGACCGCTTGCTGATTCTGGCCGAAGAGCTGGTCGCTTCGTGCCTGGCGCGCTACAAGCTCGAAGGTTCGGTGATCGCCACCGCCACCGGCAAGGCGCTGGAACTGATCAATTTCCGTCACCCGTTCTACGACCGTCTGTCGCCTCTGTATGTGGCTGACTACGTCGAACTGGGTGCCGGCACTGGCGTGGTCCACAGCGCCCCGGCCTACGGCCTGGACGACTTCAACATCTGCAAACAGTACGGGATGAGCAACGACGACATCCTCAGCCCTGTGCAGAGCAATGGCGTGTATGCCGAGTCGCTGGAGTTCTTTGGTGGCCAGTTCATTTTCAAGGCCAACCAGAACATCATCGACAAGCTGGCCGAAGTCGGCAGCCTGCTGCACACCGAAACCATCAGCCACAGCTACATGCACTGCTGGCGCCACAAGTCGCCGCTGATCTACCGCGCCACCGCGCAGTGGTTCGTGGGCATGGACAAGCAGCCTGTGGCAGGCGATACCCTGCGCGAGCGCTCGCTCAAGGCCATCGACGAGACTAAATTCGTGCCGGCCTGGGGCCAGGCGCGCCTGCACTCGATGATCGCCAACCGCCCGGACTGGTGCATCTCGCGTCAGCGCAACTGGGGCGTGCCGATCCCGTTCTTCCTGCACAAGGAAAGCGGCGAGCTGCACCCACGTACCGTCGAGCTGATGGAAGAAGTGGCCCTGCGCATCGAGAAGGAAGGCATCGAGGCCTGGTTCAAGCTCGACGCCGCCGAACTGCTCGGTGACGAAGCCGCCCAGTACGACAAGATCAGCGACACCCTGGACGTCTGGTTCGACTCCGGCACCACGCACTGGCACGTACTGCGCGGCTCGCACAACATCGGCCACGACAGCGGCCCGCGTGCCGACCTGTACCTGGAAGGCTCCGACCAGCACCGCGGCTGGTTCCACTCGTCGCTGCTGACCGGTTGCGCCATCGACAACCACGCGCCGTACCGCGAACTGCTGACCCACGGCTTCACCGTCGATGAAAGCGGTCGCAAGATGTCCAAGTCGCTGGGTAACACCATCGAGCCGCAGAAGGTCAACGACACCCTGGGCGCCGACATCATGCGTCTGTGGGTCGCGGCCACCGACTATTCCGGTGAAATCGCTGTCTCCGACCAGATCCTGCAGCGCAGCGCCGACGCCTACCGGCGTATCCGCAATACCGCGCGCTTCCTGCTGTCGAACCTGTCGGGCTTCAACCCGGCCACCGACCTGCTGCCGGCCGAAGAAATGCTGGCGCTGGACCGCTGGGCCGTGGACCGCGCGCTGCTGCTGCAACGCGAGCTCGAAGAGCACTACAGCGAATACCGCTTCTGGAACGTCTACTCGAAGATCCACAACTTCTGCGTGCAGGAGCTGGGTGGTTTCTATCTGGACATCATCAAGGACCGCCAGTACACCACCGGTGCCAACAGCACCGCGCGGCGTTCGTGCCAGACCGCGCTGTTTCATATCAGCGAGGCGCTGGTGCGCTGGATCGCGCCGATCCTGGCGTTCACCGCCGACGAGCTGTGGCAGTTCCTGCCGGGCGAGCGCAACGAATCGGTGATGCTCAACACCTGGTATGAAGGCCTGAGCGAACTGCCGGAAGGCTTCGAGCTGGACCGCGCCTATTGGGAACGTGTCATGGCCGTGAAGACAACGGTCAACAAGGAAATGGAAAACCTGCGCGCGGCCAAGGCGATTGGCGGCAACCTGCAGGCCGAAGTGACCCTGTACGCCGAAGACGCGCTGGCGGCCGACCTGACCAGGCTGGGCAACGAGCTGCGTTTCGTGCTGATCACCTCGACTGCTTCGGTCGCGCCATTGCTGTCGGCTCCGGCCGACGCCGTGGTCACCGAAGTGGCTGGCTTGAAGCTCAAGGTAGTCAAGTCCGGTCACGCCAAGTGCGCCCGTTGCTGGCACCACCGCGAAGACGTCGGCAGCCATGCCGAGCACCCGCTGATCTGCAACCGTTGTGTGGATAACCTCAGCGGCGCAGGCGAGGTTCGCCACTATGCTTGATAAGGGCACGCTTGATAGCGGCGCAGGCCGTTTTGGTCGCTTGTCCTGGTTGTGGTTGACGCTGCTGGTCGTGGTCATCGACCAGGCCAGCAAGTACTACTTCGAGCACTCGCTGAACCTGTACCAGCAGATCATCATCATTCCGGACTATTTCAGCTGGACCCTGGCCTACAACACCGGTGCCGCTTTCAGCTTCCTGGCTGATGGCGCCGGCTGGCAGCGCTGGTTCTTTGCCCTGATCGCGATTGTGGTCAGTGCCGTGCTGGTGGTCTGGCTCAAGCGCCTGGGGCGTGACGACACCTGGCTGGCGATTGCCCTGGCGCTGGTGCTGGGCGGGGCGATCGGCAACCTGTATGACCGCGTGGTACTGGGTCATGTGATCGATTTCATTCTGGTGCACTGGCAGAACCGCTGGTATTTCCCGGCGTTCAACGTGGCCGACAGCGCGATCAGCGTCGGCGCGGTCATGCTGGCGCTGGACATGTTCAAGAGCAAGAAAAGCGGAGAAGCCGTTCATGACTGACTATTCGGCGAGCGAGCAGCGCATTGGCCAGAACACTCAGGTCACCCTGCATTTTGCCCTGCGTCTGGAAAACGGCGACACGGTAGACAGCACCTTCGACAAGTCGCCGGCGACCTTCAAGGTCGGCGATGGCAACCTGTTGCCGGGCTTTGAAATGGCGATCTTCGGCTTCAAGGCCGGCGATCACAAAAGCGTGCGGATCCTGCCGGAAAACGCCTTTGGTCAGCCCAACCCGCAAAACGTGCAGATCATGCCACGCTCGCAGTTCGAGGGCATGGAACTGTCCGAAGGCTTGCTGGTGATCTTCAACGATGCGGCGAACACCGAGTTGCCGGGTGTGGTCAAAGCGTTCGACGATGAGCAAGTGACCATCGACTTCAACCACCCTCTGGCCGGCAAGGCGCTGGACTTCGAAGTGCAAATCTTCGACGTCCAGGCTCTGGACTAGTAGGAGCGCGCTCTGCCCGCGACCGGCTGCGTTAGCAGTCGTAAAATTTCAGCGGTTAATAGATTTTGTGAGCGCTAACGCACTCAATCGCGGGCAAGCGCGCTCCTACCCACTACGAGGCACAGCATGCAAATCAAACTCGCCAACCCCCGCGGCTTCTGCGCCGGAGTGGACCGCGCGATCGAAATCGTCAATCGCGCCCTGGAAGTGTTTGGCCCGCCGATTTATGTGCGTCATGAAGTGGTTCACAACAAATTCGTCGTCGAAGACCTGCGTGCCCGTGGCGCGATCTTCGTCGAAGAGCTGGACCAGGTGCCGGACGACGTCATCGTGATCTTCAGCGCCCACGGCGTTTCCCAGGCCGTGCGAACTGAAGCCGCGGGACGTGGCCTGAAAGTGTTCGATGCTACCTGTCCGCTGGTGACCAAGGTGCATATCGAGGTGGCCAAGTACAGCCGCGACGGGCGCGAATGCATCCTGATCGGCCATGAAGGCCACCCCGAAGTCGAAGGCACCATGGGTCAGTACGATTCCAGCAATGGCGGCTCGATCTATCTGGTCGAAGACGAAGAGGATGTCGCCAACCTGCAGGTGCGCGACCCTGAGCGCCTGGCCTTCGTGACCCAGACCACGCTGTCGATGGATGACACCAGTCGGGTGATCGATGCCCTGCGTACGCGCTTCCCGGTTATTGGCGGGCCGCGCAAGGACGACATCTGCTACGCCACGCAAAACCGTCAGGATGCAGTCAAGCTGCTGGCCGACGAGTGCGAAGTGGTGCTGGTCGTGGGTAGCCCCAACAGCTCCAACTCCAACCGCCTGCGTGAGCTGGCCGAGCGCATGTCGACCCCGGCCTACCTGATCGATGGCGCCCAGGACCTGCAACGCAGCTGGTTCGATGGCATCACCCGCATCGGCATCACCGCAGGTGCCTCGGCGCCGGAAGTGCTGGTGCGCGGCGTCATCGAGCAACTGCACGCCTGGGGCGCGACCGGCGCCGAAGAGCTGGCAGGTCGCCCGGAAAACGTTACCTTCTCGATGCCCAAGGAGTTGCGTGTCAAGTCGCTGACCTGAGGATTTCAACCGCACAGGGCCTGATCGGCCTCGCGCTCGACGATCCGGACATGCCCGGTAATCGCCACCACCACCCGGTAGTGGCTGACCGGGCGGTCTTTCAGGCACACAAACAGGCTGCCGTTGCCTGAGCCTTGCAGACCTCCAAGCCCCCCGAAACTGAGTTTTTGCGCGACCTTGTTGTTGCCGACGATGCGCACCTTGCCATTCAGTGCCCGCTCGACCAGCAAGGCGTCGTCGGGTTTGTCTGCATTGTATTCGGTGAAAATCCGCCAGCCCTGACTCCAGTCTTCGTCGATGGCCGCAATGACCACCGTCTGATTGCGGGTGATGGCCGCCACCCGCGCCGAACGTATGCCGCTGGCCAGCTCTCGGGCTGCCACCAGCCGCTGTTGGGCCTGAAACAGCTGACTCAATTGCGGTACAGCAACCTGCGCCAGAATCGCCAGGACGGCCACTGTGACCATGAGTTCTACCAACGTGAAACCGCTCTGCTTCAATATTCTTCCTCCCTGGAAGCACATTTCGTACACTCGTCGCCGCCAAAGCGCCGTATATCCTTCTAGAGTTGTCCCATGTTGCAGCGGCTTTATAGTCGTAACGTTAAGGAGACGCTCAATGCGTGATGGAGCCAAGGGGTTCAGCCTGGTCGAACTGTTAATCACTGTGTCGGTGGTGGGCATACTGGCAGCCATAGCCATGCCCAACTTCACCCAGACAGTGCAGGGTAATCGGGCCGATACCGAGGTGGGCGATCTGCAACATGCACTCAACTATGCGCGGTTAGAGGCGATCAATCGCGGGGTAACTATGCGCATTGCGCCGGTGAGTGGTTCGGACTGGGCTACGGAGTTGCGGGTCACTACCGTCAGCGATACGAACACGGTATTGCGCACCGTCGCTGCCATGGCCAGTGGCGCGGCAGTGGGGGCGGGGAATGTCGCGGCCATCGATTTCAACAACCTGGGCGGGATGGTGGCGCCGGGCGCTGCTGTGACCATGACGTACACCCGAGGATCGCTGACCCGGACCTTGAATGTCTGCCTGACCGGACGAATCACGTCGAAAGGAAGCTGCACACAATGAATAGCCAGGCCCGATGTTTTCAGTCAGGCATGACACTGATCGAAGTGCTGGTGTCGCTGCTGGTATTGGCCATCGGTCTGCTGGGGGCGGCGGCCATTCAGCTCAATGCGCTCAAGTACACTGACAGCTCGACCATGGCGACCCAGGCCAGTTTTATCGCCTACGACATGATGGACCGCATTCGCGCCAACGTGGACGGTAATGCCGCCGACAATGGCTCAACCAATGTGTTGGCCAGCTATGCACTGGCCAACCTGAGTGCAGCGCCGACGGCATCAAGCAATGCCCGTGATCAGGACCTGGCGGACTTCAGGGCGAATATCATCGCCTTTGCCGGCACCACCGCCGGTGCCAACAGCAATATAGCCATCACCAAGCCTACCGTGACCATCACGATCACATGGGATGAAACCCGGGCTGCCAGCGCTGCAGCAGTTGCCACCGGCCAGACCCCGGGCACCAGCACCCCGCAGTCCTTTGTGCTCACCTCGCGGGTCGGGGTGAACTGATGAGGCGGCGTAGTCGAGGCTTCGGCCTGATCGAAATCATGATTGCCCTGGTGTTGGGTCTGGTGATCAGTGCGGGTATCGTCCAGATTTTCAGCGCATCGCGCGCAACTTTTCAGAGTCAGAACGCGGCTGCAAGCATGCAGGAAGATGCCCGTTTTGTGCTCAGCAAGATGATTCAGGAGCTGCGCATGACCGGCATGTATGGCTGCCTGAGCCTCTCCAGTAGTTTGCCAGTCTCGCCCGCGATCTCAGTGCCCACGGCGCTGGACAGGCCTATTTTCTGGGACAGCACCACCAATACCTTGAGCCTGATCACCGCCGATATCGGAACAACCGGGACCACGCCGACCTGGACCATCATTTCCGATTGCCAGACTAACCCGCAGATTTACCTGGGTGCCCGTACGCCAACGGCCGGGCAAACCGCCTTTGCACTGCGCCAGGTGGAGTACTCGTTCAGTAACAACACGCTGTTCATCGGACCTGCCGGTAACAGACAGCCCCTGCTACAGAATATCAATGCGTTCAATGTGTCCTTTGGCATGGCCGGCAACCCGATGACGTATACCAGCACCATCACGGTAAACAATGCCGCCAAGATTCGCAGTGTTCGCTTGACCCTCACTCTGGTCGACCCGATGGGTCGAGTCGAGCCCCAGCCATATTCGGTGGTTGCCTATTTGCGTAATCGTTTTTGAAGGGGCTGTACGCGATGAACAGGATGCAGTTGCACACCGTCTCGATGTTCACAGGTCACCAGCGCGGCATGGTATTGCTGGTCAGCCTGGTGTTTTTGCTGTTGCTGACCATGCTGGGCATTTCCTCGATGCAAAACGCCACATTGCAGGAAAAAATGGCGGGCAGCGTGGGATGGCGCAACAAGTCTTTTCAGGTGGCCGAAGCGGTGCTGCGCCGGGGCGAGTTGTCGATCATGGCCACCGGCTTCAACATGGCGAAATGCAACACTCCCACCACCTGCGCGCCACCCGCTGAGTCCACCACCGTGGTGGCAGCCGGTACTACGGGCAATTCAGGCGTTAACTGGGTCAGCGAAGGCGGCGGTTTTTATGGCGTACAGAATCTGGGCACCACCACCGTGCCCATCAAAAGTCCGCCAACGTGCGGCGTTCGGCCGGTGACGATGTACAGAGTCACGGCAGTGGCCATTCAGGGCAGTTCGCGCACCGTGCTGGAGAGCATCTATGGTAATTGCTAGGGTCTGGCGCCACGGCTTGAAAATGATCGGCGGGGCAATGCTGGCCTTGTACCTGGCAGCGCCGGCCTATGCGTTCAACCCGTCTCAGGTGCCGCTGCTCAGTGCTTCGGCGGTCACGCCCAATGTCATGCTGCAAGTGGACAACTCCGGCAGTATGGACACCATCATGACCGCCTCGGGGTTCAATGCCTCGGCGAACTGGGGCCCGGTTTACAAGGCGGTGTACAACTGTTTGCTGGGCCTGCTGTGTTCCTATACCCGTGAACAGGTCTCCAATGGCACAGCCGACTATGTCTTCGTCAGCAGCCTGAGCCGTGGCACTTGCAACAATGGCTCCTATGCGTTCTATCGCAGCCTGACCTCGCCATCATCGACGATTGTGTGCATTGCTCTGGCTGACCCGGCAGGGGGCGGCGATACCCGTTATCCCATCGATTACCTGTCTTATCTGGTGGCTGAGGTGGTGGCCGGGCGCAGCGTGACAGGTATCCCGACGCAAAGCCGCCTGACCACCGCCATCAGCGTGGCATTGAATCTGGTGCAGACCAACCGTGCTCTGCGCATGGGACTGGCCGGCTACAACCCGCCGCGCACGGGCGACCCAGGTCCGGGTGGCAGCATCAAGCAGCCGATCGCCGACCTGTCACCGGTGGCCGCCACCACCTACCAGAGCGCCGTCAGCCAGCAGACGGCCGATACCAACTACAACAACCTGCGCAATGCCATCTCGGCCATCTCGGCCGAAGCCAACACGCCGCTGGCAGAAACCTATTATCAGGTCACCCGCTACATGCGTGGGCTGACACCATCGCCGACCTATACCGGTTCGCCGACCACCTTTACCAGTCCGATCCAGTACCGCTGCCAGAAAAACTACGGCGTTGTGATCACCGACGGCCTGCCGACGTATGACCGGACCTTCCCGAGCAATGACCCGGACGACCCTACTGGCCGGTTGCCCAACTGGGACGGAGTCTTCAATGACGGCCCCAACCTGCTGGGCGACGGGGAGGGTGATACGCTGTACTTCGATGACATCGCCAAATTCGCCTACGACATCGATATGCGCAAGGACTCGCGTACTGCAGGCGGCGATCTGACCGGCAAGAGCTGGGACACCGCCGGCTTTCCCACGCAGAACATGAACACCTATGCCATCGGCTTTACGCTGGACAACCAGATGCTGATCGATGCCGCCGACAGCACGCATGGCCGGGGCTTGTACTTTCAGGCCAACGACAGCGCCGGGTTGAACACCGCCCTGAACCTGGCATTGAGCGATATCTATGCCAAGGCCAGCTCCGGTGGCGGTGGTGCCGCCAACTCGGCAACGTTGCAAAGTGGCACTCGCTTCTACCAGACGCTGTATGACCCGGCCGACTGGCGCGGCACCATTCGCGCTTACAACCTCAACGCCACGACCGGTGCGCTGGGCAGCGTCGCCTGGACGACGGACACCACGATTACCAGCACGGCTACGGCACCGACCTTCGAGTCATGGAGTACAGCAGCGACGCCGACCCGTATCAGCCTGGATTACGCCAACTTTTCGCCGGCCCAGCAGACGGTACTCAATACCAGCCTGCCCACCGGTGTAACCGGCGCCAACCTGATCAACTGGACCAAGGGCACTGCCAATGCCAGCTTGCGCACCCGGACCCGGTTGTTGGGCGATATCGTCAATTCGCCATTGATTGCCGCCATGGGCAGCGACAAGACCGCCGCCGATCTGGCGGGTGATACCTCTTACAACACTTACCTGAGCAAAAAGGCCGCCAACATGACCAACAGTCTGTTGGTCAACGCCAACGATGGTTTTTTCAACGTGCTCAACCTCGACAGTGGTTTGCGTCGCTATGCCTATCTGCCGTCCACGGCGTTGTCGTCGCTCTCGACCATTGCCTCGACCACTTACGGGCTGGGGGTGCACAAGTTCACCGTCGATGGCCAGATTGCAGTCTTCGATACCCAGGCCGGCTCCGGCACTGACTGGCGTACCGTGGCCTACGGTGGCACTGGCGCAGGCGGCAAGGGCTTTTTCGCCATCAAGCTGTTCGAAGCCGACAATAACAATACGATCAGTGCGTTATGGGAGGTCAAAGCGCCGGACACTTCCGACACCAGTAACCGCTTCAATAACCTGGGCTATGCCTACGCCAGGCCTGAAGTGGCACGCATGAGCGATGGCACTGGCATCGTGTTACTGGGCAATGGCTATGGCAGTTTTACCGGTCGCGCTTCGCTGTATGTGCTTAATGCCAATACCGGTGCGTTCATTACCGAGATCCAGACACCGGTATTGAACAACGAAACCGATAACGGCCTGTCGTCGGTCAAGCTGGTGGTCAACTCACACAACGTGGTGCAGGCTGCCTATGCCGGGGACCTCAAAGGGCGGATGTGGAAGTTTGACCTCAGCTCGGCAGCCGCCAGCGGCTGGAAACTGGCCTTCAACGGATCGCCGCTGTTTACCGCACCCCGTGGTGATGCCCAGCCGATCACGGTTCAGCCGTTGATACTGGATCATCCGCAGAACGGCAAGATCGTTTATTTCGGCACCGGCAAGTTCAGTGAGACCACCGACAAGCAAACCACGGCGCAGCAAGCGTTCTATGCCATCTGGGATGCCAGTGCGGGCACAGGCAGCATCGTCGAGAGCAACCTGCAGGTGCAGAACATCAACGGTTCCGTTACGGGCAGCAATGCGACGTACTTTACTTCCACCACGAACAGCGTGGACTGGGCGACGCGTAAAGGCTGGTACATGCCACTGGCCACCGCTGCGCCTTATCTGGGTGAACGTATCATCTATCCGGCGCAGACTACGCGTGGCCGGATTATCTTCACGACGGCAGCGGTGAACTCGACCGATCCTTGTGAAAGTACCGGTACAGGCCGCTTGTTCGAGCTGGATGCGGCCAACGGTGCGATGCTCAGCTACCCGGTACTGGACACCAATGGCGACGATCTCATCAGCGCGCTGGACGGGTTGACTGCCGGTCGAGGCTTTGGCGGCGGCATTCCTGTGCAGGCGGCTTATGTTGCCGGTAGCGGTGGCGTCAATGACAACCGCTACATCATCGTCGGCAACAATATCGAGAAACTGATAGAACCGCCGGGTTCTGCCAACATCTTCCAGCGCATCATGTGGCGACAGATCCAATAGCAAGGAGCACGCATGCACAGCAAAAACCGTGGTTTTACCTTGATCGAACTCATGATAGTCGTGGCGATTGTCGGTATTCTGGCCGCCATCGCTTATCCCAGTTATACCGAGTACGTGAAGCGCACCCAGCGTTCGGCGATTGCAAGTCTGCTTTCGGAGCAGACCCAGGTGCTGGAGCGCTGGTATTCGCAGAAAGGGGTTTATAACGGTAATCCGGCGCCGGTGATTTCAGCCGGTAATGACTACTACACCATTGCTGCAGTACTCAATGACCAGAACTTCAGCCTGGCAGCGACGGGCAAGGGCATGATGCTGAATGACAAATGCGGTGTATTCACCATCACCAATACCGGCGCGCGGACTAATCCGGGTGCTACCAGCGGTGTGACCCCCAAGGACTGCTGGAGCCGCTAGTGCCTTTTTTCCTTTGACCCGAGAACAGAATGTCAAAGCAACCCATAGTCATCATCGGCGGCGGCGTAATCGGCCTGTTGACCGCCTATAACCTCGCCCATGAAGGCCAGCCCGTCGTATTGCTGGAGCGCACCGAGCTGGGTCGCGAGTCGTCCTGGGCAGGCGGCGGGATCGTCTCGCCGCTTTACCCGTGGCGCTACAGCCCGGCAGTCACCGCGCTGGCGCACTGGTCGCAGGATTTTTATCCACAGCTGGGCGAGCGCTTGCACGCCCAGACCGGCCTTGACCCTGAAGTACACACCACCGGCCTGTACTGGCTCGATCTGGACGATGAAGAGCAAGCGCTGGCCTGGGCGGTGCGTGAGCAGCGGCCGCTGAGCCGCGTCGATGTCTCGGCAGTGCACGATGCCGTGCCGGTGCTGGGGTCAGGATACAAGAGCGCCATCTACATGGCCGATGTCGCCAATGTGCGCAATCCGCGGCTGGTCAAATCCCTCAAGGCGGCCTTGCAGGCCATGCCGGGGGTGGAGATTCGCGAGCAGTGCGAAGTCACCGGCCTGGTGCATCAGGACGGCAAGGTGCAGGGCGTTGCCACCCGTGACGGGGTTATCCACAGCGAACGGGTGGTGCTGGCCGCTGGCGCCTGGAGCGGCGAGTTGCTCAAGCCGCTGGGCGTCGAGTTGCCGGTCGAGCCGGTCAAGGGCCAGATGATTCTGTTCAAGTGCGCGGCGGACTTTTTGCCGAGCATGGTGCTGGCCAAGGGGCGTTATGCGATTCCTCGCCGCGACGGGCATATTCTGGTCGGCAGTACCCTGGAATATGAAGGCTTCGACAAGACCCCGACCGAGGCAGCGCAAGCCAGCCTCAGGGCCAGCGCCATCGACCTGCTGCCGGCGTTGGCCGACGCTGAAATCGTCGGTCACTGGGCCGGGTTGCGGCCGGGCTCGCCTGAAGGCATTCCATATATCGGCGAGCTGCCGGGGTTTGCCGGGCTGTGGCTCAATTGCGGCCATTTCCGCAACGGCCTGGTGCTGGCGCCGGCGTCTTGCCAGTTACTGAGCGATTTGCTGCTGGGCCGCGAGCCGATCATCGATCCCGCGCCGTATGCTCCGGCAGGGCGGGTGTAGGCGTAGGACCGGCTTTAGCCGGGAACACATGCGCCACATTTTGCGGTGATGCCTTCGCGGCTGAAGCAGCTCCTACGGAGGGAGTGTCCATAACGGTTAATCCAGCCCCAGCTTCTTGAGCCGGTAACGCATCGAGCGGAATGACAGGCTCAGGCGCTGGGCGGCGGCGGTGCGGTTCCAGCGGGTTTCTTCCAGGGCCTGCAGGATCAGTTTGCGCTCGATGCTTTCCAGATAGTCTTCCAGGTTATCGATGCCCGCCAGGCTGTGCGCGTCGCTTTCCTGCGCGTTTGTGCTGTCGGACAGGCGCAGGTCTTCTGCCAGAATCTGATCGTTCTCGCACAGCGTATAGGCCCGCTCCAGCATGTTTTCCAGTTCGCGCACATTGCCCGGGAAACGGTAGTTCTTCAGGGTTTCCTGGGCTTGTGGGTGCAGGCGGGCGAGGGGCTGGCTGTAGTTGTTGGCCAGGCGTTGCAGCACGCTGGTGGCCAGGGTTTCGATGTCTTCGCGGCGCTCGCGCAGGGGCGGCACGCGCAGCTCGATGACATTGAGCCGGTAATACAAGTCCTGACGAAAGCGCCCGGCGCTGACTTCAAGGTTCAGGTCCTTGTGGGTGGCGCACAGAATGCGCACGTCCACCACCTGTTCCTGCTGGCCTCCCACGCTGCGCACGGACTTTTCCTGAATGGCGCGCAACAGCTTGACCTGCATGCCCAGCGGCAGGTCGGCGACTTCATCGAGAAACAGCGTGCCGCCATTGGCGACCTGAAACAGGCCGGGCTTGTCTTCATGGGCGCCGGTAAAGCTGCCCTTGCGATGGCCGAAGAACTCGCTCTCCATCAACTCCGAAGGAATGGCGCCGCAGTTGACCGGCACGAACGGCTTGTCGGCGCGCGGGCCTTGTTCGTGGATCAGGCGTGCGACCAGTTCCTTGCCGCTGCCCGACTCGCCGCTGATATAGATCGGCGCCTGGCTGCGCGCCAGCTTGTCGATCTGCTTGCGCAAGGCGCGCATGGGTGGCGAGTCGCCCAGCAGGCGGCTGTCGATGCTGTGAGCAGGCGCCGCGCTGCCTGGCAGGCGCAAGGCGCTGCTGACCAGTTCGCGCAGGCGGGTGAGGTCGACCGGCTTGGTCAGAAAGTCGAACGCACCGGCCTTGAGCGCGCCAATGGCGAGGTCGACGTTGCCATGGGCGGTGATCATCGCCACCGGCACTTGCGGGTATTTCTGCTGGATATGCTGCACCAGTTCGAGGCCATTGCCGTCGGGCAGGCGCATGTCGGTCAGGCACAGGTCGAAGGCTTCACGCTTGAGCCAGTCGCGGGCCTCGCTGACATTGCGGGCGCTGCGGGTGTCGAGCTTCATGCGGCCCAGAGTGATTTCCAGGAGTTCGCCAATGTCCGGCTCATCGTCAACGATCAGGATTTTTTGCCGTGGGGTCATGCTCAACTCAACTTGAACGGGTGGGCGAAGGTAATGCGCAGACAACTGCCGCCGCCTTGTCGCAGAGAATAGTCCAGGTGCGCCTGATTGCTTTCGCACAGTTCGCGGGACAGGTACAGGCCAAGGCCGGTGCCTTTGGTTTGCGTGGTGAAAAACGGCTCGAATATCTTGCTCAGGTGCTGCTCGGCCACGCCGCTGCCATCGTCGAGCACTTCCAGGGTCGGCAGGTCGCTGACGGGGTGGTGAAACAGCCGCAGCCAGACCTGCGCCTGCTCGTGGGCCTGGCCGCTGTGGCGCAAGCCGTTGTGCACCAGGTTGCTGAGGATCTGGTGCAGTTGTTCGGCGTCCATGCGCGTGGTCAGCAGGCCGCCGCCAATGTCGCTGTGCAAATGCTGATGGGGCGCGGCGCTGCTGCGCCATTCACTGACAAAAGCGCTCAGCCAGCTCGCCAGGTCGAGTAACTGGGCTTCGGACTCGCGCCGACGCGACAGTTGCAGAACGTTTTCGATGACCACGTTAATGCGCCGCGACTGGTCGTGAATGATCTGCCCCAGGCGACGGTCGTCAGTGCTCAGCTCCTCTGATTCGTTGAGCAATTGCACCGCATGGCTGACCGCGCCCAGCGGGTTGCGGATCTCGTGGGCGATGCCGGCCGTAAGGCGCCCCAAAGCTGCGAGCTTGAGCTGTTGGGCCTGGTGGGCGATTTGCGACAGGTCTTCGAGAAACACCAGGGTCTGGCGTTGATCGCGGCGGTTGAGGGTGGCAAAGCTGGCTTGCAGCACGGGACCGGCGGGCGAGTTCTGGAAGCTGCCGGGTACCCGTATCGGATTCATGTGCCAGTGGCGCAGGCGTTCGACCAGATGCGGGCAATAGTCGTCGATCAACTGGCCCAGCAACTGCTCATGGCCCAGCAGGGTCAGGGCGCTCTGATTGACCAGCAACACCTGTCGGCCGGCATCGAGCACCAGAATGCCGGTGCGCATGCGTTGCAGGATCAGGCCATTGAGTTCTTCGAGGTTATCGACATCGGCGGCGCGTTGTTCGGCCAGCCCTTCGCTGACTTGCAGGCGCGCGGTCAGGGCCTGCATCAGCAGGGCGGCGGCAAAGCACAGCGCGCCCAGGCTGCCTGCCTGCACATAATCGTTGGAGGTCTTGCTGTTGTTGAAGCTCAGGTAGAAGGTCAGGTAGATGATGCCGATCGCCGACATCGCCGCGATCAACAGGCCGATACGCCCGCGCAGCAGGATATTGCTGATGGCGACCGAGGCGATCAGCAGGTTGCCGATGCCGCTGGCCGGCCCGCCACCGGCATAGAACAGTCCCGAGAGCAGAATCACATCGCTCAGTGCCAGGCTGAACATCTGCGCCTTGTGGCGGGGCCGCTCCAGCAGCACCACCACCAGAATATTGAACACCAGATAAATCCAGCAGCCGGCCCGAAACAGGTTCGGGTTGGCCATTTCCAGCAGCTCGATGTCCAGGTCGGTGGACACCAGCAGCACCAGCATGATGCCGATGACCAGACGATAAAGATGGTAGAGCCGCAGGATCCTTTGCGCGAGCGGGCTGCCGAGTAAAAGCGGCTCAGTGTTCACGCGAGGCGGGGCCTTGGAGCCTGTGTGCCTCGCTGCAATACCATTGCTGTTCCAGGCTTAATGCGCGGTCGCGAGGCAGGTGAACGCCGCACTGCGCGCAACGCACCATGGGCGCGGGCGCAGACTCGGCGGGCGGTGCGGCAGGCGGCTTGCGCGGCGGGTTGAGCAGGCGCTTGACGAACCAGACGGCCGCCGCAATCAGGACGACCCAGAAGATGAGGCGAATCATGGTTAACCGCTTGAAGTTGGATGATGTGGATAAAAACAGCGCGACAGTTAAGTAAGGCGGTTTTCGCCTGAAACTGAATCTGTGGGAGAGAGCTCTGCTCGCGATATGGCCAGTAAAGTCGGCACATCTGCCGCGTCTGTACCGCGGCAACCGCCAGCAGAGCTGCCTCCCACAAGTCCGTGTTGACCTTGACTGATCGGCAGCGAGCCTAAAGTGGGGTGACACAGAGCGCAAATATAGACAAAAAAAGAGGCCCGCAGGCCTCTTTTTTATCAGCGTACGATCTTAATCGAACAGACCGAACGTTGCGTAGCTGAACCACGAACGGCTTTTCTTGCCTTCAGCTTTTTGTGCTTCTTCAGCCTGCTCGTCGAGTTCTGCTTGGTTTTCCGGCAGCAGCTCTTTCGGGATGGCCGACTTGGCGTCCTGGTACTGACGCACGATGTCCTGATTGGCGCGGGTTTCGCCCGGTGGCAGCGGAGCGCTGCTACCGATCATGCCCAGGGTCGCCTTGGACAGCCAGGAACGGTTGTCGGCTTCAGGCTCGCGTGGGCTGAACTCGCCATCGGCCAGTTGCGGGTGTTTCGGGTAGTTGGCTTTCAGCACTTCAAGGCTGGTGGCCGACAGGTCGTCCAGGTGCAGACGCTGGTAGGCCTCGACCATCACCGCCAGGCCGTCGCCGACCGATGGGGTTTCCTGAAAGTTTTCTACGACATAACGGCCACGGTTGGCAGCTGCGACATACGCCTGGCGGGTCAGGTAGTAGTCGGCCACGTGGATTTCGTAGGCCGCCAGCAGGTTGCGCAGATAAATCATGCGCTGCTTGGCGTCGGGCGCGTAACGGCTGTTGGGGTAACGGCTGGTCAACTGGGCGAACTCGTTGAACGAGTCGCGGGCCGCGCCCGGGTCACGTTTGGTCTGGTCCAGCGGCAGGAAGCGCGCCAGCAGGCCAACGTCCTGGTCGAAGGAGGTCAGGCCGCGCATGTAGTACGCGTAGTCGACGTTCGGATGCTCGGGGTGCAGACGGATAAAACGTTCGGCAGACGATTTGGCAGCCTCCGGTTCACCGTTCTTGTAGTTCGCGTAGATCAGTTCGAGCTGTGCCTGGTCGGCGTAGCGACCGAACGGATACCGCGACTCCAGTGCCTTGAGCTTCTCGGTTGCACTGTTGTAGCTGTTGTTCCCCAGGTCGTTCTGCGCCTGCTGGTACAGCTCGACTTCGCTTAGGTTCTCGTCAATGACTTCTTTCGACGAGCAGGCCGCAGTCGTTGCGAGGATGGCGATCAGCAGCAGGTGTTTCACTTGCATGGCGGCTTGCGTCCTATAACGGCCTGCTGTCTTGGGCGGGGCCGTCCTGTTATGATGAGCGCCCCGCGAAAACTGTCGGGGCAAAAGACGCCGTATTTAACCACAAGCGCGCTGCCGAAACCAAAGGCTAGCCGCCTTCCAGTCTGGCCATGTCCGAAAATATAGAACTAAGCGCAGAGGTACCGTCCGATTCGGGTGGTCAACGCCTCGATCAAGTCGCCGCCCAATTGTTTGCCGAATACTCGCGTTCGCGCCTTGTCACCTGGATCAAGGACGGCCGTCTGACGGTCGACGGCAACGTTTTGCGCCCGCGCGATATCGTCTACGGCGGCTCCATTCTGCACCTGACTGCCGAGCAGGAAGCCCAGGGCGAGTGGATCGCCCAGGACATCGCTCTGGACATCGTCTACGAAGACGATCAGATCCTGGTCATCAACAAGCCTGCAGGCCTGGTCGTGCATCCGGCCGCCGGCCATGCCGACGGCACGCTGCTCAATGCCTTGCTGCACCACGTGCCCGACATCATCAATGTGCCGCGCGCCGGCATCGTGCACCGTCTGGATAAAGACACCACCGGCTTGATGGTGGTGGCCAAGACGTTGCAGGCCCAGACCCAACTGGTCAACCAGTTGCAGGGCCGCACGGTCAGCCGCATTTATGAGTGCATCGTGATCGGTGTCGTGACTGCCGGCGGCAAGATCGACGCACCGATCGGTCGTCACGGCCAGCAACGCCAGCGCATGGCGGTGATGGACAATGGCAAGCCGGCGGTGAGTCATTACCGCGTACTGGACCGTTTCCGTAGCCACACCCATGTGCGGGTCAAGCTGGAAACCGGCCGTACCCACCAGATTCGTGTGCACATGGCGCATATCAACTTCCCGTTGATCGGCGACCCGGCCTACGGCGGACGCTTCCGCATTCCGCCGGCCGCCAGCCAGACCCTGGTCGAGTCGCTCAAAACCTTCCCGCGTCAAGCGCTGCATGCCCGTTTCCTGGAGCTGGATCACCCGGTGACCGGCCAGCGCATGCGCTGGGAATCGCCGTTGCCGGAAGACTTCGTCTGGCTGCTATCGCTGCTCAAGCAGGACCGCGAGGCGTTCGTCGGGTGACCCGCGACTGGCTGACGCCTGACTGGCCCGCGCCGGCGCACGTTCGTGCCTGCGTGACCACCAGAGCCGGCGGCGTCAGTCAGGCCCCGTTCGACCGCTTCAATCTGGGCGACCATGTTCAGGACAGTCCTGACGCGGTGGCCAGCAATCGCTTGCAACTGACCTCGCAATTGAACGTGCAGCCGGCCTGGCTGCGTCAGGTCCACGGTGTGGTGGTGGCGCAGGCCGACCCTGCGCGTGTCGATGAGGCCGATGCCAGCTGGAGCGAAACGCCCGGCGTGGCCTGTACCATCATGACCGCCGACTGCCTGCCGGCCTTGTTCTGCAACCGCGCCGGCACTCACGTTGCCGCCGCTCACGCCGGCTGGCGGGGTCTGGCCGCTGGCGTGCTGGAAGCCACGGCCGACAGCCTGCACAGCGCTGCGGACGATATTCTGGTGTGGCTGGGCCCCGCCATCGGCCAGCCGTCCTTCGAGGTTGGCGCCGAGGTGCGTGAGGCGTTCATCGGCACCCATCCTGAAACCACGGCTGCCTTTATTCCCAGCGTTAATGCCGGCCGCTACATGGCCGATATCTACGCGCTGGCGCGCCTGCGCCTGGCCGCGCATGGCATTCAGGCGGTTTACGGTGGTGGTTTCGATACCTTTACCGACGAACGGTTTTTCTCCTATCGCCGCGCTGCCCGTACCGGGCGCTTCGCTTCCCTTGTGTGGATCGCACGCGACTGATTCATATCAGCTGTCTTACCTTGAAACCTGCAGAATTGTCCGCATCTAACGGGTAATCCAGCAGGTTTTCTTTACAGGTGTGTTCATTGCTCCGGCCTGCTCAATAGGAAGGTGAAGAATGCGTATCGACAGATTGACCAGCAAACTCCAGTTAGCCTTATCCGATGCCCAATCGTTGGCCGTCGGTTTCGATCATCCGGCCATCGAACCGGTGCATCTGCTTCACGCCTTGCTTGAACAGCAGGGCGGCTCGATCAAGCCCTTGCTGATGCAGGTCGGCTTTGATGTCACCAGCCTGCGCAAGGAACTGGGCAAAGAGCTCGATGCCTTGCCGAAAATCCAGAACCCCACCGGCGACGTCAACATGTCGCAGGATCTGGCGCGCCTGCTCAACCAGGCCGACCGCCTGGCGCAACAGAAGGGCGACCAGTTCATCTCCAGCGAAGTGGTGCTGCTGGCGGCCATGGACGAAAACAGCAAGATCGGCAAATTGCTGCTCGGCCAGGGCGTAAGCAAAAAAGCCTTGGAAAACGCCATCAATAACCTGCGCGGCGGCAATGCGGTCAATGACGCCAATGTCGAGGAATCGCGGCAGGCCCTGGACAAGTACACCATCGACCTGACCAAGCGCGCCGAAGAAGGCAAGCTCGACCCGGTGATCGGTCGCGACGATGAAATCCGCCGCACCATTCAGGTGTTGCAGCGCCGTACCAAGAACAACCCGGTGCTGATCGGTGAGCCCGGCGTGGGCAAGACCGCTATTGCCGAGGGCCTGGCGCAACGCATCATTAATGGTGAAGTGCCCGATGGCCTGCGCGGCAAGCGTTTACTGTCGCTGGACATGGGCGCATTGATCGCCGGTGCCAAGTTCCGTGGCGAATTCGAAGAGCGCCTCAAGTCGCTGCTCAACGAACTGGGCAAGCAGGAAGGCCAGATCATCCTGTTTATCGACGAATTGCACACCATGGTCGGCGCCGGCAAAGGCGAGGGTTCGATGGACGCCGGCAATATGCTCAAGCCGGCGCTGGCGCGTGGCGAGCTGCACTGCGTCGGCGCGACCACGCTCAACGAGTACCGCCAATATATAGAGAAGGACGCGGCCCTTGAGCGGCGCTTCCAGAAGGTACTGGTCGAGGAGCCGAGCGAAGAAGACACCATCGCCATTCTGCGTGGCCTTAAAGAGCGCTATGAGGTCCACCACAAGGTGGCGATCACCGACGGCGCGATCATTGCGGCGGCCAAGCTCAGCCACCGCTATATCACTGACCGGCAGTTGCCCGACAAGGCCATCGACCTGATCGACGAAGCGGCCAGCCGCATTCGTATGGAGATCGACTCCAAGCCCGAAGTGCTCGACCGTCTGGAGCGCCGCCTGATTCAACTGAAGGTCGAATCGCAGGCCTTAAAGAAAGAAGATGACGAGGCTGCGCTTAAGCGCCTGGAAAAGCTGCAGGTCGAGATCGAGCGTCTGGAGCGTGAATACGCCGACCTCGAAGAAATCTGGACCTCGGAAAAAGCTGAAGTGACCGGCTCTGCGCAGATTCAGCAAAAGATCGAGCAATCGCGTCAGGAGCTGGAAGCCGCGCGTCGGCGTGGCGACCTCAACCGCATGGCTGAATTGCAGTACGGGATCATCCCGGACCTGGAACGCAGCCTGCAAATGGTCGACCAGCATGGCAAGCCAGAGAACCAGTTGCTGCGCAGCCGGGTCACCGAAGAAGAAATCGCCGAGGTGGTTTCCAAATGGACCGGCATCCCGGTGGCCAAGATGCTCGAAGGCGAGCGTGAGAAGCTGCTGAAGATGGAAAGCCTGCTGCACCAGCGCGTGATCGGTCAGGAAGAGGCCGTGGTGGCGGTGGCCAACGCGGTGCGCCGTTCACGTGCCGGGCTCTCCGATCCGAACCGCCCGAGCGGCTCGTTCATGTTCCTCGGCCCTACCGGGGTCGGCAAGACCGAGCTGTGCAAGGCGCTGGCCGAGTTCCTGTTCGACACCGAAGAGGCCATGGTCCGCATCGATATGTCCGAGTTCATGGAGAAACACTCCGTGGCGCGGCTGATCGGTGCGCCACCGGGCTATGTGGGCTATGAAGAGGGCGGCTACCTGACCGAAGCCGTACGGCGCAAACCGTACGCGGTGATCCTGCTGGATGAGGTCGAGAAGGCCCACCCCGATGTGTTCAACATTCTGTTGCAGGTACTGGAAGACGGCCGCCTGACCGACAGCCATGGCCGCACGGTGGATTTCCGCAATACCGTGATCGTGATGACCTCCAACCTGGGCTCGGCGCAGATTCAGGAACTGGTCGGTGATCGTGAAGCGCAACGCGCCGCGGTGATGGATGCCGTGGGTACGCACTTCCGCCCCGAGTTCATCAACCGTATCGACGAGGTGGTGATCTTCGAGCCGCTGGGTCGTGAGCAGATTGCCGGCATTACCCAGATCCAGCTGAGCCGTCTGCTGGGCCGCCTGGCCGAGCGTGAACTGAACCTGGTGCTCAGCCCTGAGGCCTTGGACAAGCTGATCGCGGTGGGCTATGACCCGGTGTATGGCGCACGGCCGCTCAAGCGTGCCATCCAGCGCTGGATCGAGAACCCGCTGGCGCAGCTGATTCTGTCGGGACGCTTCCTGCCAGGGTCGACCATTACCGGTAGCCTGCAAGGCGATGAGATCGTGTTTGCCTGATACTGCGGTTCTGATTCATGCGTGACCCTGAAAGGCTCCCTATAAAGGGAGCCTTTCTCTTTATAGGTGTCTGGCAGCGCCAAAAAGCGACTTTGAAAAAAAATCGCAAATCATTGTAGTAAAAGCAATTTAGGGTGTTGACAGGTGTTTTTAATCTTGTAGAATGGCGCGCCTCAGAGACGTGAACGTAACGCGAAACGCGAAGTGTAAACGCCGAAGAGATTGGATCTGAAGACGTTCCGCGATAGCTCAGTTGGTAGAGCAAGTGACTGTTAATCACTGGGTCCCTGGTTCGAGTCCAGGTCGTGGAGCCAGATTCAGGTTCAGGTTGTACAAGTCGGGGTATAGCGCAGTCCGGTAGCGCGCCTGCTTTGGGAGCAGGATGTCAGGAGTTCGAATCCCCTTACCCCGACCATTTTTGGGTCGTTAGCTCAGTTGGTAGAGCAGTTGGCTTTTAACCAATTGGTCGTAGGTTCGAATCCCACACGACCCACCATTTTTGGCCTTGCTGTAGTTGGCTAAATCTTAGGGAAATGATGCCAGTCGCATCATTCTTGTAAAAACGCCCTTAACGGGGCGTGTTTTAAGCAGAAACGGGGTATAGCGCAGTCCGGTAGCGCGCCTGCTTTGGGAGCAGGATGTCAGGAGTTCGAATCCCCTTACCCCGACCATTTTCACTTGGCTTTGCCAGGGCGAAAATCTGGATTCACAGATTCATTGCTGTGAATCAAACAAAAAAGGCGTCCTTCGGGACGCCTTTTTTGTGCGTACGGGTTTTGTAATGTGTGATCAGTTCTGCACCGCCTGAACCGATCCACCGTCGACCCGCAGATTGCTGCCGTTGACGAACGTCGCCCGGTCCGACACCAGCCAGGCAATCGCCGCCGCGACTTCCTCGACCTGGCCCCGACGCTTCTGCACGATGCCTGGACGTTCCTCATCCAGAAAAGTCTTCACGGCCTCTTCGAACGACACGCCCATTTCCTCGGCACGCTGTTTCATCATGCCGTCGGTCATATTGGTTTCGATAAAAGCGGGCGCCACCGTGTTGCACAACACGCCGTGGGCGGCCTCTTTGTACGACAGGTTCTTCACGAAGGCTGCCAGCGCGGCTTTGGCTGTGTTGTAGACCGCCTCTTCCCAGTAGGGCTGTACGGCGTTTTCCGAAGTGATGCAGACAAAGCGGCCCCAGTTGCGGCTGCGCATCGTGGGAATAGTTGCGCGGGCAACGCGCACGGCCGAGAAAAAGTCGGTGTCCCAGGCGTGCTGGTAGTCTTCATCGGTCAGTTCCAGTGGATCACCCTTGGCGCCGGTGACGCCTGCGGTATGCACCACGATATCGACATGGCCGAAGCGGGCGCCTGCCTGCCTGACCAGATGATCGACCTGAGCCTGATCAGTCATGTCGGCCGCGAACAGCATGGGTTCACCTGGCAAACCGCTGCACGCTTTATTCAGTGCATCCTGATCCAGATCGGTCAGCACCAGATGTACACCTTCCTCGCCCAACAGACGCGCGGTCGCCAGGCCGATGCCGCCACTGGCGCCGGTAATCAGCGCAACCCGCCCTTTGATAGCCAAATCCATACCGCACCTCGTTCGTAGACTCGCCGGTTTTCCGGCCTTCGAAAGGTGTGACTGGTGCAGTGGGGATTTGATTCAAGAAATTGCAGCGTCTTGCACCGAACGGCGTTGTAGGAGCGCGCTCTGCCCGCGATTGAGCGCAAAGCGCTCACAAAATTCTGCAAAACGCTGAAAATTTACGACTGCTGCGCAGCCGGTCGCCGGCAAGCGGGCTCCTACAGGTTCAGATCAATGCAGCTTCATTCTCGGCTCGGTGCCCTTGCCGATCCGGCTGCCCAGCATCAGCATCAGCGTACGGAACGCGCCATACAGCGCCATCTGGTGCATGCGGTACAGCGAGATATAGAACATCCGCGCCAGCCAGCCTTCCAGCATCACGCTGCCGGTGAGGTTGCCCATCAGGTTGCCGACCGCCGAGAAGCGCGACAGCGAGATCAGCGAGCCGTAGTCCTGATAGCGGTATTCCGGCAGCGCCTTGCCTTCGATGCGCAAGCGCAGCGATTTGGCCAGCAACGAGGCCTGTTGATGCGCTGCCTGGGCGCGAGGCGGCACGTTGCGGTCGCTGCCTTTTTGCGGGCAGGCGGCGCAATCGCCAAAGGCGAAGATGTTTTCGTCGCGGGTGGTTTGCAGCGTCGGCAACACCTGCAACTGGTTGATGCGGTTGCTCTCCAGCCCGTCCAGGTCCTGCAGGAAGCCCGGCGCACGAATACCCGCTGCCCAGACCTTGAGCACCGCTGGAATGATCTGGCCGCTGCTGGTGACCAGTGTGTCGGCAGTCACTTCACTGACCGCCGCATTGGTCAGCACCGTGACGCCGAGTTTTTCCAGGGTCTTGTGCACCGGGCCGCCAATACGCTCGGGCAGGGCAGGCAATACCCGCGGGCCGGCTTCGATCACGGTAATGCGCAGATTCTCCGGCTTGAGCCGGCCCAGCCCGTAGGCGGCGAGTTCGTGAGCGGCGTTGTGCAACTCGGCCGCCAGCTCGACGCCGGTGGCGCCAGCGCCGACGATGGCCACGGTAATTTCCTGAGTGCTGTCGTCCTGGCCGGCGTGCGCACGCAGGTAGCGGTTGAGCAACTGTTGGTGAAAGCGCTCGGCCTGTTTGCGGGTATCGAGGAACAGGCAGTGCTCGGCAGCGCCCAGCGTGCCGAAATCATTGGTGGTGCTGCCCACCGCGATCACCAGGCTGTCGTAGTCCAGGCTGCGCGCCGGCACCAGCTCGTTGCCGTTCTCATCCTGAGTCGCCGCCAGATGAATCTTGCGATTGGCGCGATCCAGCCCGGTCATGCGCCCGAGCTGGAACTGGAAGTGATTCCACTTGGCCTGAGCCACATAGTTCAGCTCGTCCTCGTAAGAGTTGAGCGAACCGGCCGCCACTTCGTGCAGCAGTGGTTTCCAGATGTGGGTCAGGTTGGCGTCGACCAGCGTGACGCTGGCGGTGCCTTTCTTGCCCAGGGTTTTACCCAGGCGAGTGGCCAGCTCGAGACCGCCGGCGCCGCCGCCAACGATGACAATGCGATGAGTCATAGGGATTACTCGTAAGGTTAAGGAAAGCGGGTGGCACGGTCTTCGCGAGCGCAATAGGGCAGCTCATAGCGGCGGACCGTGCTGAAAAGGGCTTCAAGAGGTGGCTGGGCACAACGCACGACTCGTATTGAATGGGGTATAGACGCAATAGACCGCGAACACGTTACAAGGTTTATAAGAGCGGGGCTTGAGCGTCCAGTGGTTCGACTTGCAGCGTGTCGCACAAGCGAATGATTCCGCTTTGTATCACTCGCGCCGTGATTCCGCCATGCCCGCGTACGGCCTGAAACGTGCCCAGGCCCAGATTCTGCTCCAGCCGCGCGCAAGGCTGGCACCAGCCCGTGGTCTCCAGAATCGCCTGACCGATCCGAAAGCGCCGGTTTTTGAGGCTGAACAGATTGATACCGCTGATCACCAGATTGCGCCGCAGCTCCTGCGCCAGCACCGGATTATCGGCCGCGCGGCCCAGCAGCGAGCTGATCACCGCCAAATGCTCCCACTGAATCAGCGTCACTTGCCGGGCATTGCGCGGGCCGGGGCGGGCGTGGTCACCGGTCAGGCCGGCTTCGCGGCGTGCCTCCACTGCTTCCAGCTCGATCATCGTCGCGCGCGATTGCGGACGCACGCCGATCCAGCGCACCTGGCCTTGTTGCGGTACATCGGCAATCAACTGTTGCAACGGACTCATCACAGGCTGATCCCCACATCGAACACCACGGTACGGCCCAGGTTGGTCCGCAAGAAATCCGGCGCGCCGGGATGGGCAAACAGCACTCGGGCAAAGTTTGATCCGACCAGCGACAGCGAGCGCCAGCCCTGACGCAAATATTCAGTGGGCGGCGGAAAGTGGCTGTTAAGGTCAAGCGATTCACGCTTGAGGCTGGCAAAGGCAATGATATCCAGCTCGCCCAGGTCCAGCCCGCGCTCGCGGTAATTGCTGGCCTTCTTGCTCAGGGTCGGTGCCAGACGCCGCAACAGCGCCGGCGCCGGAACCCGCTTTGGCTTGGCCTCACGGCGTACCAACTGGCTGAGGTTATAAGCGCTGCGCCGACGGGCGAGTTCGTCGCGCCATTCATCGTTCAGGCGCCGGCCTTCGTCGATAACGAAAAACACCTCAAAGCGCGCATCGTGAAACAGCACGTCCGGCGGCTCCTGACTGGCCGGCAGGAAATCCTCGTGACGGTGCGGGATATTCAAGCCCTGCAACAGGCGCTGACACACCCAGCGCTCGCGTTCCCACTTTCGCGCATTGGAAAGAAAGGCATTGGCTTGTTCGGCCTGGTTGGTCAGCAGGCGCAGGTAGTCTGGATCATCCATTGGGCCGTCGCATCGCTGTAACTGAATGTGAAAATGCCTGTTCAGGCGGCGTGTCATGCCTGTAGCCTGCCACGCGGCAGACAGGCGCACAATCGCCGGTTGCACTGCCCCCGACAACCAACATGAGGACAACGCATTGAAATTGCTGCCTATCCTGTTGCTGGCGCTGCTGCCCCTGAGCGCGCAGGCCCTGCAGACCGGCGAACACCTGGCGCCCTGGACCTTGCTCGACCAGTACGACCAGCCCTACACCTTGAACGAGCAGGCGCAAACCCTGCTGGTGGCGCGCGGCATGGACGCGGCCAAACTGCTCAAGACAGCCCTTGAAGGCAAGCCCAAGGGCTATCTGGACGCGCGTAACACCGTGTTCGTCGCCGACATCCAGAAAATGCCTTCGATTATCGCCACGATGTTCGCCATCCCGAAAATGCGCGACTACAGCTACCGCGTGATGCTCGATCGCGAATCACGCGTGGTGCCGCAGTACCCGGGGGATGAAGATAAGATTTTGTGGCTGCAATTGCGTGACGGCAAAGTGGTCGAGCAACAGCAGTTTGGTGATGCGCAAGCACTGCGCACCGCGCTGGAAAAACCGCTCTAACGCAGACTGATCTGACCCCAAAAAGTTGGACAGTCTATTGCCACACGCCCACCGAACGAGTCCTGAACTCCACAGGACTCAATCCGCCAAGCCTCACTTTTATCCGGTCATGATTGT